>DWWN01000050.1 GCA_019119685.1 Candidatus Faecalibacterium faecigallinarum
CCTTATGGTGTATAAAAGATAGAGACCCAAAACAGGTTGAAAGGAAGGTCCTTTCCTTTCAAAGGCATTATAGCATACCCCCCCCGGTGTCAAGGCCCGATTTACTATTTTTTGGTTTTTGCTTTCTTTTCTTTACTTCCTATCTTGCCGGCCCGGTTCGCGCCACAGGCGCGGGAAGGAATTTTGAGCGTGGGAGTGGTAAATTTTGTATATTTATGCAGTTTTTTGCTCCCCTCTCAGTCATGCCGCTTTGCGGCATGGCAGCTCCCCCGCGGGGGGAGCCAAGTGTACCTGCGTCAATCGCAGCAAAGTTTGTGGTAAGGCAAAGCCGCAAAAAAGTTCGCCTTACCACAAAGTTTTCCTCTGTCCACGGGCGTGCACTTGGCTCTCCCTCCGGGAGAGCTGGCGCGAAGCGCCTGAGAGGGGAAAATTTCCCCACCCGCCCCCAAATGTGACCTTCTTACTGACTTTACGGCCGTTTTTTGGTATGCTAAAAATATGATTTGCCGTCTCTGCGGGGGCAGCCCGCGGGAGGGGCGTTCTCGTTGTCTGAAAAGGAGGCTCACATCATATGAAGTATGTCATCATCGGCGGCAACACCGGAGGCGCGGGGGCGGCGGCCCGGCTGCGCCGGCTGGACGAGCAGGCCCGGATCGTGATGCTGGAAAAGGGCGGCCACGTGTCCTATTCCAACTGCAGCCTGCCCTACCGGCTGAGCGGCACGGTGGACCAGACCGAAAAGCTGGTCCTGAACACGCCCGAAGCCCTGCGGGACAGCTACAACATCGAGACCCGCACCGCCAGCGAGGCGGTGGCCATCGACCGGCAGGCAAAGCAGGTGCAGGTCAAGGACCTCGCCACCGGCAAGGTGTACGCCGAAAGCTACGATAAGCTGGTGCTGGCCCCGGGGGCCAACGCGGTGGTGCCCCGCATCCCCGGCATTGCGGAAGCCAGCCTGTTCACCGTCAAGACGGTGGACGACGTGGCCCGGCTGCACAGCTTTTTGCAGCAGCAGAGCGCCCGGCGGGTGTCGGTGATCGGCGGCGGCTTCATCGGCATCGAGGTGGCGGTCAATCTGCGGGAGGCCGGCTATGAAGTCGCGGTGATCGAGGCCATGCCCCAGATCCTGCGCACCTACGATTACGACATGGTGCAGATTCTGCACAAGGAAATGCTGGACCACGGGGTAGAGCTGGTGCTGGGCGACTCGGTGGTGGCCTTCCACGGGTCGGACGTGGAACTCAAGTCGGGCCGCGCCGTCCCCGGGGACGCGGTGGTCATGGCGGTGGGCGTCCGTCCCGACACCGCGTTGGCCGTCCAGGCCGGGCTTGCCGCCAACCAGCGGGGCGCCCTGCTGGTGGACGCCAACTACCAGACCAGCGACCCTGACATCTACGCCGTCGGCGACGCGGTGGAGGTGTTTAACGCCATCACCCACAAGCCCATGATGCTGCAGCTGGCAGGCCCCGCCCAGAAGCAGGCGCGGCAGGCCGCCGACCATCTGATGGGCCGCCCGGTGCGCAATACCGGCTATATCGGCTCCAGCTGCATCAGGGTGTTCGACTACAACGCCGCCAGCACCGGCCTCACCGAGGCCCAGTGCCAGCAGGAGGGCCTTGCCTACGAGACTTCCTACGTCCTGCCCAAGGACCGGGTGTCCCTGATGCCCGGCAGCTGTCCGATGCACTTCAAGCTGATCTTTGAAAAGCCCACCGGCCGGGTGCTGGGCGCACAGGCCATCTCCAAGGGGGACGCCCCCAAGCGGGTGGACGTGGTAGCCGCCGTCATCAAGTTCGGCGGCACGGTGGACGATTTGCGGGACCTTGAGCTGTGCTATGCGCCGCCTTTCTCCACCGCCAAGGACCCGGTGAACTACGCCGGCCTGGTGGCCTGCAACCTGCTGGACGGCGCGTTCCGTCAGGTGCACGTGGACCAGGTGCGCGGCCTGGTGGAGTCGGGTGCCTGCATCATCGACGTGCGCCCCGCGGCCGCCTATGCCCAGGGCCACATCACAACGGCGGTGAACATCCCTCTGGCTCAGCTGCGCGGCCGTCTGGACGAGCTCCCCAAAGACCGCCCGGTGTATATCCACTGCCAGATCGGCCAGAGCAGCTATAACGCCGTCATGGCCCTGCAGGGCCACGGCTTCAGCAACGTGTACAACGTGGCCGGTGGCTTTTTGGGCATCTGCTACAACGAATACTTCAACGACCAGACCCAGCACCGCCAGCCCATCGTGACCGGCTACTGCTTCTGAGCCGCCTGAACCCCATACAAAAAAGTCTCACCCGAACGATACGTCAAAATAAAATAAGTCCCGTCCAGCCGGCATGTACGGATGGGCGGGACAAGCCAAACCGCCCCCGGCGCCTTTCGGCGCCGGGGGCGGCTGTGCTGTTTTGGGTGGGGTTGGCAAATGTGCGCCTTACTCCTCCGGCGGAGCACTGGGGGAGGGCGCGGGCTGAGCGGGCTTGTCAGGGGCCGCCTTGCGGGGCGGCAGCTGCAGCTCGGGCATCAGCTCATCGTTGATGATGACCAGCATTTCCTCCAGCTTTTTCACGTCCTCGGGGGAGAAGCGCTCGCGCACCCGCTCGATGACGGTGTGCAGGTAGGAATAGCTGATGCTGTAGTAGTCGATGTATTTCTGGGTGGGGCGCAGGTGGTACTCCCGGCGGTCGGTGGTGGACTGGATCTTTTCCACATAGCCTTTGCGGACCAGGCTGCCGATCTTATAGGCGGCGTTGGGCGTCGAAATCTGCATCATGCGGGAAAACTCGGCAATGGTGGGCTCGCCCATCGCCATGATGCCCTCCATGCAGAAGGATTCAACGGTGGTCAGCGTGGCCTCACGCGTGGCGAACCGGTGGAACACCTTTTGATAAAAGTGCAGCTTGAACTTGGTGTAGACGGCCTGAAACGCGTCTTCCAGCATGGGCTCTCCCCCTTTCTGTGTAGGTCTACTGGCTGTATTATATCACAAATTTGAACAAAGCGAAAGCCCCTGACCGCAGAAAGTGCGCCAAATAGACAAAATTTTAGTGTAGCGCAATGCGCCACACTTTAGGGGGAACCCATTTCTGCGCGCATACGCGCGGCAGAAATTCCTTCCCCCTGGCTCTCTTGCGCTTAGCCGATTTTCGCGGCGCGCCACAGTGGGCGCTTGCGAAAACCGGAGCGCTGCGCCAGCCGCGCCTTCGCTGCTTCGTCCACTAGACGCGCTTGGCGCGGCTGCCCCCTGGGGACAAAATTTAGCGCTGAACCGCGCACTCGTCGCGAAGCGGCTCGCACACTCTCAGCGCCAAATTTCCCTGTCGGTGTCCCGTCCATCCGCACATGTCGGCTGGACGGGACTTTTTTCGATAGTCCGCACGTATTACAAAAGCGCCATGCTAAAATCTTACACGCCCTCCGGCGCAAAGCCGGCGGTCACCGGCTGGCCCTGCCAGAGCGTACCGTCGGCGCGGTAATAGCGGGACTCGGTGCTGCCGTCGGCCAGAAGGTAGTCTATCCGGTAGACCTGGCCTTCTTCCACAGGGTTCAGGTAATTGTCATAGGGCAAAAACTCACCGGTGGCGGGCAGGGCGCAGGCGGCCTCATAGGCCCCCTCGACCAGCCAGAAGATGCGGGACTGGTACCCCGGCAGGCGGCTGGACAGGTCCTGTTCGCCCAGGCAGACGGCGGTGTAATCCGTCCCGCCGAGGCGGACGAGCTGGGTATCCCCGGCGCGGGTGTAGTCGATGCCGTCCGAGAGGTTGCGGGCCTGCAGGGCCGCGCCGTACTGCTGGCGCAGCTGGCCCGCCATACAGGGCACCGTGCCGGTGTTGTAATCCATGGCGTACAGGTTGGAGTGGGCCGACCCGGTGATGACCATGACGCTGGCCCCCATGGGCAGGGCCTCGAAGGCGCGGGCGAGGTTTTCGGCCATGCAGTTTTCGCGGTAAGCGCCGTCGCCGGTCTTGTAATACTGCTTGCCCTGCTCGATCACCCGCTGGGCCTCGTCCCAGTCGGCCGACCCCATCTGCCCGGTCAGCGCCAGGCCGATCAGGTAGCGGGTGCCGGTGGTGTTGTACTGGTGGCCCACGTCAAAGCCGTGAAAGACCGTCTCGGGGTATTGTTCCTTGATGGACTTGTAAAAATCCCAGATTTTCTGGTCGTGCATGAGGGTGCCTTCCAAATCCTCAAACAGGCGGCTGAGGATGGCGTCATCCTCCGCTTTCATCCACAGGTTCATGAACTGGGCGGCGTAGGATGGCACCTCGATGAAAAGATCCCGCATCCCCAGTTCTTTGTAATACCTGTCCCAGGCGGCCAGCTCCTGCTCCAGACAGGCGGGGTCGGCGTGGGTCTCGCCGTAGAGGTAGATGCGGCCGGTTTCGGGCTGCACGGCCGCCGCGCCGGGCGCAGCCAGCGCCAGCATCAGCACTAGCGCCGCGAACAAACTTGCCAGTTTTTTCATGGGGGACCTCCTTTTCTGTTTCTATAGACGCTGTTTGAAATTTTAACCCTCAGGGATAAAGCCCGTGGCACAGACCATATCATAGTAAATCTCGCCATCGGTACGGCAGAAGTTGCGCTCAACTGTGCCGTCGGACTGCGTGGTTTCCACAATGTAGACCTGGCCCTGTTCTGTCTCGCAGGGGAAGTTGGGGAGAGGGTAGACAATATTGCTGAGGGGCAGCCCCTTGGCAACATCGTAAGCGCCCGGTACCTGCCAGTAGGCCACGCCCTCGCCGGTGGCAGGGCGGCGGTAGGCAGCCAGCAAGACGGCAGTATACGCCTGCCCGCCAATGGTGACGGTCTGGGTCTCGCCAGCACGCTCTGTTTCTTCAACAGTGGCGGTCAGGTCGGTGCTGTGCAGTTTGTCGCCATAAACTTCCTGCAGCTGGCTGGCCATATTCGGTGCGGAGCCGGTAGGATCGAGTTCGCCGGGGTTGGTGTGTTCAGCGCCGTAAATTCCCATCACACTGGTGCCGGCGGGCAGGGCATCATAAGCGCGCTGGAAATTCTGGGCCATCAGCGGCTCGCGGTACGCATAGTCGCCGTCGTGATCCTCATAATAGGAACGCCCCTGCTCGATGTTTTCGAGAGTAATGCGGTAGGCTTCGCTGTCCTTTTGCCCGGTCTGCTCAAGGTAGGCGAGATACCGCGCGCCCATGGTTTCATAACAATGGCCGACGTCGGTGCCATGGAACACTGTCTCCGGGTACTGTTCCTTGATGGTGTGGAAAAAGTCCCAGACCACCTGCGAGGCTCCGGCAGTGTCGGAAATGTCCGCAAAAATCTGGGTCAGAATGGTATCATCCGGCGCGTCCATCCATAAATTGAGGTATTCGCCCATATAGTAGGGGAACTCGACAAAGAGGTCGCGCATCCCCTGGTCATAACATTCACCCCAGAGTTCCAGCTCTTTCGCCGTCATGGTGGCGTTGGAGTGGCTCTCGCCGAGGAGGTAGATTTCCCCGCCCGTCTGCGGGAAAAAGAACCCCGAAATCGTCATGACCAGAGCTGTCAAAAAACTTACAACCTTTTCCATACAACATCCTCCTTTGATTTTATCCTATTGGAAAACCCTCCCCGGCCGCATGAAGGGCCGGCCCGCCGGGCACCCTAACCCCATACCGTCAAGCGAAAGGGGGCGTGTCGCCGCGCCGGATTACAGAGAGCTTTACCTTGAAATGTTTCGCGCCAGCGAAGCGGCCATCCGGCTGCTGACCGAGGCGCAGGCCCGCGCCGAGGAGGCGTATCTGGCGGCCGAGCCGCCGCCCCTCGCGCTGCCCGGCAGGGAAGAGCCGCCCCACCCAACAGGCGGCCCGCCCTGCTGACGCTTACCCCCGCTTGGCCTCGGCCTTGGCGAGAAACCTGGCGTCGTTGATGATGACCCGCTCGTGGACGCCCTGGCCCACCGGGCCTTTCTCGTCCCGCATGGTGACGGTGAAGGTCAGCTTGCGGCCCTCCACCGCGATCAGCTCGCTTTCACAGGTGACGTGCATCCCCACCGGGGTGGGGGCGGTGTGTTCCAGCGAGAGCTTGGCGCCCACTGTGCCGCTGCCCGGCTCCAGTTCAGGGGCCACGCTCTGCCAGCAGGTCCGTTCGGCCAGCGCGGCCAGGGCCGGCGTGGCAAATACTTCCAATGTGCCGCTGCCCATGGCGCGGGCGGTGTTTGCGGCGGTGACGGCCACCGTGGCCGTGCCGCGAAGTCCAGCTTCCAGCATCGTTTTGTCCTCCTTGCAGGGCCGCGCCGAAAGCGCGGCCCTTTTTTGTGCGCACCGCCCGGCGGCGCGCCTTTTTTATAGAATAGCACATTTCGCGGCCCATTGCACGTCTTTTGGACAGAAAAGGAAGAACCTGCAAGTTTGTTGCATTTTACCGAAAAAATTTTTTCAAAAACCCCCTTGACTTTGGCCTGCGCGGTGTTATAATGAACACATGAGCAAGCATTCATATGTTACAAACCCGACAAGGAGGTCAAACGATGGAACCGATGGAACGACCCGCCCCCAAGGACGCCCCCGCCGAGATGCCGGACGATGAGATCCTGTACGAACTGGCGGACCTGTTCCGGGTGTTCGGCGATTCCACCCGGATCAAAATCCTGTACGCCCTCCACGACCAGGAGCTGTGCGTCCAGGACATCGCCGCCGAGGTAGGGCTGAGCCAGTCCGCCGTCAGCCATCAGCTGCGGGTGCTGAAGGACTCCAAGCTGGTGCGGTTCCGCCGGGACGGCAAGACCGTCTACTACGCCCTGGACGACGACCATGTGCGCAGCATCCTCTCGCTGGGGATGGAGCATATCGAAGAATGACACATTTGGAAAGGACCGGTACATCATGAAAAAAACCTACAAGATCGACGTGGACTGCGCCAACTGCGCCAACAAGATGGAGGCAGCCGCCCAAAAAACCCCCGGCGTCAAGAATGCCACCGTCAACTTCATGACCCTGAAAATGAGCGTAGAGTTTGAGGAAGGCCAGGACCACAAGGCCGTGATGCAGCAGGTCTATGCCAACTGCAAAAAGGTGGAGGACGACTGCGAGATCTTCGGCATCTGACAAGACACAATCCAACAGGGCAGAGGAGACCGGAACGTTTTTCGTTCCGGTTTTCCACCCAGCGGAGCGGTGGAAAGCCGTGTAGTTTTCAACTTTTTCCACTGGTTTTTCAACCGCTTTTGCGGAAAAGTTCAAATTTTACGTGAAAAAGCCCTTTTTATCCACGCTTTTATGGGGGAAAACAGGTGGAAACTGTGGAGAAACCCCGCATCCACCCGAATCCCCGTGGAAAACCCGCGCAACTGACTGATACAAGGAGGCGTCTGCCATGAATCCCAAGCAAAAAAAGATGCTTTACCGCATCCTGATCGCGGCGGTCCTGCTGGTGCTGATCCAGCTGCTGCCTCTCACCGGCCTGCTGGAGATGGTCCCGGTGCCCATGGTCCTGCTGTACCTGATCCCCTACCTGGTGGTGGGCTGGGACGTGCTGCGCAAGGCCGTGCTGGGCGTCAAGAACCGGCAGCCCTTTGACGAGTGCTTCCTGATGGCGGTGGCCACGGTGGGCGCGTTCGCCCTGGGGGAGTTTGCCGAGGGCTGCGCCGTCATCCTGTTCTACCAGATCGGCGAGCTGTTCCAGAGCGTGGCGGTGGGCAAAAGCCGCCGCAGCATCGCCGCTTTGATGGATATCCGCCCCGACTACGCCAACCTCGAACAGGAGGACGGCTCCTTTGAGCAGGTGGACCCCGACGAGGTGGAAGTGGGTTCGGTCATCGTCATCGAGCCGGGGGAGCGGGTGCCCATCGACGGCGTCATCATCGAGGGCGCCTCCACCCTGAACACCGCCGCCCTCACCGGCGAGAGCCTGCCCCGGGACGCCAAGACCGGCGACGAGATCATCAGCGGCTGCGTGAACATCAGCGGCCTGCTGCGGGTGCGCACCACCAAAGAGTTTGGGGAGTCCACCGTCTCCCGCATTTTGGACCTTGTGGAAAATTCCAGCATGAAAAAGGCCCGGGCCGAAAACTTCATCACCCGGTTCGCCCGCGTATACACTCCGGCGGTCTGCTACAGCGCCCTGGCGCTGGCGGTGCTGCCGCCGCTGGTGCTGCTGCTTTTAGGCCAGCCCGCCGCCTTCGGGGACTGGGTCTACCGCGCCCTGACTTTCCTTGTCATCAGCTGCCCGTGCGCGCTGGTCATTTCGATCCCTCTGAGCTTTTTCGGGGGCATCGGCGGAGCCAGCGCCTGCGGCATCCTGGTCAAGGGTTCCACCTATCTGGAAGAACTGTCCCGCACCGGCATCGTGGTCTTTGACAAGACCGGCACCCTGACCCAGGGCGTCTTTGAAGTGACCGGCGTCTATCCCGCCGCCGGCGTGGACGCCGCCGCCCTGCTGGAAACGGCGGCCCTGGCCGAAAGCTACTCCAAGCACCCCATTTCCCAGAGCCTGAAAAAAGCCTGCGGCAAGGAGCTGGACCCCGCCCGCGCCGCCAACGTGGAGGAGCTGGGCGGCTACGGCATCACCGCCCAGGTGGACGGCAGGGCTGTGGCTGTGGGCAACGCCCGCCTGATGGCCAAACTGGGCCTGACCGTCCCCGCGGCCGCCCAGCCCGGCACCCTGGTGTATGTGGCCATCGACGGCGCTTATGCCGGGTACATCCTGATCTCGGACGTGGTGAAGCCCACCGCCGCCCAGGCCATCGCCGGCCTGAAGCGGGCAGGGGTCCGCCGCACCGTCATGCTCACCGGCGACGCCGAGCCGGTGGCCAGGGCCGTGGCCTCCCAACTGGGCATCGGCGAGTACCGCGCCGGCCTGCTGCCCGAGGACAAAGTCACCCAGGTGGAAGCCCTCCTTGACGAAAAGCAGCCCCGGGAAAACCTGGCCTTTGTGGGGGACGGCATCAACGACGCCCCCGTCCTCTCCCGCGCCGACCTGGGCATCGCCATGGGCGCGCTGGGCTCGGACGCCGCCATCGAGGCCGCCGACATCGTCCTGATGGACGACGACCCCGCCCGCATCGCGCTGGCGATGGACATTTCCCGCCGCACCATCCGCATCGTCTACCAAAACATCGTCTTTGCCCTGGCCGTCAAGGCGGCCTGCCTGGTGCTGGGCGCGCTGGGCCTGGCCGGGATGTGGCTGGCCATCTTCGCCGACGTCGGCGTGATGGTACTGGCCGTCCTGAACGCCACCCGCGCCCTGTACACCCGCGACCTTGTCCGCCGCAACGGTCTCGACAAGTAAGCGATATTCCTTTCCATCTGACACAAAACCGCCCCGAAGCATTTCTGCCCCGGAGCGGTTTTCCTTTTATAATACCATGAACAGCGTCCCCGCCGCGATCAGCGCGCAGCCAAACAGGCTTTTGGCGCTGGCAGGCTCGTGCAAAATCAGGAAGGCCAACGCCAGCGTGATGACCACGCTCAGCTTGTCCACCGGCACCACCTTGGACGCCTCGCCAATCTGCAGCGCGTGGTAATAGCACAGCCACGACGCCCCTGTCGCCAGCCCGGACAAGATCAAAAACAGCCAGCTGCGCGGCGTGATCTCCTTCATGCCGCCCTGTGTGCCGGTCAGCAGCACCATTCCCCAGGACATGACCAGCACAACCGCCGTCCGTATCGCGGTCGCCAGGGTGGAGTTGACCCCCTCGATGCCGATCTTCGCCAAAATGGAAGTCAACGCCGCAAAGACAGCCGACCCCATTGCAAACACAAACCACATGGCTATACGCCTCCTTTGCCCCCATCATAGCACGGCGGCGGGGGAGACGCAAGGGGAAAGGGCGGGCGCTGCGTTTGCTCCCCTCTCAGGCGCTTCGCGCCAGCTTTTTAGCCCTCTCAGTCACAGGGCGCTTCGCACCCTGTGCCAGCTCCCCCGCACGCGGGGGAGCCTCCCCTCTCAGTCTCGCCGCCCTTGCGGGCGTCTCGCCAGCTCTCCCGCGGGGAGAGCCAAGTGCACGCCCGTGAATAGCGGCTAAGCGGTGGTAAGGCAAACTCAAAAAGCAACTTCTCTTGCTGTATGTTTACAGTAAAAGCGCTTTTCGCTTGAAGCCCCCTCGGGGGGTGCGCCCGCAGGGCGCAGGGGGTACATCTATGGGTGGTGGGCTGCGCAGCTGAGGCGCTGCCTGCGGCAGAAACAGCCGAAGCAGAGCAGGGGCAGCGGTCTGTCTTTTGCGAGGGCGCAGCGACGCCCGAAGCAAAAGCAGGGCACCGCAACCGTACCGCCGCAGGCGGCGGAGAGGGCTACAGAGGCGCAACCAAAAAAGAGCGTCCGCATAAGCGGACGCTCTGTGCAAAAATCGCTTTTGTATAAATTTCGCCGGAAAGAATATCCGCAGCCGCTCTCACGCCTGGGCCTTGATCTCGGTCTCGAGCACGGTGCGCCCCTCGGGGATGGCGTACCGGACGGCAGGGATACAGACGTTGGTGCTGTACAGGCTGACGTTGGGGTCGCATTTGATGACGGTGCCCTCGCCGCTGCCCGACACGGTGCAGGAGACGGCGGCGTTGCGGGCGGTGGCCGCGCCGCCGGCGGTGGACTCCACATAGCCGGGGGCGAAGTTCGGCACGGCAAAGCCGCAGTCGTAGGCCTCGCAGGGGTAAGCGCTTTCGATCTCGTGGCGGCGGATGTGGCCGTCCGCGGTGGGCAGGACGGTGGTGGTCACGGTGATGCCGGGGAAGGGGGACCACTTGCTGACCACCCGGTCGGCGCGGATCTCGTGGGAGAGGGATACCTTGCGGACAAAGACGTTGTCGTCGATGACAAAGGCCAGCATACTGTCGGGGGCCGCCTGGTAAATCACCTCGCGGCTGCGGGAAGCGCAGAAGCCGAACCGGGTGTCATAGGCGAACTTGGCGTACTTTTCGGGGAACTGGCCGTGGCCGTGGCCCTCGTTGACGCCGGCGGCGTAGGCCGTCACGCGGCCCTTGGTCCGGGCCACCAGCATATTCGCGTGGGGCATGGGCTTGAGGGCGTCCAGGGCGGGCATGGGCTCGGCCTCAGCCGACCAGAAGGGATGGCTGTCGGGCAGAGCCAGCAGGATGAAGCTCTTCATCCCCCAATAGGGGCTGCCCGGGGCGTTGTAGCGCTCGGCCATGTACATCTGGGGGTAGCAGTAGCCGATGGTCAAAATGCCGTCCCGGTCGAACATCTTCTGGTCCAGCCACCAGTTGAAATTGCGGACGATCAGCCCCTTCATCACCCCCAGGGGGAAGGGCTCCAGCCCGGCCCAGACGCAGGCGGCCCAGAAGCAGTTCTGGGCAAAGCGGTAGGTCAGGCTGCGGCCGTAGGGCAGGGCCGCACCGTTCTCGTCGAACCAGTAGATGAACTGCTGGGCAAACAGCTCGGCCCGGCTGCGGTAGAGCGCGGCCCGCTCGGGGTCCGTGTCCGCCGCAAACTTGGAGTACAGCACCCCGTAATACTGGATGGCCCAGGGGATGTAGTAGTCCTTCTGGGGGCTGGCGCCGTCGGTGGACCAGCCGTCCCCGCTGTAGTAGCTGTCGATGCGGGCCAGGCCGCGGGCCATGTTCTCGGGGTCGTAGGGCATCCCGCACTTTTTCAGGGCCAGGTTGACCAGGATCATGAAGAACTGCCAGTTGCACTCGGGGATCTGGTGGTGGTTGATCTGGTCCAGCCAGCGGGCCAGGTTCTGCTTTTCGGCGCCGGACAGGGGGTCCCACAGCTTTTCGGGCGCGTTCAGCAGGCCGCAGGCGATGGCGGCCATCTCCACAAAGCACTGGTCGTAGTCCTTGCATTCGCCCCAGTATTCGGGGTTTTCCGGGTCGGAGCCGGCGGCCAGGCCCCGGCGGTAGATGTCCTCAAATTCCGGGTCGGAGCCGCCGCCCACCCAGAAGGGGACCAGCGCCCAAAGCGGCCGGCTGAACGCCTCCAGCTCGATGGCGGCCTGGCCGTAGGTCACGCCGGTCTCGCCCAGATGGAGCCGGGCCCCGCCCGCCGAGTAATAGGGTTTGAGGGGGTCGAGAAACAGGTGCATCAGGGCCTGAAAGTCCTGTTTGGTGGAAAGCTGCATGGCAAATTCCTCTTTTCCTATGGAATGATTGGGCGGGCCGGGCTGTTACCAGTACATCTCCCAGTCCTTGGTCAGGCGGGTGAGGGCCTCCATGTAGAAATAGTCGCCCCAGCTGGTGCACTCGTCCACGCCCTCGGGGGTGCAGGTGTTGTAGGGGCTCTTTTTGCTGTAGGTGCCGTGCAGCAGCTGGCCCGAGCCCAGGGTGCCGGGCTTGACGGCGTAGTGGTCCGCCAGGGATGCCAGCATCTGGCGGGCCAGGGTCCGCCACTGTTCGGCTTCGGCGGGGGCGCCGTACTTGGCCGCCTCCAGCAGGCCGCAGGCCACGATGGCCGCCGAGGAGGAGTCCCGGGGCTCGCCGCTCTCAGGAGCAAAGATCATGTCCCAGCAGGGGACCAGGTCCTCGGGCAGGCGGGAGAGGTAGAAGTCCAGCGCCTTGCGGAACACATCCAGGAACTTTTCGTCGTGGGTGTAGGTGTAGCCGATGGCGCTGCCGTAGACGCCCCAGGCCTGGCCCCGGGCCCAGAAGCTGTCGTCCTTATAGCCCTGGCAGGTGCGGCCGCCCTTGGGGGTGCCGTCGGGGTTCATGTAGAAGGTGTGGTAGGTGCTGCCGTCGGGGCGGAAGGAGTTGGCCAGGCAGGTGGCGGTGTGGGCCGCGGCGATGTCGCGGTACTTCTCGTCGCCGGTCACTTCGGTGGCCCAGTACAGCAGGGGGACGTTCAGCATACAGTCGATGATAAAGCGGTAGTTGTCGGGGTCGTCCATGGCGCCCCACGCCTGCAGGAAGCGGCCGCTGGGCTGGTAGCGGGTCAGCAGCTGGTCGGCGGCGGCGATGGCGGCGTCACGGCCCTTTTCGCTGCCCACCAGCTTCCAGGCCGCCACGCAGGAGGGGCTGTACAAAAAGCCCATGTCGTGGTGGTCCACCGATACTTTGCGCCGGATGCGGTCGGCAAAGCTGTCCACCTGCACCAGGGCGGCTTTTTGGAAAGCCTCGTCGCCGGTGGCCTCGTAGGCCAGCCAGATCTCGCCGGGCCAGAAGCCGCAGGTCCACTGATCGTTGGGGCAGCCGGGGTAGATGCCGTCCACGCTGGAATGGTTCTGGCACTGCCAGGTGTACAGGGGCAGATTGGTCTCTACCTGCTTGCAGGCGTCGGCCAGGGCCTGACGGGCTTCTGCGTCGGTCAGGGCGCGGTTGGAGAAGGTTCTCATAATGGGACAAGCCTCCTTGCAAAAAGGGGCGGAGCCGGGGATCACCCCGGCCCCGCCCGTCGATCGTGATGTGGACATTCGCCTGCCGGCCGGCAGGCGGCGGAATAGGGTCCCTCCAGGGCTATTTTACCCCTTAATGCCCGAGGATGCAACACCCTGGACAAAGTACTTCTGGAGGGAGAGGAAAACGATCAGCACCGGGATCAGAACGACCACGGAAGCCGCCATGATCAGGCCGTACTCAGCCGAATACTGGGAGATGAACATGCGCAGGCCGATCTGGATGGTCTTGAGCTCGGTCCGGGTCAGGTAGATCAGGGGTCCGAGGAAGTCGTTCCAGGTGTTGACGAAGGTGAAGATGGTCAGCGTGGACAGCGCCGGCAGGCTCAGCGGCAGCATGATGTGCCACCAGATGCCGTATTCGGTCAGGCCGTCGATGCGGGCCGCCTCACACAGTTCACTGGGCACCCCTTCATAGAACTGCTTCATCAAAAAGACACCGAAGGCGCTGAACGCCTGCAGGCACATGATGGCGAGGTGGGTGTTGTTCAGGCCCCAGGAGCTCATCATCATGAACTGCGGCACCATGTACGCCTGCCAGGGCACCGCGATGGTGGCGATGTAGCCCAGGAACAGGACGTTCTTGCCCTTGAACTGCATCTTGGCAAAGGCGTAAGCCGCGAAGGACGAGGTGAACAGCTGCAGCAGAGTGACCACGATGGTGATCTTGGCCGTGTTCTTGATGAAGGTCAGCAGGGGGATCTCGGTCCAGATATCGACGTAGTTCTCCCAGCGGGGGTCGGCGGGGATCCACTGGATGGGGAAGCCGAACACGTCCTTGTTCTCCTTAAAGGAGGAGGACAGCATCCAGAGGAAGGGCAGCAGCATGAAAGCGGTGATGACGATCAGGAAGAAGTAGATGAAAAAGCGCATGATCGCGTTGCGCCGTTTCTGGGACGCGTGGTCCTTGATAGCAGTGACAGCCATGATGATCCTCCTCCCTTAGTTTTCGCCGCGGGAGCCGCGGAACTGGACGATGGTGACGATCAGCACCAGTACGAACAGGACCATGGCGATGGCGCTGGCATAGCCGTACTTGGGGGTGTTGACAAAAGCCACGTTGTAAATGTAGTACACCAGGGTCATGGTCGCATTGCCGGGGCCGCCCTGGGTGATCATGTACATCTGGTCGTACACCTTGAAGCCCGAGATGGTCAGCATGATGACGACGAAGAAGGTGGTGGGGCGCAGCTGGGGCAGGGTGATGTGCCAGAACTGCTGCCAGCGGTTGGCGCCGTCCAGCTCGGCGGCCTCGTTCAGGTCAGGGTTGCAGCCCTGCAGGCCGGCCAGGTAGATGACCATGTAGTAGCCCATGTTCTTCCACACGCTGAACAGGATGACCGTCAGCATAGCGGTGTCCTTGCCGGCGGCCCAGCGGGGCAGGTTCTCCACGCCCAGCGCGGACAGCAGGGAGTTAATGGGGCCCATGGCGGGGTTGAAGATCATGTTCCAGACCGCGGCCACCGCGACCAGCGAAGCGACGTAGGGGAAGAACGCCACGGTGCGGAAGAAGTTGCGCAGCCGGACGTTCTGGTTCAGCAGCACGGCCATGGCCAGGCTGCACACCAGAGTCAGGGGCACCGTGCCGATGACGTAGACGATGGTGTTGACCAGCGCCGCCTGGAAGATGCGGTCCTGAGTGAACAGGCGGACAAAGTTGTCGATGGCCACGAACTCGATGTCATGGCGGCCGTCCCAGGAGCAGAAGGCCAGCGCGATGGCAAAGACCATGGGCACCAGGGTGAACACGCAGAAGCCGATGAAGTTGGGCGCGATAAAGGTGTAGGCGGTGAGGGTGTCGCGGACCGATTTCTTCATCACTTTGCGGGGCGGCTTATCCGCCTTGACGGCAGCGGCAGAATTCGCCATAAGGGGACTCCTCCTTTCGTATGTACGCAGACAAAACACACGCAAAAAGCGGGGCGGGCGCCAGCCGCCCGCCCCGCACCGGTACAAAGGATCAGGCGCTCAGGGTGAGGATCAGGCCAGGATGACCGAGACCTGATCGTTCATGTTCTGGATGCCCTCGTCCACCGTCTCGCTCAGGGTCATGATGGCGTCATGCTCGGCGTTGAGGATGGTCTCGATGTCGGAGGCGTACTGGGTGTAAGGCATCTCCAGATAGACAGCCACGGTGTTCAGAGCCTCGGCGGAAGCGTCGTCGTCGGGGAAGCCGGCGGTGGCGCGGATGATCTCGTTGGTCTCCTCGGAGCCGCAGGCGGGGAAGGTGCCGGTCTCGGCGATGACCTTGGCGCCCTCTTCCGAGACGCACCAGTTGATGAAGTCGGCGGCAGCCTCAGCCTTGGGCGAATCCACGTTGATGGCCAGAGCGGTCACGGTGCCCAGGGTGGAGCCGGCGGGAGCGTCGGCGGGGTGGGGGTACTTGACCATGCCCCAGTTGAACGGGGTGTCGGTCTCGGCCATGTAGGTCTGCAGGGTGGCGATGAACCAGCTGCCCATGGGCAGCATGGCGCACTGCTGGTTCTCGAAAGCGGCCGAGTAGTGCAGGGAGGAGGTCTTCAGGTAGCCGTAGTCCATGCAGATGCCGTCGTTCTGCTGCGCCAGCACCAGGTCGTAGGTGGGCTTCATGAAGTCATAGGTGCCGTCCACGATGGTGTTCTCGCCGTCCAGGATGGAGAACAGGGACACGCAGGAACGCCAGGTGTGGTAGTGGGTGCCGTAGACCTTGGCGTCGCCCTCGCCGCTGGTCATCTGGCGGGCCAGAGCGTCATACTCCTCCATGGGCAGGTCGTTGGCGGGGTAGGGCACGCCGGCGGCGTCGAACAGGTCCTTGTTGTAGAACAGGACCCAGAAGTCATTGCGGAAGGGCACGGCGTAGAAGTTGCCGTCGTCGGTGGTCAGCTGCTCGATGGTGCCGCTGAAATCGGCGGTGTCGCGGGTCAGCACGTCGTTCATCGGGGCCAGGTAGTCCAGGTTGATCAGGTTGGCGTAGCCGGGGATGTCCTTGATGGACAGCACGTCGATGTCGGCAGCGCCGGCCAGCTGGGTGGCCAGAACGGTCATGTAATCGGTCGAGCCCAGGTCCAGCATCTCGATGGTGACGTTCTCATGGCTGGCCATATAGCCGTCGGCCATGGCCTGCCAGTATGCGGTGGACTCCTTGTCCCAGATGGTCCAGACCAGGTTGGTGGCGCCTTCCGAAGCGGCACCGGATGCGGCCGAGGAAGTCGCGGTGGAAGCGGCGGTGGAGCTGGAATCGCTGCCGCCGCAGGCAGCAAGCGCAGCAGCGCCGGCAACAACGGCGCTGGCCTTCAGGAACGAACGGCGGGAAATCTTTCTCATGGTGTTTGCCTCCTGGAAATCTTCTTTTTCTTCTTCAAGACCGGCGGGCCGCATGTCCTCCACGCGCCCGCCTCACTACCTATACTATAAAACAGCCTGTCCCGTTTCGGAATGGAAAATCCCCCAAATCGTTTGTCATTTTTGCAGCTTTGCCCAAAAACCTGTAAAATCTTTAACTCAAAGCTGCAATTATTTCATCTTTTGTACAAAAAGAATTGTCTCAGACCGCTTTTTCCATTATATATATACAAAGAAATCCGACAAAATGCCCGTCCGGCCCAAAAGGCTGGACGGGCTGGGTTTCGCTCTTACTGTTTGGGGCCGCCGCACAGCGCCGCTGCGCCAAGGCACGCCAGAGCGGCCCCCGCCGCCCCAAAGCAGGCGGCCGGGCCCAAAGCCGCAATGGCCGACGATCCTGTCAGGAACGCCAGCTCGAACACGCTGGACGCCATGTGGAAGGCCGACAGCGCCTCGGCCCGGCGCTCTGCCTGGCCCTGCCGGTCGATCAGGGCGTTCTGCCACAGGCTCACGATGCAGCCGGGCACCGCCAGCAGCAAAGGCAGCACCAGCATCAGCGCCAGCGACGGCACCGCCTGCCGGGCCACGCCCAGCAGCGCCATCCCCACGCCGGCCGCCGCGCAGAACCCGGCCACCGCCCATTTTTGCCGGCGCACCCTGCCCAGGATGGGGGCGGCCAGCATCTGGATGCAGGAATAGCCCAAGATCACCGGCGTCATCCACAGTTCGCCCAGGCCGCAGGCCCCCAGCCGCTCGGCGTAAAAGAAATTGACCAGCAGCCGCCCCACGCTCAGCGCCGCCAGCAGCCCCATCAGCAGCCAGGCCTGCCGGCTGGCCAGCAGATGGCTCAGGCCGCCCGGCATGCGGACGGCTTCCCGCTCCCGGCGGGCTGTCTCCCGCGGGAGGGTGAAGGACAGCGCAAAGGCCGCGGCGCTGGCGCACACCGTCGCCCCCAGCAGGACCGGCAGGCCGCCGGCGGCGTACAGGCCCATATACCCCAGGGTGCTGACCAGAAAGCCGGCCGTGCCCCAGTTTTCCATCCTGGCCTTTTTGGGCAGATAGCGGTCGGGCGGCAGCGCGCCATAGAGGTAGGCATCCCAGGTGCCGGATTCCAGGCTGATGGCGAGGCCCTCCACCGCCGCCTCCAGCACGAACAGGGGCAGGCTGCGGGTCAGAAAGGCCGCCAGCAGCAAAGCGCGGGCCAGAAAGAAACAGCCCTCGCACAGGCGGATGGTATGGCGGTACCCGATCCGGTCGGTCAGGCGGCCGCAGGGCAGCTCGCCCGCCAGCGACGCGGCCGAGATCACCGCCTGCAAAAGGAAAAACTGTCCGGCGCTGACCCCGGCTGTGGTCCGCACCAGCAGCGCGACGGGCGCAAAAAAGACCAGCCCGTCAAAAAAGGACACGAGATCCAGGCCGTCCGGCAGACGGCCTGCAGAAAGTGTGCAGTTCATAGCTTCAAACCCTCATTCTGTTACAGCAAAAGAAGGGCATACCACGCGGTATGTCCGTCGGTCCGCTGTCTCTGTTTTAGGGCTGAGCTGTAAAACGCATCACAGATGTTCCTTTCCTCAGGCTGGTATCGAATCTGCCCCGATTATACCACCCGGCCCGCTCTTTGGCAAGACCGGTTGACAAGCGGGGCAAAAAAAGTTACTTTATTATGTGTACATGATGAAACAAGAGGGAAACGCGGGGGAGGTGAGCGCCGTGTCCTTTGATTTTATCCGCAAAATGTCCCTGCGACGGCAGATTTTATGGGGCACCCAGCTGTTCACGGCGATGGTCAGCCTGCTGGCCGGCGTGGTCCTGTTCGCCCTGTCCGACTCCTACATCCGCTCCACCACCCTCCGCTCGGTGGAATTCAACCTGCAGCAGATGGCCGCCTCGGTCCAGACCGATCTGGACACCGCCCGCACCCTTCTCAACTGGGCCTCCACCGACAGCACCCTCCGCCGCTACCTGACTGCCGGCCAGATGAACGGCCTTTTGACCACCTCCGCCTACGAGACCTTTTCGGACCGGTACCTGTCCAGCCAGCTGCAGACCCAGATCGTCCGCTTTTTCATCACCGACGGGGACAGCCGCTTTCTGCAGCAGGGCAACATCACCGCTTCGGCGGGGCTGAACGCCGACACCGTCGCCCTTTTTGACGGGCCGGAAAACACCCTCACCTTCGCAGAGGACCCCCTGCTGCCCAGCCACCCGACCTGCCTTGTCCTGCGGCGGGAGATCCGCCCCGACAGCGAAACATCCTACACCGGCTGGATCTATCTGGGGCTGGACACCGCCGTGATCACCGGCGCGGCCGACCGCTACATCATGCCGGAAGGGGGCGTCCTCTACTGGCGGATGGGGGACCAGATCTGGCGGCTGGACGGCCGCCGCCTCTCCCTGCTGGAACACGGCCTGGCCCTCGAGCCCTGCGACGTTTCGGGCCTGGCCAGCCCTGCCACCAACGTCTCCCGCATCACCCGCAACGGCCGGTCTTTTCTGGGGGTAGGGGTGCCCCTGCAGGGCTGGGACGCCGAGCTGATCCAGCTGTTTCCCGAGAGCACCTTCCTCAACCAGCGGATGGTCTATCTGCTTTTGATCGGGCTGGGCATCCTGCTGCTGTGGGCCATGAGCGCCCTGCTGGTGCGCTGGCTGGACGCCGTCATCACCCGGCCGGTGGCCGCCCTCCGCCACCGCATCGACGAGATCAGCGAGGGCAACTTTACCATCGACCACACCATCGAGTGGTCCAACGAGCTGGGGGACATCGGCCGGGGGATCAACCACCTGGCCGGCAATGTGGAGGGCCTGCTGGCCCGCCGCCTGGAGGACCAGAAGCGCAAGCAGGACCTGGAATACCAGATGCTGCAGACCGAGATCAACCCCCATTTCATCTACAACACCCTCAACTCCATCCGCTGGATGGCCACCATCCAGAACGCCACCGGCATCGCCGAGATGGTCACGGCCTTCGCCCGGCTGACCAAGAGCATTTCCAAGAGCACCGAGAAGCTGGTCCCCCTTCAGGATGAGCTGGGCCTGCTGAACGATTACTTTACCATCCAGCAGTACCGCTACGGCGGCGACATCCAGATCGAGGTGGCCCACATCGACGACGAGGCCATCTGCCGGGACTGCATGATCCCGCGCTTCACCCTGCAGCCCCTGGCCGAAAACGCCATTTTTCACGGGCTGGAACCCAAGGGCGGCTTTGGCAGCGTCCTGCTGGAAATACGCATCAGCCCCGGCGACGGGGACGTGCTGGTCACCATGACCGACGACGGGGTGGGGATGCCGCCCGAGCAGGTGGCCCGCCTGCTGGACCCGCCCGAAAACCAGGCCGCCGCCCAGGACAAGATCCGCCATGTGGGCCTGTGGAACGTCCACCGGCGGCTGCAGTATTCCTTCGGCAGCAGCTACGGCCTGGAAATCGAGAGCGAACCCGGCGTGGGCACCGCGGTGACCATCCGCCTGCCCTACCGCAAACACAAGGAAGGAGGCCAAGACCATGCTGCGGATCCTACTGGCTGACGACGAACCCCTGGTCCTGATCGGCCTGCAGGGGATGCTCGAATGGGAAAAGCTGGGCTACACCATCTGCGGCACCGCCCGCAACGGCAGGATCGCCCAGGAGCTCATCGAGCGGGAACAGCCCGACATCGTCATTGCCGACGTCAAAATGCCGGTGATGGACGGGCTGGCCCTGGCCCACGCCTGCCACGAAAAAGGGCCCCTGCCCGTTTTTATCATGCTGACCAGCTCGGAGGATTTCAGCTACGCCCGCCGGGCCATCGAGGCCGGGGTGGTGGACTATCTGGTCAAGATGGACCTGACCCCCAAGAGCCTGTGCGACGCGCTGGCCCGCGCCGCCGAACAGGTCAACAAGGAGCGGGCCCTCAACGATACCGCACGCACGCCCTCCCGTACCGAGATGGAAGCCGGCCTGCGCACCATGCAGGACCGCTTTCTGATACGCCTGTATACGGGGCTGATCCCCGACGAGGAACACTTGCGGCAGGAGATGAAAGGGCTGGAACTGCAGCTGGACGGCTGCCTGGTGGCGGCCTGCTGCGAGATTCTGCCCTCCAACCCCGGCATGACCAGCGATCAGCAGCTCAAGCTGAACCTGTCCTGCTGCCGGATGCTGGAGACCACCCTCGGCAACTACCTGCCCGCTCACGCCACCGGCACCGACGTGCTCCACTTCAACGTGCTGTTCACCCTGCGGGAGGAGCCGCCCCAGGGGGTCAAGGCCTTTCTGGAACCACTGGTCAAAAAGGCCAGCCAGATCGTCTACAATTACTTTTCGGCCCGGCTGCTGTGGGCGGTGGGCCGTCCGGCCTCCGCGCCCCTCAGCCTGTCCCGCCGCTGCCGCGAGCTGGACACCCTGCGGGTCCTTCTGTCCGAGGGCGAGCCCATCCTCTTTGCCGGGGATGCCGAAAACGACGCCACCGCCTCCAAGCTGCAGACCGTGGCCCAGGTCAAGGCCTACATCCGGGACCACCTTTCCGAAAAGCTGACCTTGGCCGACGTGGCCGCCGTCTTTAACTTTTCGCCCGGGTACCTGAGCCAGCTGTTTGGCCGGTACGGGGGCGGCTTTGTGGAATACATCACCGAAGTGCGGGTGGCCGCCGCCAAGGAAATGCTGGAAAAAGGGGACAAGAAGATCTACGAGATCGCCGAGGAACTGGGGTTTGAAAGCTCCTTCTATTTCTCCAAGGTCTTTAAGAAATCCACCGGCCTCAGCCCCCGGGAATACCAGCAGAAATAAAGGGGAGATCTTGCCATGCTAACTGAACGCCTGTCTTACCTGCCGGAGGAGCTGCCCTCCTTCCGGCCCTGCCCGGCCGCCCGTGAGCGGGCAGGGTGGGCCCGGCTGCCCGGCTCCGCCCGCCAGCGGCTGCTTGCCGCCGGGGAAGCCGAAGCCGCCCGGCCTCTGGCCCCGCTGCCCCTCTCCCTCTGGCTGGACTTTATCCGCACCGGCCAGCGGGCCGAATGGGAGGCGGCCTGCTTTTCCCGCCGGGCCCGCCTGTGCGCCCTGGCCGCCGCCGAGTGCGTGGAATACCAGGGCCGCTTTCTGGACGCCATCGCCGACACCGTCTGGGCCATCTGCGAGGAGAGCGCCTGGCAGCTGCCCGCCCACAACTCCTATGTCCGGGACACCCCTCAGCTGGCCCTGCCCGACACCGCCCGCCCCCTGATCGATCTGTTTGCCGCCGAGGCGGGGGCCCTGCTGGCCACCGTCCACTATCTGCTGGGCCCCGAGCTGGAGGCCGCCTATCCAGGCCTTGCCTCCCGGATGGAGCGGGAGATCCGCGCCCGCATCCTGACGCCCTACCTCCACGACCACTTCTGGTGGATGGGCAACGGGGACGAGCCCATGTGCAACTGGACCAGCTGGTGCACCCAGAACGTCCTGCTCTGCTTTTTCCTCCTGCCCAACGTGAGCCAGGAGGAGCGGCACGCCGCCGTCGAACAGGCCGCCTACAGCCTGGACTGCTTCCTCAAAGACTACGGCCCCGACGGCTGCTGCAATGAGGGCGCCCAGTATTACCGCCACGCCGGCCTGACCCTGTGGGGGGCGCTGCACATCCTGTCCGCCGCCGCGCCCGATGCGTTTGGCCCCGTCTTTGCCCAGCCCAAGATCAAAAACATCGCCGAATATATCCTGAACGTCCATGTGGACGGCCCCTATTACCTCAACTTTGGGGACTGCAGCCCCCTGGCCGGCCGCTGCGGCGCGCGGGAATACCTGTTTGCCCGGGCGGTGGGCAGCCCGGCCCTGGCCGCTCTGGCCGCCGCCGACTTTGCCGCCGACCCGGACCCCGACCACCTGACCGCCCAGGACCCCAGCAGCCGGATCAACCTCTGGTACCGGCTGCTGACCGCCTTTACCGAGGCGGAACTGCTGGCCCAGCCCCGGGGCGAGAGCGTCCCTGTGCCGGACGTCTGGTACCCCAGCGTCGGGGTGTTCGCCGCCCGGCGGGGCGGCTGGGTCCTCGGGGCCAAGATGGGCTCCAACGGGGACAGCCACAACCACAACGACACCGGCAGCGTCACCGTCTACAAGGACGGCCGGCCCTTCCTGATCGACATCGGGGTGGAGAGCTACACCCAAAAGACCTTCAGCCCCCAGCGGTACGAGATCTGGACCATGCAGAGCGGCTGGCACAACCTGCCCACCTTCGACGGCATCATGCAGCTGCCCGGCCGGGAATACGCCGCCCAGGACATCCAGCTGGGGCAGGGGAGCATCTCCGCCGAGCTGGCAGGGGCCTACCCGCCCATCCCCGGCCTGACCAGCTACCGGCGCACCGCTGCCGTCACCGAGGCGGGCGTCACCCTCACCGACGAGACCGACTGGCCCGGCGAGGTGGAACTGACCCTGATGACCGAGCACCAGCCCCAGCCCTGCGAAGGCGGCCTTGCGCTGGGTGAGCTGGGCGTCATCCTGCTGGGGGACTCGGCGGAGATCAGCGTCCAGCCGGTGCCGGTGAGCGACCCGCGGCTGCGCACCGCGTGGCCCTTCACCATCTGGAAGATCAGCCTCTATTTTTACAAGCAAATACATTTGACCCTGGCCTGACCGCCGGGAGAAAAGGAGTTGCGTATGGAAACCATCAAGCTCAAAGTCCTGGATCAGGCCGGCCACACCCTGATGACCTGCGACGCCGGTCCATCCGTCTCGCTGGTGTACACCAGCGCTTACCAGCCCGGCGACCGCATCGCCCTGGAGATCGACCACCCCGGCCAGTTCTGCGTCGTCCAGTTCGAGGACAGCATGGCCCCGGCCCTGGTCTATGTGGTCAGCCGGGAGATCAACTTCCACATCCCCTTCGGGGAGCAGGCCATCACCTATTCCCCCAAGAGCTTCCGGGGCAGCCGGCACCTGATCCGGGCCCGGCTGGCCCTGCCCGAGGAGCTGGCCCTTCGGCGCAATCTGGCCTTCAACTGCTACGACCAGCACGGGGATACCGGCTATTACCCCCACGCCTCGGCCAACGTCGAGACCCGGGGCGAGGCGGTCTTTGCCGCCCGCAACGCCATCGACGGCATCTTTGAAAACAGCTCCCACGGGGAATACCCCTACCAGAGCTGGGGCATCAACCGGGACCCCAACGCCGCTTTGACCCTGGACTTTGGCCGCGAGGTGCTGCTGGACGAGCTGCGGATCACCGAGCGGGCCGATTTCCCCCACGACAACTACTGGACCCGGGCCACCGTCACCTTCTCGGACGGCAGCCAGCTGGAGATCCCTCTGGTCAAGAGCCGCAAGCCCCAGAGCATTACCTTCCCGCCCCGGCGGGTGCGCAGCCTGGTCCTCAGCCAGCTGATCCAGGCCGAAGGCCCGTCGCCCTTCCCGGCCCTGACCCAGATCGAAGCCTGGGGCCATGAGTGCATCGAGGACGGGGAGGCGCAGGGATGAGCTGGTTCGACGCTGTCTATGGACGCCCCGGCCGCGGCGTGGACCCCAACGAGCCCGAGAAAAAGGGCCTTGCCCGCTTTGCCCAGATGCTGGGCCGGGATTTCGGCCAGCTGATCGCCACCAATTTCCTGGCCTGCATCCTGATCTTGCCGGCGGCGCTGGGGGTGTCCCTGGGGGTCATCCTGCTGAACTTTCCCTTCACCCTGCTGGCCGGTATCCTGACTGGACTTTTGGCCGGCCTCGGCCTTTTGCTGATGGCGGACTGCTGCCTGCGCAGCCTCTGCAACGACCCGTCCCCCTGGATGTACCGGGCGGTGCAGACCATCAAGTCCCGCTGGAAGGCCGCTCTGCCTCTGGGCGCGCTCATCCTGACCCTGCTGGGGGGGCTGTGCTTCGTCTGGGCCTTCCTCTTTGCGGTGCTGGACCAGGGCGGGCAGTACCCCGGCGGCGCGGTGCTGGTCTTTCTCGGCTTTGATATGCTGGTGCTGGCGGTGGGCGGCAGCCTGGCCGTGGCGGTGCTGGCCGCCATCCCCGCCAGACAGGCCAAGCTGGGCCCCGTCTTCCGGGGGGCAGGGCATATGCTGCTGCTCAGCCCCGGCCGCTCGATCGCGGGCAGCCTCGTCATCCTGGCCGGGGTGGCGGTGCTGATCGTCTTTTTCCCGGTCAGCACCTTCTGGGCCATGCTGTTCGGCTTCTGGCTGCCGGTGCTGGTGGCCATGCAGATCTTTTTCCCGGTGCTGCGCCGGCTCTACGAGCTGGACGTGGAAGCCCCCGAAACGCCGCCCGAACCCGACGCCGCCCTGACCGAAAAGCAGAAGCGGGCCGCCCGCCGGGCCAACTGGTGGCACTACCACTGGGGCCTGGTGGTGGCCGCGGTGGTGCTGATCGCCTCGGTGGTCTATGTCATCCACGGGCTGAACACCACCATCGACCCCGACTACTCGGTGGCGGTGGTCACGGCCGACACCCTGCCCGACGCCTCGGTCCAGCGGCTGCAGGCGGCGCTGGAGGACTACGGCCAGGACCGCAACCGGGACGGCGTGGTCCTGGTGGAAGTGAACGTCTACACCTGGAGCGCCGACGCCTCTCTCACCGACATGAACAGCCAGATGGCGGGCGCCACCCGCCTGAACACCGACCTTGCCAACGGATACAGCGGCATCTGGATCTTAGCCGACCCCGCCGGCTTTGAGGAGGCCTACGGCGCTCTGAGCGAGGCTTTCGGGGACGATTGGGAGAGCTGCCTCTACAGCTGGACCGCCGTGCCCGCTCTGGCAGACGCCGATCTGGGCAGCTACGACACCTCCGCCGACGGGTCCACCAGCCAGTCGGTGCAGGAGCTGTTCTCCCGGTACAAGATCGCGGTGCTGAACGACGCGGACGGCCTGTGGGCCGCGCTCACCGGGCAGGGCGAATAAAGCCCCGTTTGTCGTTTTTTTGATAGTTTTTGTCCAGATACAAATTGCATTTGCCCTTTGCCGGATGTATGCTAGTGGTGCGGGCAGGGAACGGCGACCCGGCCCGCGGTCCTTCATAAGCAATACAGACGACAACACACGCAAGTAAGGGACGGCCCGTACCAGGGGCCGCCCCTTATTTGTCTCCAAAGCACGATGCAGAAAGGAACACGCTATGACTGAACGCGAAAAAATGGCCCTCGGCCTCTGGTACGACGCCAATTTTGACCCCGAGCTGTGCGCCCAGCGGGACGAGGCGGCCGCCCGCTGCCTGGCTTTCAACAACGCAGACCCCCGCGACGCCGCCGAAAAGGCCCGCCTGCAAAAGCTGATTTTGCCCAACGCCGCCGAAGGGGCCCATGTCACGGCCCCCTTTCAGACCGACTACGGCTATAACTGCTGCATCGGCGCCGGTACCGATATCAACCGCGGCGCCTACCTGATGGACGGCGCCAGGATCACCATCGGCGAGCACTGCTTCATCGGGCCCAACTGCGGGATGTACACCGCCAACCACCCCCTGTGCTACGCCGAGCGGAACCGCGGCTTTGAGCAGGCCGAGCCCATCACCATCGGGGACAACGTCTGGATCGGCGGGGACGTGACCATCCTGCCCGGCGTGACCATCGGCTCGGGCGCTGTGATCGGCGCCGGCAGCGTCGTCACCAAGGATATCCCCGCCGATACCCTGGCCTACGGCAACCCCTGCAAGCCCCGCCGCCTCATCACCGAGGCCGACAAGGTGCTGGACGAGTAAGTTTTCCACAATGCACCCGCCCAACGGTTGAAAACACAGCACAAAAAAATCCCCCGCAGCCGGCATGACTGCGGGGAACTTTTGATTGGTCAGCTCATATACGAGTGGAACACCACCGTCGCGATCTGGAAGTAGATCAGCAGGCTGCAGCAGTCCACAATGGTGGAAAGGAAGGGGTTTGCCATGATGGCGGGGTCGAAGCCCAGCTTTTTGGCCCCCAGGGGCAGCAGGCCGCCCACCAGCTTGGCCAGGATGATGCTGAGGAACAGCGCCAGGCTGACCACCACCACGTAATCCATGACGTTGGGGTACTGGCCGCCGCCGAATACGCCGTACATCAGCCAGATGCGCAGCCCGTTGGCCACGCCCAGCACCAGGCCCACGATCATGGAGACGCGCAGCTCCTTGTAGACGACTTTCAAAAAGTCGGCCGGCTCGATCTCATCCAGGGCCAAGCCGCGGACCATCTGGGTGCTGACCTGGTTGCCGCAGTTGCCGGCGGTGCCCATCAGCATGGGCATGAAGGATACCAGCAGCGGCAGGGCCACGAACGCCTGTTCGTAATGGGTAGTGACCATGCCGGTAAAGGTGGCCGACAGCATCAGGATCATCAGCCAGGGGATGCGCTGTTTGGCGTGGGTCCACACGCTGGTGCCAAAGTAGGTGGTGGCCTCGTCGTCGGGGAGGATGGCCGCCATTTTCTGCATATCTTCGGTGGATTCTTCGGTCAGGACGTCGATGGCGTCGTCGATGGTGATGATGCCCACGAACATCCCCTCATTGTCCAGGACGGGCATGGCGGTAAAGTCGTAGCGCTGCATCTCACGGGAGACGAACTCCTGGTCGTCGGTGACGCGCACCGCGATGACGTTCTCGTCCATGATCTCGGTGATGGGGGTGTCCAGCTCGGCCAGCAGCAGGCTGCGGACCGACACGATGCCCAGCAGGCGGTTTTTGTCCACCACATAGCAGGTGTACAGGGTCTCGGCCTGCTCGCCCTGCTGGCGGATGGCCGCAAACGCCTGCTTGACGGTCATTTCCCGGCGAAGGCGGACGTATTCCAGCGTCATCAGACTGCCGGCCGAGTTCTCAGGGTAGTGCAGCAGCTTGTTCAGGCTCTCGCGGGTCTGGGGCGAGGACTTTTCCAGCACCCGCTTGACCACCCCGGCCGGCATATCTTCCAGCAGGTCGGCGGCGTCGTCCAGGCTCATTTCCTCGATGGCGGTGATCAATTCCACGTCGGAAAATTCATCCACCAGCTCGTCCCGGGCCTCGTCCGACATATAGGTGAAAACCTCAGTGGCGACCTCCTTTTTCAGCAGGCGGAACACCACCAGGCGGTTGTTTTCGTCCAGTTCTTCCAGCAGTTCGGCCAGGTCGGCGGGCTGCATATCCTCGGTGACTTCCCGCAGCTTGACGTACTGCTTTTTCACCAGCAGTTTCAGCAGGCGGCTCTTGGTCAGCTTGTTGGGGGCGGGGGGTGCCTCTTTGGCCTCCTCTTTTTCGGCGTCCCGGACGTCCTGGCGCAGGTCCTCGGCGGCCTCCTTGTCGTTCAGGTCCCGGGCCAGCTTTTCCCGCACTTCGGCGGGGATATCGGCGGGCAGTTCCTGGGCGGGCATCTGTTCCAGATGTTCGTCCAAATGCGCCTCCCGGCCTTCCTGGGCCCCCTGGCCGAGGGCGTCCTTCTCCTTCTTTTCCATGGGTCAATACCTCCTCAAATGCTCGTATCGCAGGAGGGTACAGTCCATCGCAAGACAAAAAACGCGCAGCCTGCGGCGAGGGCCTTTCCGGCCATCTGCCCTGCAAAGCTGCGCTTTTCTCACGGCCATGCGCCCACACGGGAACAGGGGATACCCGCAGGCTCCCCTCGCACAGTCCACAAAGAGACAGCCCCGGCCAAAAACCGCGGCGCCGTCCCTCTTTCATTCATCCAGCCGCCCGGCCGGTGAACGCAGCTTTTTCATATTCCGATGCGCTGTACCGCTCGGATCTACTATGATCCGGGTCCATCTTTCTGCGTTCACCTCCCAAATATGTGGTCAATTTTGATTATAACGCGCCCGGCCCACCCGGTCAACCCCCAACCGTAATTTTACGGGGGTTTTACGGGGAGGCGCCCCCTCAGGCGTTTTGCGCCAGCTTTTAGCCCTCTCAGTCACAGGGCGTTTCGCACCCTGTGCCAGCCCCTCTTGCGCTTAGCCGATTTTTGCGGCGCGCCTAATAGCCCTCTCAGTCATGCCGCACAGCGGCATGCCAGCTCCCCCGCACGCGGGGGAGCCAAGTGTACGCCCGTAAGTGACGGCAAAGTGAGTGGTAAGGCGAACTAAAGAAACGGTTCCTCTTGCTGTGTGGTCACAGTAAGAGGAGCTGTTTCAGCTTATTCCCCCCGAAGGGGGGATGTCGCGCAGCGACAGGGGGGACACATTAAAGGGGTGGTGGGCGGGTTTAGATCATTCTGCCAGGTACGACCGTATTTTTTCCCGCGCGGCCTCTGCATCCGCTTCCGGCGGCTGGCCGGTCAGATAGGCGAGGGCGTCGTTCCACTCGTGCAGGGAGGCGTCCTCCGGCTCAAGCCGTTCCACCTCATACAGCAGCCGCAGCTTTTGCCCCCTGTCCAACGTGTGAAGGTCGCTCAGGGAAACGCAGCCCATACGGCAGCCCAAATAATCCAGCAAAGACAAACGCAGCGGACTTTCTCTCATTTTCTCATATCCTCACAACAACAATGCGGGGGCCGGCCTCTCAGCCAGCCCCCGCAGAGGGACCCTATCTTTCGTGACGCAAAAGTTCTTTTGTTTTGGTGCGATCAACAACAGAAGGAACATTGGGTGAAACATTCCTTTTTGCTGTCA
>DWWN01000001.1 GCA_019119685.1 Candidatus Faecalibacterium faecigallinarum
CGGACGGGGGCGGGGGAGGGGGAGGGAGGAGATTCGGGCGGTCGCGGCAGGGCTTTTGCGACGACGGATGCGGAATGTGAATTTTTTCTGAAAAGAAAATTTTGCATTTTCGAGAAATTGTCTTAAATTAGTGGTGCAGAACTATCAACTTAAAACTCATAAGGTATGATTATCACATTTAACGAATTGCGCCGTATCAAGGACAAGCTGCCCAGCGGCAGTTCGCAGCGCATTGCAGACGAACTCGGAATCGACGTGGAGACGGTCCGGAACTATTTCGGAGGCCAGCACGCATGCAAGAACGGCGCGGGCGTTCATTTCGAACAGGGACCGGACGGCGGGGTGGTTACGCTCGACGATACGGCGATTCTGGATGCTGCGATGCGTATCCTGAACGAAAAATAGAACGATATACGATGCCGGTCGAACCGGTCGGACGGGCCTGCCGCAAGCGGGTCCGTTTTTTTATGGTATTGTGCATCGGCCTCGGGGGCTTTGCATCGGCTGCCCGCCTGCGGAAATTCTGCGGGCGGATCGGCGGTATCCGGGCGGACGGGCTTTTCGGCGAGCGCGGGTGCCCCCCCCCTCCTCCGCTGCCGCCGGAATCTTTCGTGTCTTTTTGGCAGAAACCGCTGCACGGACGGCCGATTCCGGCAGCCGATCTGTCAAAATGGCAGGCGATTGTCAGAAAACTCCGTTTGGTACAACCTTTGTTCGTTAGACGGGCGTGTCGGACAGCTCCGGGCTGCGATGGCGGGGAGCCGGGCCGATGGAAATCAGAACGGTCGCAAAAACAGGAAAACGATTAAACACATACAAAAGACTATGGCAAAGATTATTGGTATCGACTTAGGAACTACGAACTCGTGCGTGGCGGTGATGGAAGGCTCGGAGCCCGTGGTGATCCCCAACTCCGAGGGACACCGCACCACGCCCTCGATCGTGGCATTCACCGACGGCGGCGAGCGCAAGGTGGGCGACCCCGCCAAGCGTCAGGCCATCACCAATCCGCAGCGCACGATCTTCTCGATCAAGCGTTTCATGGGCGAACCCTACGACAAGGTGGCGTCGGAGATCGCACGCGCTCCCTATAAGATCGTGCAGGGCCCCAACAATACGCCGCGCGTGGACATCGACGGCCGCCAGTACACGCCGCAGGAGATTTCGGCCATCATTCTCCAGAAGATGAAGAAGACGGCCGAGGATTACCTCGGACAGGAGGTTACGGAAGCCGTGATCACGGTGCCGGCCTACTTCTCCGATTCGCAGCGTCAGGCCACGAAGGAGGCGGGCGAGATCGCGGGTCTGAAGGTGCGCCGGATCATCAACGAGCCGACGGCCGCCGCCGTGGCCTACGGCCTGGACAACGAGGCGGCCCAGAAGATTCTGGTCTACGACCTGGGCGGCGGCACCTTCGACGTGTCCATCATCGAGATCGAGGACGGCGCGTTCACGGTGCTGGCCACCGGCGGCGACACCCGCCTGGGCGGCGACGACTTCGACGCCCGCATCGTGGACTGGCTGGTGCAGGAGTTCAAAAAGAGCGACCGCATCGACCTGAGCCGCGACCCCGCCGCCATGGGCCGGCTGAAAGAGGAGGCCGAAAAGGCCAAGAAGGAGCTTTCCAGCGCACCCTCGGCCCAGATCAACCTGCCCTTCATCGCGGTGGGCCGGGACGGCCCCCACCACATCGACGTCACCCTGACCCGCCCCCAGTTCGAGATGATGACGGGCGATCTGCTGGCCCGCACCGTCGAGCCGGTCAACAACGCCCTGCGGGACGCCGGGCTCTCGGCGGCCGACCTGGGCCGCGTGCTGCTGGTGGGCGGCAGCACCCGTATGCCGGCGGTGGCCCGCCAGGTCAAGGAGCTGCTGGGCAAGGAGCCCAGCCACGCTTTGAACCCCGACGAGTGCGTGGCCATGGGCGCGGCCATCCAGGGCGGCCTTCTGCAGGGGGGCGGCAAGCTGGCCGGCGCCACCGGCGCGGCGGCCCAGGGCCTGGTCCTGATGGACGTCACCCCCCTCACCCTCTCGATCGAGACGCTGGGCGGCGTCGCCACCCCCCTCATCGCCCGCAACAGCATGATCCCCACCCGCAAGAGCCAGATTTTCACCACCGCCCGCCCCATGCAGACCTCGGTGGAGATCAACGTCCTGCAGGGCGAGCGCCGCTTTGCCAAGGACAACAAGTCCCTGGGCAAGTTCAAGCTGGGAGGCATCCGGGCGGGCTTTTCCTCCAAGCCCCAGATCGAAGTCACCTTCGACATCGACGTCAACGGCGTGGTCAAGGTCTCGGCCAAGGACCTGGGCACCGGCCGGGAGCAGAACATCACCATTACCGGCTCCACCAACCTCTCGGAGAGCGAGATCCAGCGGGCCATGGCCGCCGCCGCCGCCTACGAAGCGGAGGACAGCCGCCGCAAGGGCCGCCTCGAGCTGCACAACCAGGCCGAGATCCTGGCCTACAAGGTGGACGAGGCCCTCTCCAAGTGCAAAAAGGAGATCGACAAGGACGAGAAGAACCGCGTCAAGACCGACCTTGCCAACCTGCGCCGCTGCATCCGCAAGGACCACCCCGAAAAGATGAACGACGCCGAGGAATCCGCCCTCCGCGCCGCCAAAGAGACGCTGGAAGCCAGCGCCAGCCACCTGATGGTCCTCTACACCCAGCAGACCGGCACAGACAGCACGGACGGGGAGACGCTTTGAGGTTATCCGGTTGCCGCCCTCTCCGTCACGGCGCTGAAGCGCCGCGCCACCTCCCCCGCACGCGTGGGAGGTAGCCCTCTCCGTCATGTCGCTTCGCTCCATGCCACCTCTCCCGCACGCGGGAGAGGCTAACGTAACCTGTAGGTTTCGGCCTCCCACGTTTACGGGGGAGGTGGCCCGCAGGGCCGGAGAGGGCCCATACCGGGAGGAGGTGAAAAAGCAATGTCACCCACCATCATGGTCGGGGCCGGCATGGTCCTGACCGCCGTCATGAACCTGCTGCGGTGCGGCTGCTACCTGGCCGTCATCCTGGCGTGTATCAAGTATCTGCGCAAAAAGTAAAAACATCCGTCCCGGCGGCCTGCCGGGCGGATGCCCTCTCAGTCACAGGCCCCTGACGGGGCGCTGTGACAGCTCTCCCGCACGCGGGAGAGCCAAAGATGAACCTTAGGCTGCATTTGCCTCCCACGCGTGCGGGGCATGAACAGCGACCGCTGCCAGCGGCAGAAACAGGGAGCTGTGAGTGGCGCCACGCTCCGGTTTTTGCAAGCGGGCGTTGTCCCGCGCCGCAAAACCGGCTAAGCGCAAGAGGAGGTGGCACGGCCGAAGGCCGTGACGGAGAGGGCAATATAGAAAAACGCCCGGCGGGACATTTCCTGCCGGGCATTTCTTTTTGCGTTATAACATTTTGGAGAGGAACGCCTGCAAACGCGGGTTCTTGGGGTGGGCGAACAGCTCCTCGGGGGGCTCGTCCTCCTGGATGACGCCCTCGTCGATGAAGATGACCCGGTTGGAAACCTCCCGCGCAAAGCCCATCTCGTGCGTCACCACCAGCATGGTGATGCCGGTGTGGGCCAGCTCCTTCATCAGAGCCAGCACCTCGCCCACCATCTCGGGGTCGAGGGCCGAGGTGGGCTCGTCGAACAGGATGACGTCAGGGTCCATGGCCAGCGCCCGCGCGATGGCGATGCGCTGCTGCTAGCCGCCCGAAAGGCTGGCCGGGTACACGTCCGCCTTGTCCGAAAGGCCCACGCGGGCCAGCAGCTCGTCGGCCCGCTTGGAGGCCTCCTCCTTGCTTTTCAACTTGAGCAGGACGGGGGCCATCTCCAGGTTCTGCTTGACGGTCATGTGGGGGAACAGGTTGAAGTGCTGGAACACCATCCCCATCTTCTGGCGCAGCTTGTCGATGTGGGCTTCGTCCACCAGCGCGCCCTCAAATTTGATGGTGCCGCCGGTGGGCTTTTCCAGCCGGTTCAGGCACCGCAGGAAGGTGGACTTGCCGCAGCCCGACGGGCCGATCAGGCACACCACGTCCCCGCGGTAGATGTCGATGTCGATGCCCTTCAAAACGTCCAGGGTGGGGGTCAGGCCCTTGTAGCCGCGCTTCTTTTCGCCGCCGTAGGTCTTTTTCAGGCCCCGCACCTCGATGATCTTTTCTCTTTTACCGGTCACTGCGCGCCAGCCTCCCTTCCATATAGCCCAGCAGTTTTTCCAGCACCAGCACCAGCGCCAGATACATCAGCGCCACCGAAATGTAGGGGAAGAAGGGGCTGTAGGTGCGGCTGCGGACGATGTCGCCGGCCTTGGTCAAGTCCTGCAGGGCGATGTAGCCGCTGATGGACGTTTCCTTCAGCAGGACGATCACCTCGTTGCCCAGCGCGGGCAGCACGTTCTTGACGGCCTGGGGCAGGATGATCTTCCAGGTGGCCTGGGTGTAGTTCAGGCCCAGGCTGCGGGCGGCCTCCATCTGTCCCGGGGGGATGCTCATGATGCCGCTGCGGAAGATCTCGGCCACGTAAGCGCCGCTGTTGATGCCAAAGGCCAGGATGGCCACCGGCACCTTGTCGATCTTGACCGAGCCGAACACGATGAAGTACATGATGAGCAGCTGGATCATGGTGGGGGTGCCGCGGATGACGGTCAGGTACAGCTTGCACAGCCCGTTCAAAAAGCGCAGCCGGCCGGTGTGGTCGTGGGTGGTGCGGATGTAGGCGATGACGAAGCCCAGTACCACGCCCATCGCCGCCGCACCAAACGCGACGATCAGGGTGGTCTTGAGGCCGTTCAGGAACAGCAGGTACCGCTGTTCAGTGATAAAGGTGGCGGTGAACTCGCTGACAAGCTCCGCCCACAGGTTTTGGAAAAATGCCATGGAATTCCCTCCTTGCGGGACAGATGGGGTGGATGGGGCTGATATACATAAAAAACTGAATTTTTATGCATATATACACAAAGAGAAGGGACAGAGCCGGCATAGAACCTGCTCTGTCCTCTGCATCTCCTATCAAACCACAAAAGCTGCGATTTGTAAAGAGGTTTTTTCAAATCTGTCCAGACTGGCTGCATCCTGCCGGGAAAGCAGGCCGCTGGTTTACTTCAGAACGATGATGTTCTGGGCGGCGGTGCAGTAGGTGTCGGTGAAGTCGATCTGCTCCTCGCGCTCGGGGGTGACGGTCATGCCGGCCATGCCGAAGTCGGCCTTGCCGCTGACCACAGCCGCGATGATGGAGTCGAACTCCATGTCCTCGATCTCGAGGTCGTAGCCCAGCTTGTCGCACAGGGCCTTGGCAAACTCGGCGTCGATGCCCACGATCTCGCCGTTCTCAATGTACTCGTAGGGGTCGAAAGCGGCGTTGGTGGCCATGACCAGGGTGCCGTTGGGGTACTCGGTGCCCTCGGGGCTGACGTAGCCGGTGGCGCCCTCCTCCTTGGCGATGTACTTGTTCAGGATGGCGTCCAGGGTGCCGTCCTCCTTCAGCTCAGCGATGGCGCTGTTCAGCTTCTCGGTCAGCTCGGGGTTGTCCTTGCTGACGGCGATGGCGTAGCTCTCCTCGGAGTAGGCGGTGTCCAGCATGGTCAGCTCGTCGGGGTTGGCGGCGACAAAGTTCTTGGCCACCTGGTCGTCGATGCAGACGGCGTCGATCTTGTTGGTCAGCAGGGCCTGCACAGCGTCGGCAGCCTTGCTGTACTGCTCCACGCCGGCCAGGTTCAGGCCGTCGGCCTTGCCCACTTCCTCGCTCATCATCAGGTCGCCGGTGGTGCCCAGCTGGACGCCGACGGTCTTGCCGTTCAGGTCCTCCAGGCTCTGGATGGCCTGGGTGGAAGCCTCGCTGGCAGCCCCGGAAGCGGCGCTGCTGGCGGCCTCGGAGGCGGTGCTGGAAGCGGAAGCTGCGGTGGAAGAGCTGGTGCTGGAGCAGGCGGTCAGGGCCAGGGCGGCGGACAGACCGGCAGCTGCCAGAAAGCTGCGGCGGGTGATCTTCTTCATATTCATACACTCCTCTTAGATCTGCAATAGACAAACAAGCAGGGGGACGGGCGCGCCGTCCCCGGCCGCAAACAGACGATGCGGCGTGCAGCCGGGCATCTTCCCGGCGACAACCTGTAGTATAGTTTGTACAAATGTAAATGTCAAGTCTTGTGCAGAAAAGCAGGCCAAATTGAAACCGAATTGAGATAACTTATGCAAAATCCTCCAATATTCGGCGCATATATGCAAAAATCCCCCGCCCGCACGCGCGGACAGGGGAGGCTGGCTCAGACAAAGCGCGCGATGCCGGCGGCGGCCCGCTTGGGCACGCAGTAGTCGCGGTTTTCGTCCAGGTAGTACTTCACGCCGGTGGCCTCGGTCAGGGGGACGACGCGGGAGGCGTGGGCGGGGTAGCCCAGGGCCACCATGCTGTGCAGCTTTTCGTTTTCCGAAAGGCCCAGCAGTTCGGTCAGCCGGGGCCGGTCGATGGCCCCCATGATGCAGCTGCCCACCCCCTTGGCCCAGGCGGCCAGGGTCAGGTTGGCCAGCGCGATGCCGGCATCGCTGTCCTTGTCGCCGGGGATGGAGGCATCCTGGACCACGGCCACGAACAGGACGGGCTGTTCACCGGGCTTCGGCACACCCTGCTCGGGGGGCAGGTAGGCCGCCCATTTGACCAGGGGCTGGACTTTGGCCACCATCGCGGGGCTCTGGACCACCACCAGGCGGATGGCCTGCCGGTTGGCCCCGCAGGAGGACAGGCGCACCGCCTCCACCATGTCGGCCACGACACCGGCGGGCACCGGCTTTTGCAAAAAGCGGCGGTAGGTGCGGCGGCCGGCGAGCAGTTCCATGATATCCATTCAGCATTCTCCTTTCGCTTCACGCAGCAGGTCGGCCAGGCTGCGGACGGTCCGCCCGCCCCGGCCGGTGACGGTCTCGGCGTGCAGCAGCGAGGAGAGGACGCTCTCCTCCACGCATTCGGCCGCGGCCCGGAAAAACAGGTCGATCCGGTCCTCGTGGATGGCCTGCAGGGCTACAACGTCCCCCTGCGGATAGTGGGGGATGCGGTACCCGGTGGAAAAGGCGATGACGATCTCGCCGCTGCCGTTGCCGCAGTAGGAGCCGGTGCGGCTCAGGCCCACGATGGCCCGGCGGGCCACCCGGCCCAGCTGGCGGCAGGTGAGAGGGGCATCGGTGGCCAGCACCGTGATGATGGACCCCCGGTCCTGGTGGGGCGGGACGCTGGCGGCAGCCAGCCGCTCCCGGATGGGGACGCCCGCCAGGATCAAATCGTCAAAGCGGGCGTGGTTGGAGAGGACCAGCGCCCCCAGATGGTAAGCACGGCCGTCCAGTTCCAGCCGGCGGGAGGCCGACCCGATGCCCCCTTTCAGCCCGTGGCAGCGCATCCCGCGGCCGGCCCCCACCGCGCCCTCGGCAAAGCCGGCGCGGCAGCCGGCCAGGGCCGCCCGGACGTGCTCCCCGGTGACGTGGAGGCCCCGGATGTCGTCCAGGCCGCTGTCGTTGCACTCGCACACCACCGGGTTGACGCTGCCGGTGGTCTCGCAGATGTCGGGGCACAGCGCCAGCATATGGCGCACCAGGGCGTCGTACACCGCGCCCACGCTCAGGGTGTTGGTGAACAGGATGGGCGTCTCCAAAGTGCCCAGCTCCTGGATCTGGACAAGGCCGGTGGTCTTGCCAAAGCCGTTGATGACGTGGGCCGCCGCCGGCACTTTTTCGTGAAAGAGATCGCCGGGGTGGGGCAGAAGGGCGGTGACGCCGGTCTGCACCTCCCCGTCGGCGAGGGTGCAGTGGCCCACCGTCACCCCCGGCACGTCGCTGATGAGGTTGCGGGGTCCGTGGGGCAGGCTGCCCACGGCAAAGCCCCAGCTTGCTTCAATGCCCATAAGAATATACCTCCCGGTAAGCTGTTACGGCGTGGCGTCGTTCAGAGTGTCCAGGTCGTAGGGGGTGTTCTGGTAGACGTAGTAGTTCAGCCAGTTGGAATAGAGCAGGTGGGCGTGGGCCCGCCAGCGAAAGACCGGCGGCTGGGACGGGTCGTCGCCGGGGTAGTAGTTTTTCGGGGGCGCGATGGGCAGCCCCCGGGCCACGTCCCGGCGGTATTCGGCGTCCAGGGTCAGCTTGTCGTACTCGGGGTGCCCGGTGACGAAGATCTGCCGGCCGTTCTCGGTGCTCAGCAGGTAGGGGCCCGCCTCGTCGCTGGCGGCCAGGATGCGCAGGGCCGGGCACCGGGCGATGTCCTCCGCGCACACGCCGGTGTGGCGGCTGTGGGGGGCGTAGAACACCTCGTCAAAGCCGCGGACCAGCGGGTTCGACGGCCGGGTGACCCGGTGGGGGAAGATGCCGAACATCTTGGCGGGCAGCAGCTGCTTGCGCACCCCATAGTGGTGGTACAGCCCCGCCTGCGCCCCCCAGCAGACGTGGAGGGTGGAGTAGACGTTGGACTTGGAGTAGTCCATGATCTCGCACAGCTCGTCCCAGTAGTCCACCTCCTCGAAGGGGATGGTCTCCACCGGCGCGCCAGTGATGATCATGCCGTCGAAACGGCGGTCCCGCACCTCGTCGAAGGTCTTGTAAAAGGCTTCGAGGTGGGCGGCGGAGACGTGGGTGGCCGCGTGGCTGGCCGTCTGCAGCAAGGTCATGTGCACCTGCAAAGGACTGTTGGCCAGCAGCCGGGCGATCTGCGTCTCGGTGGCGATCTTGGTGGGCATCAGGTTGAGGATGGCGATCTCCAGCGGCCGGATGTGCTGGGACAGGGCCCGCTCCCGGTGCATGACGAAGATGTTCTCCGCGTACAGCGCGTCGTAGGCGGGCAGGGTCTTGGGGATGATGAGGGGCATGGCAGATTCCTTTCAGAGCCCTCTCAGTCAGCTGCGCTGACAGCTCCCCCGTAAACGTGGGAGCCTAAGAGGTATGGTTTTGGATGCCTTCCTGACAGCCTCCCGCACAGGCGGGGAGGCGGCCCAAGGGTCTGGATCAGACTTTGTCCAGGGCCTGGGCGATGTCGGCGATCAGGTCCTCGCTGGACTCCAGCCCGCAGCTCATGCGGACCAGCTCGGCGGGCACGCCGGCGGCCTTGAGCTGCTCGTCGTTCATCTGGCGGTGGGTGCTGGAAGCCGGGTTGAGGCAGCAGGTGCGGGCGTCGGCCACGTGGGTCTCGATGGCGGCCAGCCGCAGCGACTTCATAAAGGCGCTGGCGGCTTCGCGGCCGCCGGCCAGGCCGAAGGACACCACGCCGCAGCTGCCGTTCGGCAGGTACTTCTGGGCCAGGGCGTGGTAGGGGCTGGATTCCAGCCCGCAGTAGTCCACATAGGCCACCTTGGGGTGCTTTTCGAGGAAGCGGGCCACGGCCAGGGCGTTTTCGCAGTGGCGGGCCATACGGACATGGAGGCTCTCCAGGCCCAGGTTGAGGATAAAGGCGTTCTGCGGGGACTGGCAGCAGCCGAAGTCCCGCATCAGCTGGGCGGTGGCCTTGGTGATGAAGGCCCCGCCCTGGCCGAACCGCTCGGCGTAGGTGATGCCGTGGTAGCTCTCGTCGGGGGTGGTCAGGCCGGGGAACTTGTCGGCGTGGGCCATCCAGTCAAAGTTGCCGCTGTCCACGATGGCGCCGCCCACACCCGCGCCGTGGCCGTCCATATACTTGGTGGTGGAGTGGGTGACGATGTCGGCGCCCCACTCGATGGGCCGGCAGTTGACCGGGGTGGGGAAGGTGTTGTCCACGATCAGGGGCACGCCGTGGGCGTGGGCCGCCTTGGCAAACTTTTCAATGTCCAGCACGGTGAGGGCGGGGTTGGCGATGGTCTCGCCGAACACGGCCTTGGTGTTGGGGCGGAAAGCGGCGTCCAGCTCTTCCTCGGTGGCGGTGGGGGAGACGAAGGTGACGTCGATGCCCATTTTGGCCATCGTGACCGAGATCAGGTTGAAGGTGCCGCCGTAGATGGTGGAGGAGGAGACGATGTGGTCCCCGCACTGGCAGATGTTGAACAGGGCCAGGAAGTTGGCGGCCTGCCCGCTGGAAGTCAGCATGGCGGCGGTGCCCCCTTCCAGGGCCGCGATCTTGCGGGCCACGGCGTCGCAGGTGGGGTTCTGCAGGCGGGAATAGAAGTAGCCGTCGGCCTCCAGGTCGAACAGCTTGCCCATGTCCTCGCTGGTGTCGTACTTAAAGGTGGTGGACTGGATGATGGGGATCTGGCGGGGCTCGCCGTTGCCGGGCGTGTAGCCGCCCTGTACGCAGATGGTATCGCGGTTCATAGGAAAGTCTCCTTTCATGGCCCTGCCCTCTCAGGGGAGGGGGGCGGTTTATTTTCTCAATCTCTTGTCGCTGTGGGTGGCGATGGCGGTGCCGATGGTCTGGAACAGCTGCACCAGCACGATCAGCAGCACGACAGCCACCAGCATGATGCCTGCCTGGTAGCGGTAGTAGCCGTAGGAGATGGCCACTTTGCCCAGGCCGCCGCCGCCGATGGCGCCCGACATGGCCGAATAGCCCAAAATGGTGGTCAGGGCGGTGGTCATGCTGGAAACAAGGCTGGGCATACTCTCGGGGATCATCACCTTGGTGATGATCTGCAGGGGGGTGGCGCCCATGCTCTGGGCGGCCTCGATGACGCCGGCGTCCAGTTCCCGCAGGCTGGTCTCCACCAGGCGGGCCACAAAGGGGAAGGCCGCCGCCACCAAAGGCACGATGGTGGCGTTGGTGCCCACCGTCGTGCCGACGATCAGCCGCGACAGGGGGAACACGCAGATCATCAAAATCAAAAAGGGGATGCTGCGCAGGATGTTGATGACAAAGTTCAGCGCGTGCATCAGCCAGCCGGGCAGGGGCAGGACGCCGTCCTTATCCCCGGCCACCAGCAGCACGCCCAGGGGCAGCCCCAGCACCAGGGCAAAGGCGGTGGAGAGGACGGTGATATAGAACGTCTCCCACACCGCAAAAGCAAAATCCATAGCGGTCACAGGCCGGTCACCTCCTCTACCGTCACGCCGGGCTGGGCGCGGATGTATTCCGTCGCCCGGCGGGCCTCGTCCACATCGCGGGGCAGCCGCAGCAGCATGCTGCCAAAGCACTTCTGGTTCAGATCGCGGGTGTCGGCGCTCAGCACGCTGACCAGAATGCCCGTCTCGGCGGCCAGGCAGGCCACCAGGGGCTTTTCGGTGGAAGAACCGTTGAAGGTCAGGCGGATGACGTGGTCGTCCGGCGCGAAGGAGGCCAGCTCACGGGAGGAGCGGCCCCCGCTGGGGGCGACCAGACGCCGGGCCGCGGCGGTCTTGGGCCGGGCAAAGATCTCCTGCACCGTGCCTTCCTCCACCACCTGGCCGCCGTCCAGGATGGCCACCCGGTCGCAGATGGCCTCCACCACGCTCATCTGGTGGGTGATGACCACCACCGTGATGCCCAGCTTCTGGTTGATCTCGCGGATCAGGCTGAGGATGGAGCGGGTGGTGTCGGGGTCCAGGGCGCTGGTGGCCTCGTCGCACAGCAGCACCTTGGGGTCGGTGGCCAGGGCGCGGGCGATGGCCACCCGCTGGCGCTGCCCGCCCGAAAGCTGGGCCGGGTAGGCGCCGGCCTTGTCGGGCAGGCCCACCGTCTGCAGCAGCTCCCGGGCCCGCTTTTCGGCGTCGGCCTTTTTGACGCCGGCCAGCTCCATGGGGAAACAGACGTTGGCCAGGCAGCTGCGCTGCATCAGCAGGTTGAACTGCTGGAAGATCATGGCGATCTTCTGCCGGCGCTGGCGCAGCTGGGCGGGGGTCAGGGACTGCATCTCGGTGCCGTCGATGATCACCTTGCCCTCGGTGGGCCGCTCCAGCAGGTTGATGCAGCGGACCAGGGTGCTCTTGCCTGCGCCCGACATACCGATGATGCCGTAGATCATCCCGTCAGGGATGGTCAGGCTGATGTCCTGCAGCGCCTGGACGGCGCCGTCCTTCATCTGGAAGGTCTTGGACAGATGTTTCAGTTCGATCACAGCGGGTATCCTCCGGTATCTGTCAGCCCTGGATGGGGTCGAGGCTGGTCTGCTTGCCGCCGTAGATGCCCATGGGCTCGATGTGGATGCCGGCGACGGTGACCAGGTGGGTGCCGTTCTGCTCGTTGAAGTCGTCCAGGTAGGGCTGGTGCTGGAAGTAGTTGGTGTCCACGGTGCCGTCCTCGACCACGTTGTTGGGGATGATGTAGTCGTCGTATTCCTGGATGTCCAGGGTGACGCCTTTGGCCTCCAGGATGGGCACGCAGACTTCCAGCACTTCGCAGTGGGGGGCGGGGGTGGCGGCGCAGCTGACGGTCTGGCCGGCCAGGGCGTCGTAGTCCACCTCGGGGTCATAGCCGTCGGTGGGGTTTTCCACCACCGACACCACCGCGCCGCCGTACTGCTCCAGCATGAAGTCCTTCACCTGCTGGCTCTCCAGGGCCGCGGCCAGGGCCTTGATGAGGGGCTGGTTCTCATTGCCCTCCTTGCACACCAGCACGTTGACGTAGCTGGAAGTGCCGTCCTCCATGGCCAGGGCCTGGGTCATGGGGTCCAGCCCGGCGGCGATGGCGTAGTTGGAGTTGATGACGGCGTAGTCCTCGTCCTGCAGGACGTTGGGCACCTGGGCGGCCTCCACCTCGTCGATGGTGATGTTGTGGGGGTTGTCCGCGATGTCGTTCTTGGTGGCGGTGATGCCGGCCCCTTCCTTCAGGGTGAAGAAGCCGTTCTTCTCCAGCAGCTGGAGGGCGCGGGCCTCGTTGGTGGTGTCGTTGGGGACGGCCACGTGGAAGCTGGCGCTGCTGCCCGTGCCGCCCGAGCAGGCGGACAGGGCGGCGGCCGCGGCGGTCAGGCCGGCGGCTTGCAGGAATGCGCGGCGAGAGATCTTGTTCATAGCAAAGCTCCTTTTTGTATCCATTGTTGTTCCATGCTTCGTGTGTACAGACGGGATGGGAAGAAAAAAGCTCCCGTCCCCACAGGTATAAAACACCTGCAAGGACGGGAGCTGGAATGCTTCCGTGGTACCACCTTGGTTCGCCGGCCTCTTGCGGGGCGCGGCCTCAGCGCTGCGGCGGGACGCAAAGGACCCGCGTACAGCCGGACGCTGTAACGGGCGCACCCGTCGCAGGCTTGCGGCTCTTGCCTCTCGCCCGCGCAGCTCCAAGACCATTTTCAGCCCCCTGTTCCCCGCCTGCTTCCACCATCCAGGCTCTCTGGTTGGGGTCAATGCGAAGGCCTACTCTTCTCTTCACAGCCAATTTTGTGATATTGTGTTTTATTGTAGCCCGCCCGGGGCGATTTGTCAAGGCTTTTTCTTGCGCGGGGGCAGGGGCAGGCCCAGCACCAGCGAGATGCCGATGGCCAGCGCCGCCGCGATCTTGACCGTCTCGGCGGCCGTGGCGGCCATCTGCAGGTTATCGTTCTGGATAAAGTAATAGGCGGTGTAGTAGATGCCCGCCCCCGGCACCAGCGGGAAGATGCCCGACAAAAGGAACACCGTCACCGGGGCCTTGAGCCAGATGGCGAACAGCCGCGCCAGCAGCGTCAAAGGGATGACGGCCAGGAGGTTGGCGGTCACGGCCCCGACGCCCAGCATGACGGCCAGCTCGTAGGCGAGCCAGCCCACCGCGCCGGTGGCGGCGCAGGCTAAGTAACACTTGCGGGGGATGCCGAACAGCATCCCAAAGCACAAAGTGCCCACCCCGCCCAGCAGGAACTGCCGCAGCAGCTCGAAAAACTGCGCGCCCGTCATAGCACCGTCACCCCCGTCAGCAGGGTGTGCATCCGCAGCACAAGGCCGGCCCCGCAGGCCAGGCAGGCCGCCACCAGCACCGCGTCGATCAGCCGGATGGTGCCCGAGAGGTAATCGCCCCGGACAAAGTCCCGGATGGACATGGTAAAGGCGACGCCGGGGGTTAGGATCATCAGCGCGCCGATGGCCGCATGGTTGACGCTGGCGGCCAGCACCCCGCTGGCCAGAATGCACACCAGGGTGATGAGGGCCGCGCCGGTCAGCTTGAGAAAGAGGGCGGGCAGGCGCCGGCACACCCACAGGTAGACGCTGACGATGCAGCCCGCCAGGGCGGCGGCCGCTGCCTCGCCCGGCCCCCCGCCGAACATCAGAGCAAAGGCCGCCGACCCCACCGTCCCGCTGAGGACCTGGGCCGCCGGCCGGGGAAAGGGGATGCGCCGGGCCGCCGCCAGCTGCAGCTCGGCCTCGTCCAGGCCCACCCGGCCCTCGGCCAGCTCGCGGGAGAGCTCGTTCACCGCCGCCACCCGGCCCAGATGGATGGTGCGGACGGGGACGTTGCGCACCTCGCTGATCTCGGCGGTGCCCGCCGACGCGAAAATGCCGTTGGTCAGCACATAGACGTGGAACTCCCGCAGGTGGAGGCTGCGGGCCATGATCTGCATGGTCTGCTCGACCCGGAACACCTCGGCCCCGTTTTCCAGCAGGGTCTGCCCTGCCGCCATGATAAAGTCCATGATCCGGCGGCGCTGTTCGCCGTCCGGGTGCAGCTGGATATCAGCCATCGTTTTGTCCTCTCAGTCTTGCTTGGTCCGCCGGTGTCCGGCCGCTTCCGGTCCGCCGCGCCGGCGGGGCGGGCGCTTTTTGACCGTATAGCCAAAGGTGCCCAGGCACCGGCCCAGGGCGCGGTATTCCCCGTGGCTGTAGGCGATCAGCCGGGCGCGGTCCAGGCAAAGGCGGCCGTCGCCGTCCAGCAGGTCCTCGTCCACCATCACCCCTGCCACCTCGGCCAGAAACAGCTCGTGGCTGCCCAGCGGGATAGTCTGGGTCACCCGGCACTCGAGGGCCAGGGGGCTCTCGGCCAGGATGGGGCAGTCCGGGTGGACTGCGCCCGGCTGGGCGTGCAGGCCCAGGGCCGCGAATTTGTCCACGTCCCGCCCGCTCTTGACCCCGCACCAGTCCACCGCCCGGACCAGCGCCTCGGTGGGCAGGTTGACGGCGAACAGGCCGCTCGTTTTGATCAGGCCGTAGCTGTACCGCTCGGGCCGCAGGCTGATGGACACCATGGGCGGCCGGGTGCAGACGGTGCCCGCCCAGCCCACCGTAATGAGGTTGGGCTTTTCCATGCCGCCGCAGGACACCAGCACCGGCGGTACCGGGTTCAAAAGGGCCGAGCCCTTCCAGCTTTGTTTCGTCATCCGTGGTACTTCCTTTCGTAGGGGGCCCAGGTCCGCTCGCTGATGATATAGCGGGGCCGGGCCTTGGTCTCCATATAGATCTTGCCGATATATTCGCCGATCACCCCGAGGCAGACCAGCTGGATGCCGCCCATCAGGCAGACGATGCAGACGGTGCTGGCCCAGCCGGCCACCGTGCTGCCCAGCATCGCCCCGATGAAGGCCCACACCACCCCGATGAAGCTGAGGATGCTGAACAGCATCCCGATGCCGGTGATGAGCCGGATGGGCTTGTTGGAAAGGCTGGTGATGCCGTCGAAGGCCAGCGCCAGCATTTTGGAAAGGGGATAGTGGCTCTCGCCGGCCAGCCGCTCGTGCCGCTCGTAGGCCACGGTATCGCTGGCAAAGCCCACCAGCGGCACCATCCCCCGCAGGAAGATGTTCACCTCGCGGTAGTCGGCAAAGCTGTCCAGCACCCGGCTGCTGATGAGGCGGTAGTCGGCGTGGTTGAACACGATGTCCGCCCCCAGCAGGTTCATCAGGTGGTAAAAACCCTCGGCGGTAAAGCGCTTGAAAAAGGTGTCGGTGTCCCGGCGGCTGCGCACCCCGTACACCACCTCGGCCCCCGCCAGGTACTTGCGGATCATCTCGTCCATGGCGTTGATGTCGTCCTGGCCGTCGCAGTCGATGGAGATGGTCACGTCCACGCCGTTGTCCCGCGCCTCCATCAGGCCGGCCAGCACGGCGGCCTGGTGGCCCCGGTTGCGGCTCTGGCTGATGCCGATATAGTGTTCGTCCTGCCGGGCAAAGCTGCAGATCAGCTGCCAGGTGGCGTCCTTGCTGCCGTCGTTGACAAAGCAGACCCGGCTCTTGTCGCTGACAAGGCCCGCCGCGGCCAGGTCTTTCACCTTCTGCAAAAACTGGGGCGCGGTGATGGGCAGGACCTCCTGCTCGTTGTAGCATGGAATGACGATCCAGAGGATGGGTTTTGCGGTCATGGTCTTTACTCCTTTGTTTGCTTCCGCAGCCTTGCCGCGTGCTTTGCCGGGGCCGGCGGCAGCTTATTGCGATAATTTTCGCAGCGCGTCGGGCTGGAGCAGCTTGAAGCTGCTGCGGTAGGTATCCAGCAGGCCCTCCCGCTGCATCCGGCTCAGCTCCCGGCTCAGGGCGCTGCGGTCGCAGTTCAGGTAGTCGGCCAGCTGCGCCCGGGTGAAGGGGATGCGGAAGGTCAGCTGCCCGGCCCGCTCGGCCTCGGCCAGCAGGTAGGCGGAGACCTTGGCCCGCAGGCTGCGCAGCAAAAGCAGGTCCACCCGCCGCGCCAGCAGGAAGTATTTGTCGCTGATGGTGCGCACCAGGTTTTGCAGCACCTGCTGGCCGGCGGCGCTGCTGTCGGGGCGCAGCAGCCGGTCGTAGGGCACCAGCAGCACCTCGCAGGGGGAGCGGGCCGTCACCGTCACCGGGCTGGTCAGGCTGGAGCCCCCCAGCACATCCCCGAACACCCCGCCCGGCCCCATCCGGGTGATGGGCAGGCGGCTGCCGTCGGGGGCCAGCCGCACGGCCTCGATGGCCCCTGCCAGGATGATCCCCACGCTGCGGCTGGGCTGGCCCGCCTGGACCAGCACCGCGCCCCGGATATAGCTGCGGCGCACCGCGCCCAGCCGGCCCAGAAGGCCGTCCAGGGCCTCGGCGCTCAGGCCGTGGAAAAGGGAAGTCGATTGTAAGATGGAAAAGTCGTCCATAAGGCTGTCCTGTCCTGCACGGGAGGGGCTTTGTTGCCCCTGCAACGGTAATTTCCCTCCCATTATAGTAGAATGATGGCTGCAAAGCAAATGGTTTTGTGGCATTTTGAAAAAATTTTACAAAGAAGGGACTTTCCAACCATGAAAAAACTTGCTTCCCTGCTCTTGTCGGCGGCCATGCTGCTCGGCCTGGCCGCCTGCGGCGGGACTTCTTCCAGCGTGACGGCGTCGTCTGAGGCCACTTCCGAAGCTGCATCCAGCAGCGCCGCCAGCTCTGAGGCTGCCGCGGAGGAGAACACCCTCTCCACCGCCGGCCCGGTGCGGATCGCCGGCCTGAAGGGCCCCACCACCATGGGCCTGGTCAACCTGCTGCCCATGCAGGAGGACGGCACCGCCAACCTCAGCTATGACCTGCAGCTCTACGGCACGGCGGACGAGATCGTCCCCCTGCTGACCAAGGGCGAGCTGGATATGGCGGCCATTCCCGCCAACCTGGCCGCCACCCTCTACCAAAAGACCGAGGGCGCCATCCAGGTGATGGCAGTCAACACCCTGGGCGTGCTGTATGTGGTGGAAAAGGGCGACACCGTCCAGTCGGTGGCCGACCTCAAGGGCCGGACCATCCTGTCCACCGGCAAGGGCACCACCCCGGAATACGTCCTGCGGTACATCCTGGCCCAGAACGGCATCGACCCTGACAACGACGTGACCATCGAGTTCTACAGCGAGGCCACCGAAGTCACCGCCCAGATGGCCGTGGCCGGGGACGCCATTGCGGTGCTGCCCCAGCCCTACGTCACCAGCGCTTCGATGCAGGACGACACCCTGCGGGTGGCCCTGGACTTGACCGCCGAGTGGGAAAGGGTCTGCGATACCCAGCTCATCACCGGCGTGACGGTGGTCCGCACCGCCTACGCCGAGGAGCACCCCGATGTGGTGGCGGCCTTCCTGGAGGACTACGCCGCCAGCGTGGACGCGGCCAACAACGACCTGGACGGCACCGCCGCCCTGTGTGAGGAGCAGGGCGTGGTGGCCAAAGCCGCTATCGCCAAGGCCGCCCTGCCCGAATGCAACATCGTGTGCATCACCGGCGAGGACATGAAGGCCGACGTGGCGGGCTATGCCCAGGTGCTGTACGATGCCGACCCCGCCTCGGTGGGCGGCGCCATGCCGGACGACGGGTTCTATTATCTGGGCTGAGTTTCCGAGCCAGAACGGGACGCCTCTTGCGGGGCGTCCCGTTTTCGTTTATACTGCTTTCAGGAAAGGAGGCTGTGCGTTGAAAACATCCAAAAAATCCCTCCCCGCCCGGCTGGCCGCGGCGGCCTTCTGGCTGGCGCTGTGGCAGTGGGCGGCCGTGGCCGTGGGGCAGGAGGTGTTCCTGGTGTCCCCCCTGCGGGCGCTGGACACTCTGGTCCGGCTGCTGCCCACGGCGGATTTCTGGGGGAGGGTGGCGTTTTCCAGCGGGCGCATCCTGGGCGGGTTCGCGCTGGGGTGCCTGTGCAGCGTAGCGCTGGCAGCGGCGGCCCGGCTGTCCCGCACGGTGGAACTGCTGCTCGACCCCGTCCTGCAGCTGGTCAAGGCCACCCCGGTGGCCAGCTTTGTGATCTTGGCGCTGGTCTGGGTGCGGGGGCGGGAGCTGTCCATCCTCATCAGCTTTCTGATGGCGCTGCCGGTCCTTTACAGCGCGGTGCGCACCGGCATCGCTTCGGCGGACGTCCAGCTGCTGGAGATGGCGCGGGTGTTCCGCATCCCGGCCGGGCGGCGGCTGCGGGCCATCTGGCTGCCCGCCGTCCTGCCCGCCTTCCGGGAGGGCTGCCGCACGGCCCTGGGCCTGTGCTGGAAAAGCGGCGTCGCCGCCGAGGTGATCGGCCTGCCGGACGGCAGCATCGGGGACGCCCTCTACCGGGCCAAGATCACCCTCTCGACGGGGGAGCTCTTTGCCTGGACGTTCGTCATCATCTGCTTGTCGGCCGTGTTCGAGCGGGCCTTTCTGGCCCTGCTGGATGCAGCGGTGCGGCGGGTGTGCGGCGCGCCGCCGCCGGAACAGGAGGCCCAGCCATGACCCTGCAGATCGAAAACCTGGCCAAGCGCTTCGGTGCGCACACTCTCTTTGAAGGGCTGAGCCTGACGGTAGAGGCCCCGGCGGTCCTCTGGGCCCCCAGCGGCTGGGGCAAGACCACCCTGCTGCGCATCCTGATGGGGCTGGAAAAGCCCGACGCCGGCGCTGTGACCGGCGCGGGGCGGGTGGCCGCCGTCTTTCAGGAGGACAGGCTCTGCCCCCAGCTCTCGGCCGTGGAAAACGTCCTGCTGGTCCTGCCCGACGGCAAAGCCCGGCGCGGGGCGGTGGAGGCCGATTTCGCCCGTCTGGGCATGACAGGGGAGGCCCTCGCCCTGCCGGCGGCCCGGCTTTCGGGCGGGCAGAAGCGCCGTGCCGCCCTGCTGCGGGCGGTGTGGGCCAAAGCGGACACCCGCTTGTTCGACGAGCCCTTCACCGGCCTGGACCCCGTATCCATGGGGCAGGCGGCCGCCCTGCTGAAAGAGCGGTGCGCCGGCAAGCCTGCCCTGCTGGCCACCCACGACCGCGCCGCCATCGAGGCCCTGGGCTGGCCGGTGATCGAGCTGGGGTAGATCAGCTCCTGCTCCGCAGGTGACTGGAAGGAGACAAAATATACATTTCCGGCTTATCCGCAAAAATGTTGCAGAGCGTCCCGAAAACGGGGCGCTTTTCTTTTTGCTCCCCTCTCAGGCGCTGCGCGCCATTCCCTCTTGCGCTTAGCCGATTTTTGCGGCGCGCCGCGGCGGGCGCTTGCAAAAACCGGAGCGCTGCGCCAGTTTCGCCTCCCTGTTTCGTCCGCTGGACGCGGTCGGCTCAACTGCCCCCGCGGGGGAGCAGCCTTGCCCCTTACAGGAAAAGAGAGGCGCAGAAAAAGCCCGCAGGGCGTCCCCTGCGGGCGGTATGGGCAAGCGTTATGCCAGGAAGGTAAACCAGACAAAGGAGGCGGCCACGGCCAGCATCATCAAGATCAGTGCGCCGTTGGCAAACCCTTTCGTCACCGATGTTTCACAGTGTTCAAACAGCAATAGTTTGCGGCGGTCGTCAAGGATTTCCTGGTCCACAAAGCCGTTCATCTTCTGCCAGGCAATGTCGTGACCGTTCAAAAGGAACCAATCCTGTAAAAGATTTTAAAAAATGACGGCGGCAAACATAAAGGAAAAGATCCATAGTTCATTCCATTGAAGATTGTTTACAGCCTCTTTAAATCCAGCTGGCCTCAGTGCAGCTACGCTGCTAACATACAGCACTGTATTCAGAAAATGGTTCGTCAATGGACCTTTTTTCAATTCCATCAGTTACGACTCCTTTCTTTCAGCACAGAAGATACAAACGGATTCTCAAAGTGAAACGGTGGACGAACATACGGCCAAAGCTCACCTCCCGTCAAGCGTGAAGAATAAGAGTCATTCGGCGGCCGTTGATTGTATACTTGTATTACAAGTATATTATAACGCATCGCTGTTTCGTTGTACATACACAATTTTCGCATGCTTTTAACACAATTTTATACTGCTTGCACAAAACACCCCGTTCGGGAGAGTTTGGAAGGACAAAGCTGCAAAAAAGTTTGCCTTACCACAAAGTTTGCCTATGTCCACGGGCGTACACTTGGCTCTCCCTCCGGGAGAGCTGGCACAGGGTGCGTAAGCGCCCTGTGACTGAGAGGGGAGCAAAAGGGCGCGCTTGCCCTCTCCGGCCCTGCGGGCCACCTCCCCCGTAAACGTGGGAGGCCGAGCCTAAAGGTTACGTTTTGGCTCCCACGCGTGCGGGGGAGCTGTCGAGCGGAGCGAGACTGAGAGGGTATGAAAACGGCTCCTTCTGCTGAAAACATCCAGCAAAAGGGGCCGTTTTTCGCGTTAGATCAGCTCTTCCAGAATGGCGTTCTGGACGATCATCCCCAGGGGGGTGAGGGTCAGGCGGTCCGGGGTGAGGGTGAGGTAGCCGGCCTGCTGGCAGTGGGCCAGAAAGGCCCGCTGATGGGGCGTAAAGGCGGGGCCACCCCGGCGGCGGTACTCGGCCAGGTCCAGCCCGGTGGACAGACGCAGCTGTAAAATGAGGTAGTCCTCGGCGCCGCAGTCTCCGTCGGGCGCCGGCCGGGACGTCCCGGCGAGGAAGGCGGCGGTGTCGGCGGGGTAGTAAAAGCGCTTGCCCCCGAGACAGCTGTGGGCGGCCGGACCCAGGCCCAGATAGTCCCCGCAGTCCCAGTAGATGCGGTTGTGCCGGCCCTCAAAGCCCGGCCGGGCAAAGCTGGAGATCTCGTACTGGCGGTAGCCGGCGGCGGCCAGCTGCTCGACCGCATAGAGGTAAAACCCGGCGGCCTCGTCGGCGTCGGGCAGGCCCTCGGGCGGGCGGCGGCCAAAGGCCGACCCCGGCTCGATCTTGAGCAGGTAGGCCGAGATATGGTTTGCGCCGCCCGCCTGGATGAGGGCGAGCGTCTCGTCGAACTCGGCCCGGCTGTAGTGGGGCAGGGCCAGCATGATGTCTCCGCTGAGGTTGGCAAAGCCCGCCTGCCGGGCCATCTCGAAAGCGGCCGCCGCCTGACGGGCGGTGTGGGGCCGGCCGAGGGTGCGCAGCTGGCTGTCCCGGGCCGACTGCACCCCGATGGACAGTCGGTTGACCCCGGCGGCGCGGTAGCCCCGCAGCTGCTCCGGGGTGACGGTTTCGGGGTTCGCTTCCAGCGTCACCTCGGCGCCGGGACGGGGCGCGGCGGCCGCGAGCAGGCGCTCCACCTGGGCGGGCGTCAGCAGGCTGGGGGTGCCCCCGCCGAAATAGACGGTGTCGGGCGGCCCCGGCAGGGCGGCCGAAAAGCCGGCCAGCGCTTGCAGCAGGGCGTCCACATAGGCGTCCGGCACGGCGCGGGAGGCCCCGGCGGCGTAAAAATCGCAGTAGCGGCACCGCGAAAAGCAATACGGAATATGAAAATACAAACCAAACGGCAAAACAGTCACAGCCTTTTCATGAATCGTTCATTTCTCTATAGTATACTGTAAGCATCAAAGCGGGGCAAGAGGCCGTAGCCCCCGCCTGCAGAAAAAGGAGTGTCACTATGAACTACTACAACAACGATTACGACCGCGGCTACACCGAAGCGACGATGTCCGCAGCCGATTATATGGCCCGGACTTACCGCTGGATGGCCGGCGGCCTTGCCGTGACCTTTGGCGTGGCTTTGCTGACCGCGGCTACGCCTCTGTTTTACCTGGTCAATTCCCTCTACCTGCTGCTGACCATCGCCGAGCTGGGCCTGGTGTTCTTCCTGAGCGCCCGCATCCAGCAGATGTCGGTGGGCACCGCCCGCGGCGTGTTCCTGGCCTACTCGGCCCTGAACGGCATGGTGCTGAGCTATTACTTCCTGCTGTTCTCGGTGGGCACTTTGGTGATGGCCTTCCTGAGCACGGCGGTCTACTTCGGGTTGATGGCGTTCTACGGCCACACCACCAACCGCGACCTGACCAGCTGGGGCCCCAAACTGATGATGGGCCTGATCGCCATGCTGATCACCGGCCTGGTGGGCAGCCTGTTCGGCTTTGGCATCGGCTCGGTGCTGCTCTACTGCGGCATCGGCCTGGTGGTCTTTATGCTGCTGACCGCCTACGATACCCAGAAGCTGCACCAGATGTACGCCTACTACTCGATGGACAGCGCCCTGGCCGAGAAGGCCAGCGTCTACGGCGCACTGACGCTGTACCTGGACTTCATCAACATCTTCCTGTTCGTGCTGCGCCTGCTGGGCATGGGCGGCCGCAGCAACAACGACTAAAATCCGCCCGCCCTTCCGCGGTATCCCCCGCGGGAAAAATTGAATCGACCAAGCAAAAGCGCCTGTCACGCGGTTTCCGCGCGGCAGGCGCTTTCTTGTGCTCAGCGGTCCAGACGGTATTTTTGGATGCGCTTTTCGGCCAGCTCATAGACCTCCTCGTCGGCGCGGACGCCAACGACGATGACCAGCATGGACGTTTCGGTGCGCTGGAGTTTGTAGACAGCGCGCAGCCCGGCGGTGCGCAGCTTGATCTTACAGCAGCCCGCCAGGCTGCCGCTCAATGGCTTGCCGTAGCCGCCCTCCGCGGCGGGCAGCGGGTTCTGACTGACCTTTTTGAGCGCTTTCTGGATCAAGCTCCATTGGCTTTTGTCCAGGGATTTGATGTCTTTCTTTGCTTCCGGCAGGAAATCAACCGTCCAGTTCATTCAACCTCTACGTCCTCCCAGCCGGCTAAATCGTCCTCGGTGAGGCCCAGTTCCTGCATCATCTCATCCCAGGAAACCAGCGTTTTGGGGTCGTAGTGGGCCAGCCGTTCGGCGGCGATGGCTTCCAGCTTGGCGTCGTTCACCGCGTCCATCAGCCGGACGTATTCCTCCGGCGAGAGAAGGACGCACTCGGCGACGTTGTTCTTCATGACCACCTTTGCGCCGTTCTTGCGGACATCTTCAAAGATTTTGCCCGCCTGCCCTCGGTTGAACAGCGAAATGGGGACGGTGTTCTTGATTGCACTGATTACAGATGCCATACAAATCGCTCCCTTCTACCTATAGTATAGCATAGGATGGAGAAAAGAACAACGGATTTGTCGATGAATTTGCTGTCAAATAGGAATGGTATGTAGAAAAGCGCCTGCCATGTGTTCCCACGCGGCAGGCGCTTTTTCACGTGTTACCCGCTCAGCCAAACACCTCGGTGTACAGGCTGTCCTGTTCGGGCAGGTGGGTGACGTAGCCCACGGGGATGGCGCCGCCGGTGGCGTCGATGACGGCCCGGGCGCCCTCGGGGCCGAACGCCCCGCACAGCTCGATGCAGCCGGCCCCCTCGGCGGCCAGCTGCCGGGCGGCCGCGGCGGCCTGGGCCAGGCTGGCCACCCCGATGATCTGAGCGTCGCCGCCGTGGATGGAAGCCTGGTCGGCGGCGCTGTCAAAGCGGCTGTCCAGGATAAGGAAAGCGAATTTCATACAAAAACTCCTTTGGCAGAAAAGGTCCCCCCGCCGGAGGAGGCGGGAGGACCTTGGTTGTTCAGGATGCCGCCGGCGCGGGCCGGGGCAGGGGAGCGTTACAGGTTGAAGTAGCGCTTGGCGTTGTCGAAGCAGATGCCGCGGACGATCTTCTCCAGGGCCTTCTCGTCGTTGGGATACTCGCCGTCCTCGACCCACTGGCCGATGATGTTGCACATGATGCGGCGGAAGTAGTCGTGGCGGGTGTAGCTCAGGAAGCTGCGGCTGTCGGTCAGCATACCGATGAAGTTGCCCAGCAGGCCGAGGTTGGCCAGGGACTTCATCTGGTTCTCCATGCCGATCTTCTGGTCGCAGAACCACCAGGCGCTGCCGGCCTGGATCTTGCCGGGCACCTCGTCGGACTGGAAGCAGCCGCAGATGGTGCCGATCTGCTCGTTGTCGATGGGGTTCAGGCTGTAAATGATGGTCTTGGGGCACTCGTCGGTGTCGTTCAGGGCGCTGAGCAGGGCCGCGATGGCGCCGCCGCAGGTGTTCTGAGCGATCATGTCAAAGCCGGTGTCGGGGCCCAGCAGGGCGTTCATCTTGCGGTTGACGCCGCGCAGGCAGGAGTAGTGCAGCTGCATGGCCACGCCGTGCTTGTGGTACAGCTTGCCCAGGTGGATCAGGATGGCGGTCTGGTACTTCTCGGCCTCCTCGGTGGTGACGGCCTCGCCGGCCATGGCCTTCTTGTAGATGGCGTCCACTTCCTCGATGGTGGCCTCACGGTAGGGCACATAGTCCAGGCCGTGGTCCGCAGCGCGGCAGCCCATCTTGACGAAGAACTCCAGCCGCTCGGTCAGGGCGTCCATGACGCAGTGGATGCAGGCCAGCTTCTCTTTGCCGACGCTGGCGGCCAGCTTGCCCATGTACTCCACGAAGCCGGGCTTGTTGATGTTGATGGCCTTATCGGGGCGGAAGGAGGGAGCCACGGTGAACTTGATGGTGGGGTCGTTCTTGATCTTCTCGTGCCACTCCAGGCTGTCGATGGGATCGTCGGTGGTGCCGATGAAAGCCACGTTGGACTGCTCGATCAGGCCGCGGACGGTCAGCTTGGGATCGTTCTGCAGCTTCTCGTTGCACAGGTTCCACACTTCTTCAGCGGTGTCGCCGTTCAGCACGCCGTCGTAGCCGAAGTAGGTGTGCAGCTCCAGGTTGGTCCAGTGGTACATGGGGTTGCCGATGGCCATGGGCAGGGCCTCGGCGAACTTCTGGAAGCGCTCGCGGTCGGGCTTGGTGCCGGTGATGTACTCCTCGGGCACGCCGTTGGAGCGCATGACGCGCCACTTGTAGTGGTCGCCGAAGATGGTGCCGTCGGGGTTGCGGCCGCCCAGCCAGACCTGGGTGATATTTTCAAACTTGCGGTTTTCGTAGATCTCGCGGGGAGGGATATGGCAGTGGTAGTCGCAGATGGGCATGCCCGCTGCGTATGTATGATACAGATGCTGGGCGGTAGGTGTCTGAAGCATGAAGTCCTTATCCATAAATGCTTTCATGGTGGTGATACTCCCTTTCCTTGCTTTGTAAGAACTTGACAGTCCGGCCTTTGGGCAGACTCTCACTTATCCATAGTATACTCTAAATCTGCCTTTGTATACAACTGAAAAATTGCCGAATTTTTATAGAATTCCTTGTTGAAACCGCTGGAATTTGTGGATAGGGCCTCTTTTTGACGGAAATTCCAAAAGAAACACTTGACTTCTTTGTATACAACATTCTAAAATAGAGGAAGGAACCCGGCGGGGCCTGTCCCTGCCGGTGCTGGCTAGAGAACGTGTAAACGTGTAAAGGAGATCGTGAGATGGAAACTTTGAATTATAAGGTACTCGCGCAGACCGGTTACGACGGGTACATCCTGAAGGACGCCCCCATCAAGGTGATGCAGTTCGGTGAAGGCAACTTCCTGCGCGCCTTTGTGGACTACTTCTTTGACATCGCCAACGAGAAGGCCGGCTGGAACGGCAAGGTCAGCCTGGTGCAGCCCATCGGCAACTTCCCCCAGATGGCGGACTGGATCAACGCCCAGGAGGGCCTGTACACCCTCTACCTGCGCGGCAGCGAGAAGGGCCAGAAGGTGGACGACAAGCGCGTGATCTCCTGCGTGGCCAACTGCGTGTGCCCCTACAGCGAGGGCAAGTGGGCCGAGGTGCTGGCCCTGGCCGCCAGCCCCGATTTGGAGATCATTGCCTCCAACACCACCGAGGCCGGCATCGCCTACACGAAGGGCGACAGCGCCTTTGACCAGGTGCCCCCCAACAGCTTCCCCGCAAAGCTCACCCGCGTGCTGTACGAGCGCTACAAGGCTTTCAACGGCGCCGCCGACAAGGGCCTCATCATCCTCTCCTGCGAGCTGATCGACAACAACGGCAAGGAGCTGCAGAAGTGCTGCAACAACTACGCCGCCGACTGGGGCCTGGAGCAGGCCTTCATCGACTGGATGAACAACGCCAACACCTTCTGCTCCACCCTGGTGGACCGCATCGTCCCCGGCCGCATCCGCGACCCGCAGGAGATGGCCGCCATCGAGCAGGCCAACGGCTACCACGACCAGGTGCTGGACGTGGGCGAAGTGTTCGGCGTGTGGGTCATCGAGGGCCCGGCCTGGCTGGAGGACAAGCTCCCGTTCAAGAAGGCCGGCGTCAACGTCATGGTGGTGCCCGACGTCACCCCCTACAAGAAGCGCAAGGTGCGCATCCTGAACGGCGCCCACACCGGCTTCGTCCTGGGCGCTTACCTGGCCGGCTATGACATCGTCCGCGACTGCATGCACAACGACACCATCCGCGAGTTCATGAACAAGATGCTGTATGAGGAAGTCATCCCCACCCTGCCTCTGGACAAGGACGACCTGATGCAGTTTGCTGCCGCCGTGCAGGACCGCTTCAACAACCCCTTCATCAACCACGAGCTGATGAGCATTTCTCTGAACTCCACCTCCAAGTGGAAGGCCCGCAATATGCCCAGCTTCCTGGAGTACATCAAGGAGAAGAACGAGCTGCCCAAGTGCCTGACCATGAGCCTGGCCGCCTACATCGCCTTCTACTCGAACGACATCCAGGAGCGCACCGAGGACGGCCTGATCTGCAAGCGTCCCAAGGGCAACACCTACAAGATCCAGGACGACGCCTGGGCGCTGGACTTCTACTACGCCCACAAGGACGACTCGGCCGCCGGTCTGGTCCACGCCGTCCTGACCAACACCCAGATGTGGGATCAGGACCTGACCGCCATCCCCGGCGTGGAAGCCGCCGTCCTGGCCGATTTGGAGCTGATCCGCACCCAGGGCGCCGAGGCCGCCTACAAGAGCTGCCTCTAAGCGGGCTCTAGGGGGAACCCATTTCTGCCTGCTGCGCAGGACAGAAATTCCTTCCCCCTAGTATTCCCCTGGGGACAAAATTTGCCGCAGAACCGTGCACTCGCCGCAAGGCGGCTCGCACACTCTCTGCGGTAAATTTCCCTGTATGTGTCCGGCCTGTACGCACATGTCGTCCAGGCCGGACGAATGGAAAAACAGCTTCCTGAACAACTGACGAGGAGAACTGCTATGGCGCAGGCAATTCATATCAGCCCCATCGACAACGTAGTGGTCGCGCTGCACCCCATCGCCAAGGGGCAGCTGGTGGAGACCGACGGCCTGTCGGTGACCGCCCTGGAGGATATCCCCCAGGGCCACAAGATGGCGGTCAAGCCCATCAAGGCAGGGGAGGACGTCATCAAGTACGGTTTCCCCATCGGCCATGCCACCGAGGACGCCCAGCCCGGCCGCTGGATGCACACCCACAACATCAAGACCAACCTCTCGGGCGAGGTGGAGTATACCTATAACCCCGCCCCCGATCTGGCCCCCCTGCCCAAGGTGGAGCCCGAGACCTTTATGGGCTTCCGCCGCAAGGACGGCCGGGCGGCCATCCGCAACGAGATCTGGATCATCCCGGTGGTGGGCTGTGTCAACGAAAACGCCAAGAAGATGGTGCAGGACAACCAGGATCTGGTCACCGGCAGCATCGACGGCCTGTACACCTTCCCGCACCCCTTCGGGTGCAGCCAGACCGGCCATGACCACGCCCAGACCCGCAAGCTGCTGGCGGCCCTGGTCCGCCACCCCAACGCGGCCGGCGTGCTGGTGCTGCACCTGGGCTGCGAGAACATCCAGCCCGACCAGTTCAAGGCCGAGCTGGGCGAGTACGACCCCGACCGGGTCAAGTTCCTGGTCTGCCAGGACGTGGAGGACGAGTTCGCCGCCGCCCGCAAACTGCTGGAAGAGCTGGCCGATTACGCCCGCCAGTTCCAGCGGGAGCCCATCCCTGTGTCCGAGCTGGTGGTGGGCATGAAGTGCGGCGGTTCGGACGGCCTGTCCGGCATCACCGCCAACCCCACCATTGGCCGCTTCTCGGATATGCTGGGCCAGCGGGGCGGCTCCACCGTCCTGACCGAGGTGCCCGAGATGTTCGGCGCCGAGGGCTTTTTGATGAACCGCTGCATCAATCACAGCGTGTTTGAAAAGGCCGAGCATATGCTGAACGGCTTCAAGAACTACTTCATCAGCCACAACGAAGTGGTCTACGACAACCCCTCGCCGGGCAACAAGCAGGGCGGCATCACCACCCTGGAGGACAAGAGCTGCGGCTGCGTCCAGAAGGGCGGCACCGCCCCCATCATGGACGTGATCGACTACGGCGACCCCGTGGTCACCAAGGGGCTGAATATGCTCTACGGCCCCGGCAACGACCTGGTGTCGGCCACCGCGATGACCGCCGCCGGCGCGCACATGATCCTGTTCTCCACCGGCCGCGGCACGCCCTTCTCGGCCCCGGCCCCCACTCTGAAGATCTCCACCAACACCCCGCTGGCGGAGAAAAAGCCGGGCTGGATCGACTTCAACGCCGGCGTCATTGCCGACGGCAAAAAGACCATCGACGAGACGGCCCAGGACCTGCTGCAGCTGGTGATCGACACGGCCAGCGGCAAGCAGACCAAGGCCGAGATCAACGGCTTCCGCGACATCTCCATCTTCAAGGATGGCGTAGTGCTCTAAAAAACAAGGGCCATGCTCCAAAAGGCATGGCCCTTTTTTGCAAAATCTGCTACAATAGAGGAAACGGGGCCGCCGTCACGGCCCGCACCTACAAGGAGGTATCTTTATGAATCAGATCAGCACCCGGTACGTCACCGAAGGCGAGGCCTGCTACGAGCAGTACGTCATTTCGGACCCGGCCGCCAAGACCGAACTGGTCATCACCCCCGAGCGGGGCGGCATGATCACCGGCTTTACCCTGGACGGGGACGAGTACATCTGGGTCCGCCGCCCCAACTTCAGCGAGTGCAACCGCCCCCGCTTCGCGGTGCCCATTTTGTTCCCCAGCTGCTCCAACCCAGACGGCGGCGTCCATATCTTTGACGGCAAGCCCTACCCCATGGAGACCCACGGCCTGGCCGACCTGTGCCCCTGGGAGGTGGACAGCGTCGGGCCCGACGGCGTCACCCTGATGCTGCAGTCCACCCCGCTGACCAAGTTTCTCTATCCGTTCGACTTCACCCTGCTGGTGACGTATAACCTGGCGGGCCGCACTGCTACCATCGACCTGACCGTCATCAACGACGGGGACAAGCCCATGCCGTTCAGCTTCGGCTACCACCCCTATTTCGTGGCCAGCAAGCTGGAGAACGTAGACTTTGACATCCACTGCGCCACCTGCTCGGAGGACGCCAAGGGCGAGCAGCCCGCCGCCCCGGAGAAGATCACCCTGACCCGCAAAGAGGGCGCGGACAACTCCATCCGCCTGCTGACCGGCGTGGAGTTCCCCATGGTCTTTACCGACAGCGGCAACGGCCACAAGGTGACGGTGGACGCCGATGACAGCTTCACCAACGGCGTGCTCTGGCAGCAGGACGCCGAGAGCTTCGTCTGCATGGAGCCCTGGAACGGCTGGGCCAACAGCGTCAACGAGGAGGGCAGGCACGAGGTGCTGGAACCCGACGAGGCCATGACCAGCACTTGGTCCATCACGATCGACAAAGTGTAAGGCCCCACCCGCCCGCCCTTTGAGAGGTGCCCCCACCGGCCCTGCGGGCCGACTCCCCGGTGGGGAGTGAATCAACAAAAAACTGCTCCCTTTTCCATTTACGCAATGGTCGAGGGAGCAGTTTCTCTTTTATTTACCCCCCGTCAGGGGGGTGGCATGGCGCAAGCCATGCCGGGGGGATTCCTCTAACAGGGCGGGTGGGTGGGTTTACTGCGGCTGGTGGCCGAGGTAAGCCAGGATGCCGCCGTCGGCGTAGAGGATCTGGCCGTTGACAAAGTCGGAGGCGTGGGAGGCCAGGAACACGCAGGGGCCCACCATATCATCGGCCTCGCCCCAGCGGCCGGCGGGGGTCTTGGAGATGATAAAGGCATCGAAGGGGCTGCGGCTGCCGTCGGGCAGGCGCTCCCGCAGAGGGGCGGTCTGGGGGGTGGCGATGTAGCCGGGGCCCATGCCGTTGCACTGGATGTTGTACTGGCCGAACTCGGAGGCGATGTTCTTGGTCAGCATCTTCAGGCCGCCCTTGGCCGCCGCGTAGCCCGAGACGGTCTCGCGGCCCAGCTCGCTCATCATGGAGCAGATGTTGATGATCTTGCCCGCCCGCTTTTCGATCATGGCGGGCAGCACCGCCTTGGAGCAGTTGAAGGCGCCCACCACATGGACTTTCAGCACCTTTTCAAAGTCCTCGGTGCTGGTCTCCAGCATGGGCTTGCGCTGGATGATGCCGGCATTGTTGACCAGGATGTCCACCGGGCCCACATCGGCGGCGATCTGGTCCACCATCGCTTTGACGGCGTCCCAGTCGGTGACGTCGGCTACATAGCCGCGGGCCTGGATGCCGGCGGCCTGGTAGGCTGCCATGCCCTTTTCGTAGCTTGCCTGGGACGAGCAGTTGAAGCAGACCGTCGCGCCGCAGCGGGCCATCCCTTCCGCGATGGAAAAACCGATGCCGTGGGCGCCGCCGGTGATCAGCGCGACCTTGCCGCTCAGGTCAAATGCAGAGAGTTCCATGGGGGTAGCTCCTTCCTTTCTGTTGTATCCTTCGATGTATACTAGATAAATGTTTCACAAAAAGCCCCGCACCCGGCGTGCACCGGATACGGGGCGTTGTGACCCCGGTCAGCCCGGAGCTGTGTTTTTCTGGCCTGTCCGGGCGTGCGTGGCGTCCGGACGGGATAACTGGCCTTTACCGCAGGTCGGTGGTGGCGATGTTGTCCATGTCGTCAAACTCCATGTTCTCGCCGCCCATGGCCCAGATAAAGGTGTAGTTCGAGGTGCCCACGCCGCTGTGGATGCTCCAGGAGGGGCTGATGACAGCGTCCTCGTTGTGCATCACGATGTGACGGGTCTGGGTGGGCTCGCCGCACATGTGGAAGACCACCTGCCCCTCGGGCAGCTCGAAATAGGTGTAGATCTCCATCCGGCGCTCGTGGGTGTGGCTGGGCATGGTGTTCCAGTTGGAGCCGGGCTCCAGCTCGGTCATGCCCATGCTCAGCTGGCAGGTCTTGAGCACGTCGGGATGGATGAACTGGTTGATGGTGCGCTTGTTGCAGGTCTCGGTGCTGCCCAGCGGCCGGTGGTTGGCGTCCGCCATCTTGATCAGGCGGGTCTCATAGGCGCAGTGGGCGGGGGCCGACACCATGTAGAACTTGGCAGGGTGGGCGGGGTCAGCCGAAGCGAAGGTGACTTCCTTGGTGCCCTGGGTGATGTACAGGCAGTCCTTGTAGCCCAGCTCGTACCGGACGCCGTCGGCCACCACGATGCCGGTGGAATCCTTGCCGATGTTGAACATGCCGATCTCGCGGCGCTCGAGGAAATAGTGGGTGCCGAAGTTGGCCCACACGTCGATGCCCTTGTCGATGGACACCACCTCGTTCACCGGCATGCAGCCCAGGGTGACCATGCGGTCCACATGGCTGTAGACGGCCACCACCTGGTCGGCCTTGTACAGGCCGGTGATGAGCATCTCATCCCGCATTTCCTCGGTGGTGTAGCGCTTGAAGTCCTTCTGGTTGCAGGAATAACGGATATCCATAGCGGTATGCCTCCCGTGCAGCCGGTGCTCAGCGCTGGATGCGGCCGGAGCCGTCGCCGCCGGCCAGCTTCTCGACCTCGGAGACGCTGACCATGTTGTAGTCGCCCTCGATGGAGTGCTTCAGAGCGGAAGCAGCCACCGCGAACTCCACGGCGTCCTGGGTGCTCTTGCCGTTCAGCAGGGCGTAGATCAGGCCGCCGCCGAAGCTGTCACCGCCGCCCACGCGGTCGATGATGTGCAGGTCGTACTTCTTGCTGAAGCAGTACTCGCCGGAAGCCACGTCGTACAGCATGGCGCTCCAGCCGTTGTCAAAGGCAGAGTGGCTCTCGCGCAGGGTGATGGCCACCTTCTCAAAGCCGAACTTGTCGGCCAGCTGCTTGGCGACGCTCTT
>DWWN01000051.1 GCA_019119685.1 Candidatus Faecalibacterium faecigallinarum
AGGGCATGATGTTCGGCTACGCCTGCGACGAGACCCCCGAGCTGATGCCCCTGCCCATCAGCCTGGCCCACAAGCTGGCCCGCCGGCTGACCGAGGTGCGCAAGAGCGGCGAGATGGACTATCTGCGCCCCGACGGCAAGAGCCAGGTGACGGTGGAGTACGAGGGCGACCGCCCCGTCCGTGTGGATACGGTGGTCATCTCCACCCAGCACCGGGAGGACATCCAGATGGACGCGCTGCGGGCCGATGTGATGGAAAAGGTCATCCGTGCGGTCATCCCCGCCCAGCTGCTGGATGAGCACACCAGGTACTTCATCAACCCCACCGGCCGGTTCGTCATCGGCGGGCCCCAGGGCGACAGCGGCCTGACCGGGCGCAAGATCATCGTGGACACCTACGGCGGCTACGCCCGCCACGGCGGCGGCGCCTTCTCGGGCAAGGACCCCAGCAAGGTGGACCGCAGCGCCGCCTACGCCGCCCGCTGGGTGGCCAAGAACATCGTGGCCGCGGGCCTGGCCCGCCGGTGCGAGGTGCAGCTGGCCTACGCCATCGGCGTGGCCCAGCCCGTCTCCATCATGGTGGACACCTTCGGCACCGGCATCACCGGGGACGACAGGATCGAGGCTGCGGTGGAAAAGGTGTTCGACCTGACTCCCGCCGCCATCATCCGGGACCTGGACCTGCGCAAACCCATCTACCGCAAGCTGGCCGCCTACGGCCACATGGGCCGGGAGGACCTGGGCGTCCGCTGGGAGGACACCGACCGCACCGAGGCCCTGAAGGCAGCTCTGGCCAGCTTGTAAGTACAAGACAGCACAAAAAACAACGCAGTTTTTTGTAAATAACTGACAGACCAGGGCGGATTTTGGCATAACTGCTGTGCAAGGCGCAGAAAATTGAAAATCCTACTGGCGGCGGGGCTAAAATGTGATAAAATGAAAACGGCATGATCCTTTCTGTATGAAAGAGGCATAACACTGGTAAAGAGGAATTAAAGGAGCCGTAAAAATGTCCAATGTGATCGAAGCCAAGGATATCTTCGCACAGGGTGGCAGCGTTGCAGATCTGCGCCTGCTGTGCTGTCCCGGTGCAGAGGAATTGACCAACCTGATCGACCGCCACCTGATGCGGTGGGCTGCACAAAGCGGCATGGAGCAGGGGAGCTTTATCATCCCCTGCGAGTGCCCCCGCTTCCAGAGCGGCGACGCCAAGGGCATGGTCAAGGATTCGGTGCGGGGCGATGACATCTTCATCGTGGTGGACCCGGGCAACTACAGCGTGACGTACAAGCTGTTCGGGTACGAGAACCATATGTCCCCGGACGACCATTTTTCCAACCTCAAGCGCCTGATCCAGGCTGTGGCAGGCAAGGCACACCGCGTGTCGGTCATTATGCCCAGCCTGTACGGCGGCCGTCAGCACCGCCGCGAAGTGCGCGAGAGCCTTGACTGCGCTGTGGCTCTGCAGGAGCTGCAGAATATGGGCGTGAAGAACATCATCACCTTCGACGCCCACGACCCCCGCGTCCAGAACGCCGTCCCCCTGCTCAGCTTTGACAACGCTATGCCCACCTACCAGGTGCTCAAGAGCCTGCTGCAGAAGATGCCCGACCTGTCGTTCGACAAGAAGGACTTCATGGTGGTCAGCCCCGACGAGGGCGCGATGAACCGCAACATGTACTTCTCCAGCGTGCTGGGCTGCAACCTGGGCATGTTCTACAAGCGCCGCGACTACACCACCGTCATCAACGGCCGCAACCCCATCGTCGCCCATGAGTACCTGGGCGAGTCGGTGGAGGGCAAGACCGTCTTTGTGGCGGACGACATCGTGGCTTCCGGCGACAGTATGCTGGAAGTGGCCCGCGAGCTCAAGCAGCGCGGCGCGTCCCGCATCATCGCGGACGCCACCTTCCCCCTGTTCACCGCCGGCCTGTCCAAGTTCGACGCCGCCGTCGAGGAGGGCGTGCTGGACTTCATGGTGGGCACCAACCTGACCTACCGCAAGCCCGAGCTGCTCCAGCGCGACTGGTACCTGGACGTGGACGTCTCGAAGTATGCGGCCTACTTTGTGCTGGCTTTGAACCACGACGTGTCGGTCTCGGCCATTGCCGACCCCATCCGCAAGATCGAGGCCCTGCTGGCCAAGCACGCCGCTGAGCAGTCCAAGTAAGCGCCCCATCTGTACACAAAAGCGCCCCCGCCTTTCCTGCAAGGGAAGGGCAGGGGCGCGTTTTTTGTGTGGGTCAGAACTCCCCGGTTTTCAACAGGCGGGCCAGCAGGGGCAGCTCGTACACCAGCATGCACAGCCAGCCCACCGCGTAGCTCCAGGGCAGGGCCTCGATGTCCATGTGGAACACCAGGACGAACAAAGCCGCGGCGGCTACCCGGCCGCCCATGTTCAGCAGGCTGCTGTTAAGGGTGACTTGCAGCTGCCCCACCCCGCGGAAACCGCCCTGGATGCCGTTGGTGGCGGAGGGCAGCAGGTAGAGCAGGGAGACCAGCCGCAAAAACCGCACCCCCAGCGCCACCACTTCGGGCTCGTCGGCAAACAAGCGCATGATGGGCCCGGCCCCGAAAAAGCAGACCGCCATGATGGCCAGGCCGTACACCGCCTCGATGCGCATCCCGGCCAAAAAGCCCTGCCGCACCCGCTCGTGTTTGCCCGCGCCGCGGTTCTGGGCCATCAGGGTGGTCATGGCGTGGCCGATGTTCTGCTGGGGGGTGTAGGCAAAGTCATCCACCCGGCTGGCGGCGGCAAAGGCGGCCATGGCGTTCACACCCATGGTGTTGACCACCGCCTGAATGGCGATCTTGCCCAGCTGGACGGTGCCCTGCTGCATGGCGGTGGTCCAGCCGTACTGGACGGTCTGCCGCAGCATGGACGGCTCGAACACCAGCCACTTCCGGCCCAGGCAGAGCACCGGCACTTTGACTTTGATGTACGCCGCGCAGCACAGGCAGCACAGCGCCTCGCTGACCACGGTGGACAGGGCTGCGCCCTCCACACCCCAGCCCATGGCCGCCACGCAGAACAGATCGCCGAACACGTTGAGCAGGGCGCTGAGCATCAAAAAGTAGAGGGCGCTCTTGCTGTCCCCCAGCGCGCGCAGGGTGGCCGCCAGGAAGTTGTAGAAAAAGGTGAAGATCAGCCCGGCGAACACCACCCGCAGGTAGCTCACCGCGATGGGCAGCACCTCGGCCGGCACCTGCATCAGGCGCAGCAGCGGGCGGGCCAGCAGGATGCACAGCAGCGAAAAGCCCAGGGAGAACACGCCCCCGGCGATGGCGGTGGTGGACACCTGCTTTTCCAGCCGGCTGTAGTCCTCCGCGCCGAAGGCGTTGCTGACCAGGATGCCCGCCCCCAGGCACATCCCGTTGATGAACAGGATGGCCAGAGTCATGAGAGGGTTGGAGGTGCCCACGGCGGCCAGGGCGTCCTCGCCCACAAAGCGGCCCACGATCACGCTGTCGGCGGCGTTGTAGGTCAGCTGGAACAGGTTGCCCAGCACAAGGGGAATGGTGAATTTTACCAGCGACGGCGTGATGGGCCCGCTGGTCATGTTGTGTGTCATGCAGAACACTTCTTTCTTGTTGGGATTTTATACGATGGATGTCCGGCCGGGGATGATGCAGAGGGCGGCGCGGCTGCGGCCCTCGGCCAGGAAGCGGGCCGCCGCGGCGATGGCTGCGCCCCCGCTGGCCGCCGCAGGGACGGCGTCGGTGAGGAGGACGGTGCGGGCTGCCCGGGCCGCGTCGGCGCTGGCTACGGCGGCGATCTTGTCCACCACATAGGGGTTATAGTTGTCGGGCACCAGCCCGAACCCGATGTCCGGGATGCCGTGGGGCCCCAGCAGGCCGCCGCCCAGGGCCTGGCACTCGTAGGGTTCCACCGCCACCATCTGGACGTCGTTGGTCCAGGCCTTGACGCATTCACCCACGCCGGTGATGGTGCCGCCGCTGCCCACCCCCACCGTGATGGTGTCCACCAGGCTCTGCCCCTCCTGGACAATGGCCTCGGCAATGGCGGGGCCGGTCACACGGCGGTGGTATTCGGGGTTGTCGTCGCAGGCAAGCCAGTCAGTGTAGTACCAGCCGCGCTTACCGGCCCAGGTCCGGGCCAGGGCACGGGCGCCCGCCGTCCCTTCCCGCGCCGGGGAGAACAGCAGCTGCGCCCCCAGGGCCGACAGCTTTTCCTGCCGGGCGGCGGGGGTGTTGTCGGGCATGGCCAGGCAGACCGGGTGGCCGCTGGTCCGTCCGGCCAGGGCCAGGGCGGCGGCAAAGGCTCCGCTGCCCGCCTCGATCAAAGTCTGGCCGGAGGCCAGGACCTTGCGCTGGGCTGCCAGGGCGAGCATCCCTTCGGCCAGGCCGTCCCGGGCGGTGCCGGTGGGGCCATTGTAGTCCAGATAGGCGTACAGCCTGCCGGGCAGGCGGCAGGCCGCCGCGTAGCCCCGCAGCTCCACGACAGGCCCGGCGGTCAGGGTGCGGTAGATATTGGGGTACAGCTCCATAGGGCGCTCCTTTCTTTGGTACTTTCGTACTTTAGGGGGAACCCATTTCTGCGCGCAGTCGCGCGGCAGAAATTCCTTCCCCCTAATCCTCTTGCGCTTAACCGGTTTTCGCGGCGCGTGAGCGCTTGCGAAAACCGGAGCGCTGCGCCAGCGGCGGCTCGCTGCTTCGTCCACTGGACGCGCTTCGCCGCCGCTGCCCCTGGGGACAAAATTTTCCAGCGAACCGCGCACTCGCCTGCGGCTCGCACACTCTCTGCGACAAAGGTTGCCGTTACCCAAATTTCCGTCGCACGTCACAGCGTGCTCGTAAATTTGGACGGCGGCCCCAGCTCCGCTTCGCCTGTTTCTGCCGCTGGCAGCGGCTCAGCTTTGCTGTCCTGTCGGTGTCCCGGCCGTACGCGCATGTCGTCCGGCCGGGACTTTTTGGAAAATCAGGTTTTCCTGCTTTTATCCTATCGCAAAGCGGGCGGGGCGTCAAGTATACATCCGCCGGCCGGCGGGGCGGAAGGGGGCGGGACGAAAATTCTCCCTATTTCACAAAAAAGATGCCGCTTTTTTGTTGACAGCGGGGCCCGGGTCTGGTATAATCAGAGGCGTCCGTAAAGCAAAATGCCTTTACAAAGGCGCTGGAGGGGAGAGCGGTGGCGTCCAAAAATCTGGAGATGGGTTACCTGCTGGACTTCTACGGCGAGGTCCTCACCGACAAGCAGCGGGAAATGATGTCCCAGTATTATCACGACGACCTTTCCCTCAGCGAGATCGGCGAAAACTTCGGCATCACCCGGCAGGGCGCCCGGGACGCGATCAAGCACGGCGAGAACACCCTGCTGGAACTGGAACAGAAAGTGGGCTTTGCGGCCCGCTACCGCCGGGTCCAGCAGACGCTGGAGGAGCTGGAACAGCTGGTCATCGACGCCCGGTTTGAGTGCACCGGGCCCCACGCCCGCCTGACCACCGGGGAGTATGTCAAGACTCTGAACAAGATTTTGGCGATGCTGCGTTCCATCGACGAGGTGAACGAGAGCTGAGCCGGACACGATACACAAGAAAGGACAGCCGCACATGGCATTTGAATCTCTGACCGACCGCCTTGCCGGCGTGTTCAAAAAGCTGAAAGGCCACGGCAAGCTGAGCGAAGCCGACATCAAGGCCGCCATGCGGGAGGTCCGCATGGCCCTGCTGGAAGCCGACGTCAACTATAAAGTGGCGAAGGACTTCTGCAGCAAGGTGTCCGAGCGGGCCATGGGCCAGGAGGTCATGGAGAGCCTGACCCCCGCCCAGCAGGTGGTCAAGATCGTCAACGAGGAGCTGACCGCCCTCATGGGCGGCGAGGAAGCCCCCCGCCTGTATATCAAGAACAAGGGCCAGACCGTTTTGATGCTCTGCGGCCTGCAGGGCAACGGCAAGACCACCCACGCCGCCAAGCTGGCCAAGTATTACCTCAAGCAGGGCCGCCGGCCGCTGCTGGTGGCCTGCGATATCTACCGCCCCGCCGCCGTCGAACAGCTGAAGGTGGTGGGCGCCCAGGCCGGGGTCCAGGTGTTCGCCCTGGACGGCGCCAAGCCCCCCGAGATCGCCCGCAAGGCCCTGGCCCACGCGAAGGACTACGGCAACGACATCGTGATCCTGGACACCGCCGGCCGCCTGCAGATCGACGAAGTGCTGATGGACGAGCTGGTCCAGATCAAGCAGGCCGTGCCGGTGGACGAGACCCTGCTGGTGGTGGACGCCATGGCCGGCCAGGACGCCGTCAACGTGGCCCAGACCTTCAACGAGAAGGTAGGGGTGGACGGCATCATCCTGACCAAGACCGACGGCGACACCCGCGGCGGCGCAGCCCTGTCGGTGCTGGCCGTCACCGGCAAGCCCATCAAGTTCCAGGGCACTGGCGAAAAGCTGGACGACCTGGAGCCCTTCCACCCGGCCCGGATGGCCAACCGCATCCTGGGCATGGGGGATATCCTCAGCCTGATCGAGCGGGCCCAGGAGGCCGCCGACGAGAAGGCCGCCGAGGAGACCGCCCGCCGGATGATGGAAAACAAGTTCGACATGAACGACCTGCTGGCCCAGTTCGCCCAGATCCGCAAGATGGGCGGCGCTTCGGCCATGCTGAGCATGCTGCCCGGCGGGGCCAACATCGACCCCAGCCAGGTGGACGAGAAGGGCTTTGCCCAGATCGAGGCCATCATCTACTCCATGACCAAAGAGGAGCGGGAAAAGCCCTCCATCATCAACCCCAAGCGCAAGCGGCGCATCGCCGCCGGCAGCGGCACCCGCGTCGAGGACGTCAACCGCCTGCTGCGCCAGTATGAGATGATGCAGAAGATGATGAAGCAGATGCGCAAGAGCCCCAAGGGCTTTGCACGGCGGCTGAGCGGGATGCTGGGCGGCCTGCGCTGAAAACCTTTTGGTACAAATCCGGCTGCCGCAAAGGCGGCATGGCTTTGACATACAAAACAAAACGCTCCCAGGCGGGGCGCACCAACCAACTTTCAGGAGGAAACAATTATGGCAGTGAAGATCAGACTGCGCCGTATGGGCGCCAAGAAGTCCCCGTTCTACCGTGTGGTGGTGGCTGACAGCCGCTTCCCCCGCGACGGCCGTTTCATCGAGGAGATCGGCACCTACGATCCCATGCGCGAGCCCGCTGAGATCAAGATCGACGCCGAGAAGGCCAAGGCCTGGATCGCCAACGGCGCCCAGCCCACCGACACCGTCCGCTACCTGCTCAAGAAGTCCGAGATTCTGTAAGCGGAGGGCGAAGCCATGCAGGAGCTGTTGCTGACTGTAGCGCGCGGCCTCGTGGAGGACAAGGACGCCGTCACCGTGACGGTGGACCCCCCGCGTGAGGACGGCACCGTCGTCTACCACCTGAGCGTGGCAGAAGGGGATATGGGCCGCGTCATCGGCAAGCAGGGCCGCATTGCCAAGGCCATTCGTGTGGTCATGCGCGCCGCCGCCGTGCGGGTCGATGAAAAGATCCTTGTCGAGATCGACTGAACCGCTTTTTGGTTTGAGGCCGTCCGCCGTTTTGGCCGGACGGCTTTTTTGTGAGTAAAGGAGAAGTTATGCAGCAGTATCTGGAAGCCGGGCGGGCCGTCACCACCCACGGGGTGCGGGGCGAGATCAAAATGGAGGTCTGGTGCGACGGGGTGGACTTTCTGCGCCCGGCGGGCCGGCTCTACCTCTCCCCGGCGGGGGGCCGCAGCCTGAAGGTGGAGAGCATCCGCCCCCAGGGCCGGATGGCGCTGGTCAAGTTTGCCGGCGTGGACGATATGGATGCGGCCCGCGCCCTGCGGGGGCAGGTGTTCTACTTTGACCGGGACGACGTCCAGCTGGCCCCCGGCCGCTGGTACGTGGCCGACCTGATCGGCTGCGAGGTGCGGGACGCCGATACCGGCAGGGTGTACGGCGTCGTAACCAACGTGGACCGCCCCGGCCCGCAGGACATCTACACCGTCAAGGCGCCCAACGGCAAGGAATATATGTTCCCCGGGGTGGACGCCTTTTTGAAAGAGCGCAACCCGCCCGAGGGGTACATCACCGTCACCCCCATCCCCGGGCTGCTGGACGACGGCGCTGTGAGCGAACGGGAGGACGGCTGAGATGGGGATGCGTGTGGATATTGCGACCCTTTTCCCCGAGATGTGCCAGCGGGTGCTGGATGAGAGCATCCTGGGCCGGGCGGCGAAGCGGGGCTACATCGAGACCCACTGCCATCAGATCCGGGACTACACCCTCAACCGCCAGAAGCAGACCGACGACTACCCCTACGGGGGCGGCTGCGGGATGGTGCTGTACGCCCAGCCCATCGCCGACTGCATCCGGGCCATCCAGCAGCAGGTGGCGGAGCAGGGCCGTCCCGCCCCGCATATCGTGTTTATGACGGCGGGGGGCCAGCGGTACACCGAGGCCCACGCCCGCCGCCTGGCCCAGTACGACAGCCTGCTGCTGGTCTGCGGCCACTACGAGGGGATCGACGAGCGGGTGATCGAGGCCTTTGCCGATGAGGAGATCTCCATTGGGGACTACATCCTCACCGGCGGCGAGCTGGCCAGCCTGGTGGTGGCCGACAGCGTGCTGCGGCTGCAGCCCGGCGTCCTGGCTGAGCAGAAGGGCTACGAGGAAGAGAGCTACTGGAACGGCCTTTTGGAGTACCCCCAGTACACCCGCCCCGAAGTGTGGGAGGGCCGGGCCGTCCCGCCCATCCTGCTCAGCGGCAACCACAAAGCCGTGGACGACTGGCGGGGGGAACAGAGCCGCCAGCGCACCCGGGAGCGCCGCCCCGATCTGTGGGAGGCCTACCTTGCGGCGGGCGGCTGGGACGGCACGCCGGCGCCCAAAAAACCCTCCCGCCACCGCAAAAAGAAGCCCGCCGCCCCCGCCGGCGAACAGCCCGCGCCCGCGCCGCAGGAGCCCTCCGGGGAGGACTGAAATCTGGCCTGCCTGTATATACATGTTGAAAACTTTTGTATGTACAGCCAATAGAGACGGATATATTTTGGGAAAAAGGTACAATTTGCAAAAAATGTCCCCGATTGGATTGGGAAAACCGCCAAAATTGCAAAAAAGGCTGTACAACCCACGCCCCTTGCGATAAAATAAAGTAAGACGGCAGGTTTCTATGCAATCGTCATTCCATTTACCACAATAGATAGGAGCGTTTTACTATGTATGTAAAAGAAGTTACCGTTGAAAATCAGGTAGGTCTCCATGCACGCCCCGCTACCTTCTTCATCCAGAAGGCCAATGAGTTCAAGTCCTCTATCTGGGTCGAGAAAGAAGAGCGCCGTGTGAATGCGAAGAGCCTGCTGGGCGTCCTCTCGCTGGGCATCGTGGGCGGCACCACCATCCGCATCATCGCGGACGGCGCAGACGAGCAGGCTGCCGTCGATGCTCTGATCAAGCTGGTGGAGTCCGGCTTTGCAGAGTAAGCGGGGGTTCCGATCGAGTTGTTGGGGCGGACATAGGTTCCGCCCTTTTTTGTTTGCGCGCAGAGAGGTGGAACGATGACCAAAGCGGAGCTTTACCAAAAGGCCTGTATGCTGCCTTTGCTGCCGGGGGTGTATATCATCCGGGACAAGTCCGATACCATCATCTACATCGGCAAGGCCAAGCGGCTGCGCACCCGCGTCAGCCAGTATTTCCGGGAGGGCGTCCCCCACGACAACAAGGTCAGCCAGATGATCGCCCACGCTTTCAACTTTGACGTCATCGTCTGCCAGAGTGAGTTCGAGGCGCTGGTGCTGGAAGCCAGCCAGATCAAGGCCCACACCCCCAAATACAACATCCTGCTCAAAGACGACAAGGGCTATTCCTACATCAAAGTCACCCGGGAGGAGTGGCCCCGCCTGTCCTTTACGCTGCAAAAGGAGGAGGACGGGGCCGAGTACATCGGGCCCTACACCTCCAGCTTTGCCGCCCGGGAGATGGCCGAGAGCGCCCAGGACGCCTTCCTGCTGCCGCGCTGCAACCGGCGCTTCCCCCAGGACCTTGGCAAGGGGCGGCCCTGCCTGAACGCCCACATCGGCAAGTGCATGGGGGTGTGCAGCGGGCGCATCAGCTGCGCGGAGTACAACCAGGCCGTCAAGGGGGCGGTCCACCTGATCCGCTACGGCAAAAAGGACATCATCAAAAACCTGACCGCCCGGATGCAGGAGGCCAGCGACCGGCTGGAATTTGAGACGGCCGCCCTGCTGCGGGACCAGATCGCCGCCATCACCAAGGTGACGGAAGGGCAGAAGGTGGTGGTGGACGAGAACCTGGAGATGGACGTGGTGGCTCTGGCGGGGACGCCGGACGCGGTGTGCGCCGCTGTGCTGCGCTACCGTCACGGCCGCCTGACCGACAAGCGGGAGTTCGTCTTTCACGACCGGGCCGACCTGGACGAGATCCGGGAGGAATTCCTGCCCCGGTACTACCTGGACGACGAGGAGATCCCCCGGATCATCGCGGTGGACGCCCTGCCCGCTGACGCCGGCGCCCTGCGCCAGGCCCTGAGCGAGAAGCGGGGCAGCGAAGTCCAGCTCTACGAGCCCCAGCGCGGGGACAAGGCCCGCCTGGTGGAGATGGCCCACACCAACGCGGTGGAGCGGCTGGCCCGGGAGCGGGGCCGCACCACCCGGGAGCAGAAACTGCTGGACGAGCTGGCCCAGGTGCTGGGCCTGAACGCCGCGCCCCACCGCATCGAAAGCTACGATATCTCCAACTGGGGCGACGGCACCAGCGTCTGCGGCATGGTGGTCTTTCGGGAGGGCAAGCCCAGCAAGGCGGACTACCGCCGCTTTAAGATGCGGACGGTGGCCGGCACCGACGACTACGCCTCGCTGGCCGAGACGGTGTCCCGCCGGGCAGGGGAGTACGAGACCCGCCGGGCCGCCGGCGAGACCGCCGGCTTTGCCGAAAAGCCCGACCTGCTGCTGATGGACGGCGGCCGCGGCCAGGTGAACGCCGCTAGGGAAGCCCTGGCCGGCACCGCGCTGGCGGACGTGCCCCTCTACGGCATGGTCAAGGACAGCCACCACCGCACCCGTGCCATCGTGGACGGGGACGGGCAGGAAATCGCCATCCAGATGAATCGCGGCACCTTTACCTTTATCACCGCCATTCAGGATGAGACCCACCGCTTCGCCAACGCCTACCGCAAGCAGCAGATGCACAAAAAGAGCTATTTCAACACCCTGACCCAGATCCCCGGCGTGGGCCCCAAGACCGCCCAGGCTTTAACCGACCAGTTCGGCAGCGTGGGCGCGGTGCGCCAGGCGGACGTGGACGCTTTGACCCAGACCCCCGGCGTCGGCCCCCAGCTGGCCGAGGCGATCTACACCTGGTTCCGCAGGGAAGAAACGGCAGAGTAAACAAAAAACGCACCCTGTTTTTAGGCAGAGTGCGTTTTTGTTTGGCTGTCAGTCGAACAGCTTGCTGATGGCGTCCTCCTCGCCGGGGGCGCCGGTCAGATCGCCGGCCAGGTCGGGCAGGGTGAGGGTCTCGTCCGAGTGCAGGCTGGGCCTGGCCGGCCGGGGGGCGCTGCTGCTGGCCGGGGCGGGCCGGCCCGTCAGCTCGCAGACCTCGTCGCACAGGGAATAGATCTCCCCGCAGTCGCCGGGCATATCGGTCAGGTTGCGGCCGTAGTGGGTGAAAAGGATGCTCCCCTCGGGCCCCACCACCAGCGTCAGGGGCAGCAGCTGGGGGGCTTTGCGGTCGTAGCGCTGGCCCCTGGCCTGGGCGCTGCGGAGGATCTTCTGGGCCTCGAAGCTCCAGTTCAGCAGCCCAGCGGTCTCCACCCCCATAAAGCTGTACAGCACCCCCGGCTCGTCACAGATGACGGTGAAGGGCAGCCCGCGTCCTTCCAGCGCGCCGGCTACCTGCCGGGCGCTGCTGCGGACGACGCAGGCCAGCCGCACCCCGTGCAAGTCGTCCATGGTCTTGAGGTAGCGGGTGATGTAGGCCCGCGTGATGGGGTGGCTGAAAGCGGGCAGGAAGATCATGGCCAGGGGCTTGTCCCCGGCGCACAGCGCATAGAAATCGTTGCCCGGCGACGAAGGGGTGTCGTAGGTGAAACGGGGGATCGAAGTCCCGGCCAGATGATCGGTCCGCATGGAGCGCACTTCCTTTCCTGCTTTAGAAGGCAAAATCGTGATGGGTCACAATCCGTCACAGCCGGCCGACATGCGCGGACGGCTGTGACACCGACAGGGAAATTTTTCGCGGAGAGTGTGCGGGGCCAAAGGCCGCGTGCGCGGTTCCGCGGAAAATTTTGTCCCCAGGGGAATACCAGGGGGAAGGAATTTCTGACGCGCGGATGCGCGCAGAAATGGGTTCCCCCTGGAGCGTGCCGCAAGGCGCGCTAACAAAAAACAGCCGGACGTTTGTCCGGCTGTCATGCCTAAAAAAGAATCCCGCCCGGTCGTCTGCGGATAAATCAAACCTACCCTTACGGACAGGTGGGTGCCCTGCCAATGGTTTCATGCTCCCGCATCGAACCTCCAGGGTGGACCCTGACGGGGCGGTCTGCAATCCCCCACCGGACTCCAGGCTCCCGATGGATGATTAGTAGGATCATATATTCCGCAACAAATCGTGCCGGGCAGGATACTGCCGGTATAGGGGGCCGGCCCGCGGTAGGGTCAGCCGATGTCGAAGTTGTCGCTCAGCCGTTTTTCAAACAGAGCGCCCACTTCCATCAAAGTCTCGTCGTCATCCACGACGTCGAGATATTCGCCGTCGGCATCTTCGCCGACGCTCAGGATGACCAGCTGGGCATCCTCGTCCAGGTCCGCTTCGTCCTCGACATATTCGACGACGGCGAGATAATGCACGCCCTTGTGGTCCAGCGCGTCGATCACCTCAAAGGTGATCTCGTTGCCGTCCTCGTCCTCGAGGGTCATCAGGTCGGGCTGATAATCGTCCTGGGCCTGGGGGGTCTTGGTTTCGTCTGCCATCGGTAAAACTCCAGTCTTGTTTGTACATCTGGGGGCCGCCGTCCGGCCCCTGTCCTTGCCTATAGTGTAGCGTTTTTTGGCCGTCTCGTCAAGATGCTAAATTAGGAAAAACGGTTAAAATGCCTTTTTTGCAGTTTTCACATCCCTTCTCTCGCGCGGCGGCCGGTTCTGTGGTATACTGAAAATCAAACGGCCGGGCCGGTCCCGGCCGCGCCGTGTGACTTGACATGGTACAGCATATGCTTCAAGGAGAGAAAGAATGTCTGGTAAATGCAAAGGGGCCCTGCTGGCCCTTGGTCTGGCAATGGCGCTGTGTCTGGCCGGCTGTCTCGGCGGGACGGACAGCGCCGGGGGCGGGGTCAGCCGCCCTGCGTCCATCGAATCGGCTGAGCTGCAGTTCACCCATCCGGCGGCAGGGGACACCGTCGCCGTGTTCGATACCTCGGCGGGGGTGTTCCGGGCTGTGCTCTTTCCGCAGCAGGCTCCCCAGGCCTGCGCCAACTTCATCGGGCTGGCCCAGGCGGGGTATTACAACGGCCTGACCGTCACCCGGGTGGAATCCGGCTTTGTGGTGGAGGCCGGCCAGGACGCCGCCGGCGGGGCTGCCACCATCTGGAACGGCAACGGCTACCCGCCGGAATACACCGACCAGCTCCACCACTATTCCGGGGCCCTGTGCGCCGCCATGAGCGAGCGGGGGGAAGGGGCCAGCGTCTTTTATGTGATGCAGACCGCCCCCGGCATGGAACAGGAACTGCTGGACCAGATGGCGGCCCAGGGCTGGCGGCAGGAGATCATCGACGCCTACGCCGCGGCGGGGGGCGCGCCTTATCTGGACTACACCGACACCGTGTTCGGCCAGGTGTACGAGGGGATGGAGACGGTGGACGCCATCGGCGCAGCGGGGGTGGATGAGAACCAGGCCCCGGTTGAGCCCATCACCATCAACAGTGTGACCATCGAGACGTATCAGTGACGCTTATTCCTGGCCGGGGTGGTTTTTGCGCCAGGCCAGGTAGTTTTCCAGAATGACCGAGGCGCTGACCGCGTCCAGGATGGCCTTGCGCTTTTTGCCAAAGGTGCCGCTCTCGCTCAAAAAGCCGGCGGCGGTGATGGTGGTCTGCCGCTCGTCCCACATGCGGACGGGCAGGCCGCTTTCCTGCCCCACCAGCTCGGCCAGCCTGCGGCTCTTTTTGGCCCGCGCGCCCTCGGTGCCGTCCATGTTCCGGGGCAGGCCCACCACGATCAGCTCGGCCCGCTGTTCCCGGGCGGCTTCGCAGATCCTGGCTGCCACCTTGGCCATGGCCTTTTCCTCAATCTGGGGCTTGAGGGGGGTGGCCAGCACTTCGCCGGGGTCGCAGACGGCCAGGCCGGTGCGGCTGTCGCCGTAATCCACTGCTAAAATTTTCATCGAAACGCTCCTTTGCTGTTTGTTTTGCAGGCCCATTGTACCATACCGGGGCCCGGCGGCGCAATGGGGCGTTGTGTGGTTTGTATGCAAAAGAAAGAAGGTGTTTTGCTATGCTCAAACTGGTGCTGGGCGGGTCGGGCAGCGGCAAGACCAGCTGGCTTTACGCCCAGCTGGCCCGGCGCGCGGCCCAAAAGGAATCCAGCATCCTGCTGGTGCCCGAACAGTTCACCTCCTCCACCGAGGGGCGCATCTACCGCGAGCTGGGGGACGAGGGCTCGGGCTTTGTGGAGAGCTTCTCCTTCACCAGCCTGGCCGAGCGCATCCTGTCCGAGGAGGGGGGCGCGGCCATCCAGACCCTGACCGACGCGGGGCGGGTGACGCTGGTCCGCCGCGCCCTCGAGGAACTGCAGGACAACGTCAAGTTCTACCACCGGCACCGGCACAGCGCCGCCTTCTGCCAGCTGGCGGCCGAGACCATCGACGAGCTGAAAAGCGCCGGCCTCACCGGGGAGGACTTTGCCCGCCTGGCCGAGGGCTGCGGCCCCGAGAGCGGCCGTCTGGGGGAGGTGGCCCTGATCTACGAGGGGTACGAGACGCTGCTGGCGCAGACCGGCATGGACCCCTCCGACCGGATCGAGCTGGCCGCCGCCCGGCTGGAAGCGGCCCTGGCCGAGGGGCGCACGCCCGCCTTTTTGGAGGGGCGGGCGGTGTTCATCGACGAGTTCGACACCTTCAACGCCCCCAAGCAGCGGCTGATGGGGGCCATGCTGGCCGCCCTGCCCGAGGTGACGGTGGCCCTGTGCGACGACGGCGCGCCCGCCGTCCCGGGGGACCTGGGGCTGTTTTCGGGGGCCAAGGCGGTGGCGTCCCGGCTCAAACAGCTGGCCCGCAAAAACGGGGCCGAAGTGGCCGCGCCCCTGGTGCTGCGGGAGGACCTGCGCCATCGGGACGCCCCCGGCCTTGCGGCTCTGGAGCAGCTGCTGGCTTCGGGCCGCTGCGAGGCGCCTGCGGCCCCGGTCAGGGATATCCGGCTGTTTGCCGCGCCCAGCCGGGAGGAGGAGGCGCGGGCCGCCGCCTGCGCCATCCGCCGCCTGATGGCGCAGGGGGTGCGCTGCGGCCGGATCGCGGTGGTCTGCCGGGACCTGGACCGCTACCGGGCCGCCGTCCGGTACGAGTTCCGCATGGCGGACATCCCCCTGTGGTGCGACGAGGCCACCACCCCGGCGTTCAGCGCCCCGGCTGCGGCCGTCACCGCCCTGCTGGAACTGGCCAAAGGGGCGGACTACACCGAGCAGATCTCGGCCCTCATCAAGACGGGGCTGACCGGCCTGACCGAGGCCCAGGTCTGCGCGCTGGAAAACTACGCCTATACCTGGTCGCCCAAAGCGTCTGAGTGGCGGGCGGCCTTTACCAAGAGCCCGCGGGGCTTCGGCGCCGAAAAGCTGACGGAGGAAGAACAGGCCAGCCTGCAGGCCGCCGAGGAAGCCCGGGCCTTTTTGATCGGGCCGGTGGAGACGCTGCGCAGCCGCTGCCGGGATGCTTCGGCCGAGCAGATCAGCCGGGCGCTGTGGTTCTGCCTGGAAGCGCTGGGGGCCGAACAGGCCCAGCAGGCACAGGTGGACGCCTTGCGCACGGCCCGGGGCATCCCCGCCGCCGAGGAGGCCACCCGCGAGTGGAACGTGGTGATGGGCCTGCTCAACGAGATGGCCCGGCTGCTGGGGACCGAAACGGCCCCCCCGGCGGAATATGCCGAGCTGTTCGGGCTGCTGCTGCGCTCGTCCGATCTGGGGCACATCCCCCAGACGCTGGACGCGGTGATGCTGGCCTCGGCGGGCAAGATGCGGCTGGACGCCCCCGACTATGTCTTTGTGCTGGGGGTGGCGGAAGGGGAGTTCCCCGCCGCGCCGGGCCAGACCGGCCTTTTGACCCACGCCGACCGGGACGCCCTGATGCGCCAGCAGGTGGACCTGCCCGACTGCTTTGAAAACCGGGTGGTGCGGGAACAGGTCTGCTTTTACAAGGCCATGACGGCCCCTGCCAAAGGGCTGTGGATCAGCTGGCCCAAGGGGGCCGGGCTGACCCTTTCGGCGGCGGCCCAGCCCATCGCGGACCTGCTGGGGCCGGCCGGGCCGGAGCTTTCTCTGACGGATATGGCGGCCACGCCGGGCAGCGCGCTGGACTGCCTGGGCGGGGGCTGGCCCCTGACCGAGACAGAGCGGGCCAGCCTGACCGAGGCTTTGCAGAACGAGGGCGGCGGGCTGGCCCTGCTGGCCCGGATGGCCGGCGGCCCGCCCCGCCGTCTGGAGGACCTGGCCGCCCTGGGCGGGCTGCTGGGGGACCAGCTGCGCATCTCGCCCAGCCAGCTGGAAGCCTACGCCAACTGCCCCTATGGCTATTTTCTGCACTATGTGCTGGGGCTGCGCCCCCGCAAAAAGGCGCGGCTCTCGGCGGACCAGAGCGGCACCTTGATGCACTGGGTGCTGCAGATGGCCCTGGACCCCGACCCGGGCCCCGACAACCCCTGCAAAGGCGTTCTGCCCGCCCCCTTTGCCCAGCTGACCGACAGCCAGCTGGCGGCCCTCTCGGCGGGGCTGGTGGACGAGTACGCCCGCCGCTACCTGCCCGAGGATACCGCCCGGCTGCGCTACCTGCTCTCCCGGCTGAAAAAGAGCATGGCGGCCCTTTTGTGCTACCTGCGGGACGAGCAGGCCCAGAGCGCCTTTTCGCCCGCGGCCTGTGAGCTGAAGATCGGGCCGGGGGGCGTGCGGCCCCAGCTGTACCGGCTGCCGAACGGGCGGACGGTGTGCCTGGTGGGCACGGTGGACCGCGCCGACGAATGGGTGGACGGGGCCGGCACCCGCTGGGTGCGGGTGGTGGACTACAAGACCGGCGCCAAAAAGCTGGACCTGAAAGAGGTCTACTGCGGGCTGGACTGCCAGATGCTTTTGTACCTGTTCAGCCTGACGCGGGACGAAAAAGGCCGCTTTGCAGGGGCGGAGCCGGCGGGCGTGCTCTACCTGCTGGCCGACCCGAACCCGGCCACAGCGGCCCGTGCCGCCGCCGGGCAGGCGGCCCCCTGCCAGCTGGACGGCCTTGTCCGGGACGAGGAAAAGCTGTTCGAGGCCATGGACCCCGGCAAGACCGGATTGTATCTGCCCTTTGGCTGGGTGAACGGCAGGCCCAGCCCCTACCAGAAGAACCGCCGCGCCGGCGCGGCCAAGCTGGGCCGGATCGAAAAGCATCTGGACGGCCTGGTGGCCGGCATGGGGGAAAAGCTCTACGGCGGCGCCATCGAGGCCGCGCCCCTCATTGCCGGGCGCAGTCCCTGTCAATGGTGCGACTACGGCTTTATCTGCTGCCACGAGGCGGGCAGCGGCGAGCGGCTGGTCAAGGACCTGGCCCCCGCCAAGCCCTTTGAAGAAACGGACGAGGAAAAGGAGGAAGAACCATGACCAACTGGACCCCGGCCCAGCGGGCCGCCATCGAGGACCGGGGCGGCGGCCTGCTGGTCAGCGCGGCGGCGGGCAGCGGCAAGACCGCCGTTTTGACCGAGCGGGCCGTCCGCCTCATCGCGGACCCGGTGCGCCCGGTGGACGCCGACCGGCTGCTGATCGTCACCTTTACCAACGCGGCCGCGGCCGAGCTGCGGGCCCGCATCGGGGAGAGCCTGCTGCGCCTGAGCCAGGCCGACCCTGCCAACGGCTGGCTGCGCCGCCAGCGGATGCTGCTGCAGCGGGCCCCCATCTGCACCATCGACGCGTTCTGCCTGGACCTGCTGCGCCGCCACTTCGAGGCGCTGGACATCCCGCCGGATTTTGCGCCCGCCGACGCCGGCAGCGTCCAGGCGCTGCGGGAGGCCGCCCTGTCCGACACCCTGGAAGCCGCCTGCCAGGACCCCGACTTCTGCGCCTTTGCCGACCTGTACGGCAAGGGCCGCAGCGACGACGCAGCCGGCCGGGCCATCCTGCAGGTGTACGATTTTCTGCGCTCCCTGCCCGACTACGGCCGGCGGATGGAGGAGATGCTGGCCCCCTGGCAGCAGGCGGGCAGCTTTGCGGCGTCCCCCTGGCGGAGCCTGCTGCTGGACATGGCGGCCCGGCGGGCCCGCGCGGCCTGCGGCCTGTTGGAAGCGGCTTTCGCCGACTGCCAGGCCGACCTCGCCGAGGAGCGGGCCCGGGCCGAGGAAAGCCGAAAGACCGCTTCGGCCCGGGCGGCGGCCGCCCACAAGGTGGACGACAAATTCGCCGAGCCGCTGGAACGGCTGGAAAGCGCCCTGGCCCTCCTGCGCCGGGTGGAAAGCCTGGCCGCTGCCGGCCAGTGGGAACCCCTCTATGACCTGCTGACCCCCTATGTGCTGGGGATGGAGCCGGAACCCGGCCTGAAAGGGATGAAGTCCCGGCTGGCCGGCCCCCGGAAAGCCGCCGTCAAGACCCGCGCCGCCGAGGCGGCCGGGCTGTTCGGCGAGATCCTGGACCTTGTCCCCTGCAGCGAGGCGGAGGCCGAGGAGGACCGGGCCCTGGCCGCCCCGCGGCTGGCGGCCCTGTTCCGGGCGGTGCGGGACTTTGACAGCCGCTTTGCCGCCAAAAAGAAGGAGCGCAAGCTGCTGGAATTCAGCGACTTCGAGCACTTGGCCCTCCGGCTGCTGCGCGGCCCCGACGGCGCGCCCACCGCCCTCTGCGCGGGGATACGGGCGGGCTACGGCGCGGTGATGGTGGACGAATACCAGGACACCAACGCCCTGCAGGACGCACTGTACCAGTGCCTCGCCGCCCCGGACGGGAGCAATTTGTTCCTGGTGGGCGACTTGAAACAGAGCATCTACCGCTTCCGCCAGGCCGACCCGGCCATCTTCCGGGAAAAGCTGGAGCACTGGCCGCCCCTGCCCGGCGGCGCGGCGCGGCCCCCCGTCCCCGAGGGCGGGCAGGCCCAAAACGCCCTGCTTGCCCTGGACGCCAACTTCCGCTCGGCCCCGGCGGTGGTGGAAGGGATCAACTTCTTCTTTGAACAGCTGATGACCCCCGACCTGGGCGACACCGCCTACGGCCCCGGCCAGCGGCTGGTCTGCGGCGCGCCGGGGGACTACCAGGGCTCGGTGGAAGCCTGCCTGCTGCCCGACGACGAGCAGGAGACGGACGCCGCCTGGATCGCCGCCCGCATCGCCGCGCTGGTGGCCGGGGGCGAGCCTGTCCGCGGGGACAGCGGCGTCCGCCCCGTCCGCTACGAGGACTGCTGCATCCTGCTGGCGGCCCGGACCAGCTTCCCGGTCTACGTCCGGGCTTTGACCGAGCGGGACATCCCGGTCTACGCCGACGCGCGCGAAAACCTGTTCGAGGCCCCGCACATCCGGCCGCTGGTGGCCCTGCTCAAGATCATCGACAACCCCGCCCAGGACATCTACCTGGCGGCGGCCATGCTGGGGCCGGTGTTCGGCTTTACCGACGACGACCTGGTCCGGCTGCGGGGGTACAAAAGGGGCGGCAGCCTCTACGGCGTGGTGGCCGCCCTTGCCCAGGAGGAGGCCGCGGCGGAGGACGCTCCCTTTGTCCGGCGGGTGCGGCAGTTCTACGCCCGCCTGACCGAGCTGCGGCGGCTGGCCCGCAGCGTGCCGGCCGAGCGGCTGCTGGAGGAGATCTTTGCCTCCACCGGGTATCTGGCCGCGCTGGGCGCGATGGAAAACGGCCAGCGCCGCCGGGAGGACGCGCGGCGGTTCGCGGCGTTCTGTGCCGGGGCTGGCGCGGGGGGCATCTCGGCCCTGGTGCGCGCCATCGACGCAGCCAGCGCCGCCGGCGGCGAGACGGGCGAGACCGTCCCCGGCACGGCGCGGCCCGGCTGCGTTACCGTCATGACCATCCACCGCTCCAAGGGGCTGCAGTTCCCGGTGGTGTTCCTGGCCGACACGGGCCGTCGCTTCAACGCCGCCGACCTGCGGGAGCCGGTGCTGCTCCACCGGGCCTACGGCGCGGGCCTGCGGCTGCGGCAGGAGGGGGGCGAGCTGTACAAGACAGCCGCCTACACCGCCCTGGCCGCCGTCCACGAGCGGGAAATGCGCAGCGAACAGATGCGCCTGCTCTACGTGGCCCTGACCCGCGCCCAGGACAAGCTGATCCTGACCATGCCCCTGGGCATCACCCGGACGTCCAACCCGCTGGAAAAGGCTGCGGCCTTCCTGGCGGCGGGGGCGGGGCCGGTGCTGCACAGCCAGGCCGGTTCCTTTGCGGGGTGGCTGCGGGCGGCTTTGCTGGTCCATCCCAACGGCGGGCCCCTGCGCCGGCTGGCGGGGGACCTGCAGCTGCCCTTTGCCCGGACGGACAGCGTCCTGACCCTGCTGCTCCCCGACGGGACAGAGGCGTTCGAGCCGCCGGCCCCGCCGCCGCCCGCCCCCGCCGACCCGGCGCTGGTCAAAGCGCTGCGGGACGGCTTTGCCTGGCGGTATCCGGCGGCGGGCCTGTCCGAAGTGCCCGCCAAGGTCAGCGTGACCAGCATCGTCCACAAGGCGGGGGAGACCTCGCTGGAACGCCCCGCCTTCCTGGCCAGGGAGGGCCTTTCCGCCGCCGAGATGGGCACCGCGCTGCACGCCTTTATGGAACACGCCGATTTCGCCGCCCTGGCCGCCCCTGCCCGCGAGGGCCAGGCCGCCCTGCTGGCCGCGCTGGCCGCCGAGCGGGACCGCCAGACCGAAGCCCGGCTGACCGCCCCCGAGATCGCGGACAAGCTGGACCTTGCCCGGCTGGCCCGCTTCTTTGGCGGGGAGGCGTTCCGGCGGGTGCTGGCGGCGGAACAGGTGCTGCGGGAGTACGCCTTCATCACGGCCCTGCCCGCCGGAGCGGTGCTGGCCGCTCAGGGCCAGACCCCCGAGGAGATGCCCCCCGCTGCGGGCGGGGCGCAGGTGCTGGTGCAGGGCATCGCGGATATCCTGCTGGTTTTCCCCGACCACCTCGAGCTGCTGGACTACAAGACCGACCGCGGCAAGACCGAGGCGGACTTTTTGGCCGCCTACCGGCCCCAGCTGAACCTCTACGCCATCGCGGTGGAAAAGCGCTTTGCCCCCAAAAAGGTGACGTACAAGGGCATCTATTCCTTCAGCCTGGGCAAACTGATCGACGCGAATTAAAACGGGACGCCCCCGGCGGGGCGGAACAAGAAAACCCCGGCGAAGGTGTGCAGCCTGTGCACATCTTGCCGGGGTGTTTTGCAGGGGAAAGCCTCAGCTCTGGTGGGGCTGGGGGCGGAAGACGATCTCGCCGGTATCGGCGTCCATCGACTCAACGATGGCCAGGGATTCCAGCTGGATGCCGCGGGCGCGGACCAGGTCGCCGCCGTGCTGGAAGCCCTTTTCCACTGCGATGCCGATGCCCTCAACGGTGGCGCCGGCCCGCTCGGCCAGGTCCAGCAGGCCCATCAGGGCGCAGCCGTTGGCCAGAAAGTCGTCCACGATCAGGAGGTGGTCCTCCGGGCCGAGGAACTTTTTGGAGACGATGACGTTGTAGATCTTTTTGTGGGTGAAGGACTGGATCTGCGTCTCGTAGTTGTCATAGTCCAGGTTGATGCTCATAGCCTTTTTGGCAAAGACCACCGGCACGTCCAGCTCGCTGGCGACGATGGCCGCAATGCCGATGCCGCTGGCCTCGATGGTCAGCACCTTGTTGATGGGCTTGCCCGCAAAAAGGCGCTTCCATTCCCGGGCCATCTCCCGGAACAGGGGAATGTCCATCTGGTGGTTGATAAAGCTGTCGACTTTCAGCACCCCGCCCGCCCGGACGATGCCGTCTTTGCGGATGCGCTCTTCCAGAAGTTTCATGCTTTGGCTCCTCCCTCCGCCTTGCGGCGGCTCACACTTCTTCTCTTGTTACCAAACAGTATAACGGATTGCGGCAGGGGTGGCAATAGCTTTCCGGCGAAAATTTTACAAAAAACGCGCGGGGGCGGCGGCCGGTTTTTGGGCGCTGCCCTCTTGTGCTTTTGGCAGTTTTTGATTATACTGTGTTCAATGGCGCCAGACGCGGCGGCTGCACGGGCGCGCCGCAGGCTGGAAGCTGCAACAAGAGGGGAGTGCGGGAATCATGAAAACCGGATTGATCCTGGAAGGCGGCGCCATGCGGGGGATGTTCACCGCGGGCGTCACCGATGTTTGGATGGAGCACGGCGTGACCTTCGACGGCGCGGTCGGCGTGTCGGCGGGGGCGGTGTTCGGCTGCAACTACAAGTCGCACCAGCCGGGCCGGGCCATCCGCTACAATTTGGCCTACTGCAACGACAAGCGGTACGCCAGCTTCCACAACCTGCTGCACACCGGAGACCTGTACAGCGAGCAGTTCTGCTACCACGAGATCCCGGAAAAGCTGGACCCCTTCGATGTGGAGACGTTTGCCGCCTCCCCGATGGAGTTCTTCGTGGTGTGCACCGAGCTGCGCACCGGCGACCCGGTTTACCACAAGTGCCGCACCGGCGGCGCCGAGGACCTGAAGTGGATGCAGGCTTCGGCCTCCATGCCTCTGGCCGCCCGCACCGTCAAGATCGGGCAGCACAGGCTGCTGGACGGCGGCATCGCGGATTCGATCCCGGTGCGTTTCTTCGAGTCCATCGGCTACAGGCGCAACGTCATCGTCCTGACCCAGCCGAAGGACTACGAGAAAAAGAAAAACAAGCTCCTGCCCGTCATCCGGGCCCGCTATGCCCGTTACCCTGCCTTTGTGGCGGCGGTGGCCGACCGGCACGAGCGGTACAACGAGACCCTCTCCTATATCTCGATGCTGGAGGAAGCCGGGGAGGCCTACGTCGTCCGGCCGCCCATCGCCCTGGAGATCGGCGCGATGGAGCGGGACCCCCGCCAGCTGCAGCGGGTCTACGACACCGGCCGGGCAGTGGCCGAAAAGCACCTGGATGATCTGGAGCGTTTCCTGGCCCGGGCCAAAGCCGAAGCATAACAGACAGAAAAAGCCTGCGCCCCCAAGGAGCGCAGGCTTTTTGTGCGGACGGAAGCCGGATCAGCGGCTGCTGGTCAGTTTGCCCAGCAGCATGACCACCAGGATGATGACCGCGATGACCAGGAAGATGCCCACCATACCGATCACCATGATCGGCAGGGTCTGGGCCAGAGAAGCGATGTTCATAGCAAAGCCCTTTCTATAGCATTCTACTGCGTCCAGGCCGTATGGGTACGGTCTGGACGCATCCGGGGAAAGAGACCGGCGGGAGCGTGCAGGGCCGCAAAGCCGTGTGCACGGCCTGCCGGTCTGTTTGGTCCAAAAGGGGATACCAGGGGAGAGGCGTTCTGCCCCGCGGCTGCGCGCAGAAACGGACCCCTCCCAGGCAGGGCGGTTTTACGCGCCCATCAGGGTCAGCAGCAGGCCGCCGGCGATGACCGAGGCGATCTGGCCCGAGACGTTGACGCTGATGGAGTACATCAGCAGGAAGTTCTGGTTGTCCTCCGCCAGGCCCATCTGGTTGACCACACGGCCGCTCATGGGGAACGCCGAGATGCCGGCCGCGCCGATCATGGGGTTGATCTTCTTGCCTTCAGGCAGGAAGAGGTTGAGCAGCTTGGCGAACAGGACGCCGCCTGCGGTGTCGAACACGAAGGCGAACAGGCCCAGCGCCAGGATCAGGATGGTGTCGGGGCGGACGAACTTGTCGGCCGTCATCTGGCTGGCGACGGTCATGCCCAGCAGGATGGTGATGAGGTTGGCCAGGGCATTCTGGGCGGTCTCGCTCAGGGAGTTCAGCACGCCGCACTCGCGCAGCAGGTTGCCGAACATCAGGAAGCCGACCAGCGCCACGCTGGCAGGGGCGACCAGGCCGGCCACCACGGTGACCACGATGGGGAACAGGATGCGGGTGGCGCGGGTGACGCTGCCCTTCTGGTAGGACATACGGATGCGCCGCTCTTTCTTGGTGGTGACGGCACGGATGACCGGCGGCTGGACGATGGGCACCAGAGCCATATAGCTGTAGGCGGCCACCATGATGGCGCCCAGGTACTGGGAGCCGAGGGTGTTGGCCACAAAGATGGCGGTGGGGCCGTCGGCAGCGCCGATGATGCCGATGGAGACGGCGTCGTTCAGATTAAAGAAGATGCCTGCCAGGCAGACGGTAAAGAAGATGCCGAACTGAGCGGCCGCGCCGAACAGCATCAGCCAGGGCTTTTCCAGCAGGGGGCCGAAGTCGATCATGGCGCCGATGCCGATGAACAGCAGCAGGGGGAACAGCTCGTTCGACATACCTGCCTCGAACAGCACCGAGAGGGGGCCTTCGGTGTCGCCCTGGGTGATGGCGCCCGACAGGGGCAGGTTGACGAGGATGGCGCCGAAGCCCATCGGCAGCAGCAGGCTGGGCTCCATCTTTTTGGCAATGGCCAGGTAGATCAGCAGGCCGCCTACGATCCACATGACCAGCATCTGCCAGGTCAGGTTCCCGAAGTTCGAGAACAGACTTGTAAATTGTCCGATGATATCCATGGTTTGTAAAATACCTCCTTCACGGGTTTGGCCGGACCGCGGCAGACAAAAAACGAGGACTGCCGCCCCGCGCCGTATGCCGCTGCCATTATTATAAAGTACCGCCTGAAAAAAGACAAGGGGATTCAAAAATTTTGTCGGGCTGTACAATTGCGCCCAAAAGCAAAATTGACTGTTGACAAACGCCCTGCCGGGTGCTAAAATAAGCAAGCAGTCCGGCGCGGCCGGATGCACCGCAGCAAAGCGGGCAGGGCAGCCTGCAAAAACAGCTTTGAAAAAATTCAAAAAAGCTGTTGACAAACCGCAAAGCCTGTGGTAAAATAAACAAGTCGCCCGGCAAGATAAGTCGGCCGGCCAAACAAAATAAGGGCGTGTTCCCGAGTGGCCAATGGGGACAGACTGTAAATCTGCTGCTTAATGCTTCGGTGGTTCGAATCCACCCGCGCCCACCAGATCCCGGATGCTTTTGCATCCGGGATTTTTGTTTTGCCAGAATGTACAAAGACGCTTGCCGTTCTTTGTGCAGGTTGGCAAAAACGGGACGCCCGGGGGCCGGGCAGGGGAGCGGGCAGCCGCGGAAAAAGCGGATGATGGGGCAAAGCAGGACGCAGCAGCGATGAAAAAACGAAATAAAAAACAAAACATCCCATTATGCGGGGAAACTTTGTTTTTTTCTGGAGTACAGGCGGGGGGAATGGACCGGCTTTTTTGGACAGAGACGACAAAAAAGATCATGTGACTTTGACAGATAAACCAGAAAGTGGGATACAAGATACAAAATGTTGCGTTTTTATACAAAAACAGTTCATAAACTTGGTTGAGTATGGCAATGGCTTCTGGTATTTAAATGCGGTATGATAAAGTCATACATTCGCATGGCGGGAGTGTGCCCGTCAAACCGAAACCAAGGAGGAGAGAATGCTTATGAAAAAGATCACCCGCCGCTCATTTATGGCGGCGATGGCAGTTCTGGCGGCAGGCGGGCTGGCCGGCTGCGCGGGCTCTGCCGGCAATGGGCTGGAGATCATCCGCATCGGGCACAACCAGTCTACCAACCACCCCACACACACCGGCCTGCTGGCCTTCCAGGAGTTTATCAGCGGCAAACTGGGAGACAAGTACGATATCCAGATCTTCCCCAGCGAGCTGCTGGGCTCCCAGAACGAGATGGTCCAGCTGACCCAGACCGGCGCCATCACCTTCTGCGTGGCGTCTAACTCCCTGCTGGAGACTTTCTCCCAGAACTACACCCTGTTCAACCTGCCCTACCTGTTCTCCAGCGCCGAGGCCTACCACGCCTCCATGGACGACCCCGACATTGTGGGGCCCATCTTTGAGTCCACCAAGCAGGCCGGCTTCGAGGCCGTCACCTGGCTGGACGCCGGCACCCGCAACTTCTATACCATCGACACCCCCATCAATACCCCCGCCGACCTGCACGGCCTGAAGATCCGGGTCCAGCAGTCGCCCACCAACGTGCGGATGATGGAGCTGCTGGGCGGCTCGGCCACCCCCATGGGCTTCGGCGATGTGTACACCGCCCTGCAGGCCCAGATGCTGGACGGCGCGGAGAACAACGAGCTGGCTCTGACCGACAACGGCCACGGCGACGTGTGCAAATATTATTCCTACACCATGCACCAGATGATCCCCGATATCCTGATCGGCAACCTGGGCTTTATGGACGGCCTGAGCGAGGAGGAGCGCGCCATTTTTGACGAGGGCTTCGAGATCCTGAACCAGACCCAGCGGGAAGCCTGGACCGACGCTGTGGAAGCCGCCAAGGAAAAGGCCCAGAACGAGCAGGGGGTCAACTTCATCTACCCCGACATCACCCCCTTCCAGGAGGCGGTGGCCCCCATGCACGAGGAAATGCTGGCCGATTACCCCGACCTTGCCCCCATTTACGAGCTGATCCAGGAGCACAACGCCGAGTTTGAAGCCCAGGCGTGAGAGAAAGGAAGTGTCCAACGTTATGCAGTCGATCCGTAAAGTGCTCAATCATATCATGAACGTTCTGGCGGGGGCCAGCCTGATCGCTATGACCGCCCTGACCTGCTGGCAGGTGTTCACCCGCTACGTCCTGAACAACCCCTCCACCTGGTCGGAAGAGCTGGTGGGCTATCTGTTTGCCTGGGCCAGCCTGTTCGGCGCGTCCCTCATCACCGGCGAGCGCGGCCACATGAATATCCCCGTGGTGGTCGAGATGATGCCCGCCGCGGCCCAGAAGTTCTTCGCCATTTTCGGCGAGGTGATCGCCATGCTGTTCTCGGGGATCATCCTGGTGTACGGCGGCTACGCCATCACCCAGCTGGCCATGGGCCAGATGACCTCCTCCCTGGGGGTGGCCGTGGGCGTGTTCTATGTCACCATGCCCATCTGCGGCGTCATCAACATTTTGTATACCATCCTGAACATCTATGACATCTGCAAAGGTAAGAAGGAGGCAGCGTAAGTTATGGCTATGCAATCTCTCGGGATGATCATTCTCATCCTTGCGGTGCTGCTGGTGGTGGGCGTGCCCATCTCCTATTCCATCGGCATTGCCTCTCTGTTCACCATTCTGCAGACCGTGCCTCTGGATATCTCGGTCGTCACCGGCGCCCAGCGCATTTTCGTGGGCATGAGCAAATTCAGCTTGACGGCTATTCCGTTCTTCATCCTGGCGGGCAACCTGATGAACCAGGGCGGCATCGCCAAGCGGCTGGTCAATTTCGTCATGGCGATTCTGGGCAAGCTGCCCGGCGCCCTGCTGGTGACCAACGTGGGCGCCAATGCGCTGTTCGGCGCCATTTCCGGTTCGGCTTCGGCCGCGGCTGCCGCCGTCGGCTCGATGGTGCTGGAAGGCGAGCAGGAGCAGGGCTATGACGAAGCCCTGTGCGCCGCCACCAACGGCGCTTCGGCCCCCTCCGGCCTGCTGATCCCCCCGTCCAACGCGCTGATCACCTACTCCCTGGCCGCGGGCGGCACCTCGGTGGCTGCGCTGTTCATGGCCGGCTACCTGCCCGGCATCATCTGGGCGCTGTGCTGCATGGTGGTGGCCATCATCATCGCCCGCAAGAAGGGCTATAAAGGCACCCCCGGCAAATTCAGCTGGTCCAACCTGGGCAAGGCTACCCTGCAGGCCATCCCCTCCCTGTCCCTGATCGTCGTGGTCATCGGCGGCATCATCGCCGGCGTTTTCAGCGCCACTGAGGGCTCGGCCATCGCCGTGGTCTACGCCCTGATCCTGGGCATCTGCTACCGCAACATCACCTGGAAAAAATTCTGGAACATCGTGGTGGAAAGCGCCAAGATGAGTGGCATGGTGGTCTTTCTGATCGGCGTGTCCAACATTCTGGGCTGGGTCATGGCCTTCCTGCAGATCCCGCAGGCCGTGTCCGCCGCCCTGCTGGGCATCACCGATAACCCCGTGATCATCCTGCTCATCATGAACGTGATCCTGCTGATCGCAGGCACCTTCATGGACGTCACCCCCGCCATCCTGATCTTTACCCCGCTGTTCCTGCCCATCGTCCAGACCTTCGGGATGGACCCCATCCACTTCGGCCTGGTGCTGGTGTACAACCTGTGCATCGGCAACATCACCCCGCCGGTGGGCAACACCCTGTTCGTGGCCATCAAGGTGGGCCGCACCACTCTGGCCAAGACCATGCCTTACATGCTGGCCTATTACGCGGCCATTCTAGTGGGCCTGATGCTGGTGACGTACATCCCGGCCATCAGCATGATCCTGCCCCAGATGGCTGGCCTTGCCTAAACCGAAAACAGATCTCACCGAGCAAAAAAGCGGCGAAGCCGGACAAGGCTTCGCCGCTTTGCTGTTTCTGTTTACGCGAGGATGCGTCCGTCCCGGGTGAGGGTGACGACCTGCCAGGGGAGGAACTTGCCGCTGGCCTGCAAAGCGCGCTGGACCGCCGACTGCAGCCCGCCGCAGCAGGGAACCTCCATCCGCACGATGGTGACGCTCTGGATCTCGTTGAGGCGGAGGATGTCGGCCAGCTTTTCGGCATAGTCCACGCCGTCCAGTTTGGGACAGCCGATCAGGGTCACTTTGCCGCGCATAAAGTCCTCGTGGAAGGCTGCGTAGGCATAGGCGGCGCAGTCGGCGGCCACCAGCAGCCTGGCCCCCTGGAAAAACGGCGCCTGGACGGGGGCCAGCTTGATCTGGACCGGCCACTGGCCCAGCCGGGATACCGGCTTGCCGGCCGCAGCGGGAGCGGGTTCCGCCGGGGCCGTCTGGAACTGTGCGGCCCGGGTGCCGGGGCAGCCGCCCAGGCTGTGGGACTGCGCGCCGGCCGGCTGGGCCGCGGCGGCCTTGGCCTGCAGGACGGCGGCTTCGTCGTAGGCGGGGGCTTCCCGCTGTTCAAAGGTGATGGCCCCGGTGGGGCAGCCGGGCAGACAGTCGCCCAGGCCGTCGCAAAAATGCTCGCGCACCAGTTTGGCCTTGCCGTTCACCATTTCAATAGCGCCCTCGTGGCAGGCCGTGGCGCACAAACCGCAGCCGTTGCATTTTTCCTGGTCGATATGGATGATTTGACGGATCATGGAAAACTCCTTTGGGTCGTGATAGAGAGAGTATAGCATGATTTTGCAGAATTGGCTATGGATTTTACAAATAGTTTAGAAATGCAGCACCATTTCGCACCGCTGCTCGAGCCGTTCCGCGGCAAAATAGGCTTCCTCCAGCGGGATCCAGCGGGTGCGGAAGGCTTCGAGATCCACGCCGGGGCGGCGGGCCAGACGTTCCAGGCGCACCTCCAGCGGTGCGGTGAGAAAGACGTGCAGGTCATAGCAGGGCCACAGGTCAGGGTGGCAGGTGTAAGAGCCCTCCGCCAGGACCACCGGCCGCAGGGGAGCGGCCACCGGCGCTTTCAGCGCACCGGCGTGGCAGTCGTAGGGGCGGTATGAGGCGTCCCGGCCTTCCAGCAGGGGGGACAGCACCTCGGCCAAAAAGCGCTCCCGGTCAAAGTTGCCCCCCGGCTGGGCCATGCGCTCGGGGGTGCGCTGCTCCGGGCGGAGGAAAAAGTCGTCGGCGTGGACCAGGGTGCAGTCCCACCGGGCGGCCAGCAGGGCGGCGAGGGTGGTCTTGCAGCTGCCGCACCGCCCGTCCAGCGCCACAAAGGCCCGGCCCTTGCGGGCGCGGATCGCCTCCACCCGGCGGACAAGTTCCTCAAAACCGGCGGGCAAAAGAATATCCTGTGGGTTATGTTCCATGGTAACATTCCTTTCTGTTGTGGGATGTGGGGGAAGCCCTGCCTCTATTATAAAGCTGCCGCGCCAAAACGCAACCTGTGAAAGATCCTTGCAGTTTCGCGGCGGATTCAGGATTGATTTTTACCGGCGGATACGGTATCTTTAATAGAAGAAAGACCCTGTCGGAACGGGGAGAACAAGCAGGAAGGAGAACACATCATGCGCAAGATCCTTTTCATCGACGTGGACGGCACCCTGGTGGACTACGAAAACCACCTGCCCGAATCGGCGGTGCGGGCCATCCGGGCCGCCCGGGCTGCGGGGCACCGGGTGTACATCTGCACCGGCCGCAGCAGGGCCGAGGTCTACCCGCCCCTGTGGGACATCGGGCTGGACGGCATGATCGGAGGCAACGGCAGCTATGTGGAGGACCACGGCGTCGTGGTCATGCACCAGCTCATCACCCCGGAGCAGGCCCGCCGGATCGTAGACTGGCTGCACAGCCGCAAGCTGGAGTTTTATCTGGAGAGCAACAACGGCCTGTTTGCCAGCGAGCATTTCGAGACCGCCGGTCAGGCCGCCATGCAGGAATATACCCGCCGGAAAGGCCGCCCCGGCGCGGAGCAGATGACGGTGCGGCAGGCGTTCCCGGACATGATCTTTGGGTGCGCGGGTGAGCAGCTCTACCGCGACGACCTGAACAAGGTCAGCTACCTGCTGGGCAGCTATCAGGACTTTCTGGACACCAAAGCACAGTTCCCCGATATGCAGAACGGCACCTGGGGCGGCGCGGGGGAGACCGCCCTCTTTGGCGACATCGGCGTCAAGAACATCACCAAGGCCAACGCCATCCAGCACCTGCTGGCCTATCTGGGCGCGGACGTGAAGGACACCATTGCCTTCGGCGACGCCAAGGTGGATATCCCCATGCTGGAATACTGCGCCTATGGCGTGGCGATGGGCAGCGGCGGCGAGGAGATCAAGGCCATGGCCGACCTTGTCACCGACAGCGTGGACGAGGACGGCCTGTACAACGCCTTCGTCAAGCTGGGCCTGATCGAAGCGGGCGTATAACGATACAGAAAAACGGCGCGGCTCTCAAAAGGCTGCGCCGTTTTTTTATGCTTTGCCGCCTGTGCTATGTTTCCGGCAGTCCGTGCATCCGCCGGTACAGTTCGCGATTGGCGGCGTCGAGGCTGGCGTCAAAGTCCGCCCCATGGCTGAGGGCCTCGCAGGAATAGTCGTCGTAAAAAACGACGCTGTAGCACTGGCTTGCCGCACCGTCTCCGCTCTGCCAGGTAAAGGTGTAGGAATACAGGTCGTCCCAGCCTTCCCATTCGTCTCGGGGCGTCAGGGTGAGAACGGTCCCGGTGAGCTGTTCTTCCGCCACACTGAAGTCCCGCTCAAGGCAGAGCGCAGCGTACTGCCGGGTGACGGTCTCCTCGGGCGGGGTGCGCAGGGTTTCGGCGGCGTAGCCCACGGAGTGCACCGTATAGAACACGCATTCGACCGTGAGCAAAAGAGCAAAGGCGATATTGATGAGGGAGCGCGCTTTGGGAGAGAGGCTCGCGCCCAGCTCGCTTCCCAGTTCCCCGGAGGTGCTGAAAAAATCGCCCCAGAAGATGAGGTCCTCCCCGCCCAGCCACGCGCGCACCCGGCGGAGTAGCAGCATCAGCCAGCAGGCAAGCATAACAGGGAAAAAATAGGCCATGAATAGGGCGGCATAGCGGGAGGTGGAAGGGCTGCTGCCCAGCAGGCTGCCGCCGGCCAGCAACAGAAAGATGCAGGCGATGCCGGCGGCAATGGCTCCATAGCGGCGTTTTTGGATGCTGGCCTCGCTGACATAGCGATGGACCCCGATCACCATGACCCCGATAGCTCCAAAGAAAAACAGGATCTCGGCCACCGCCCCGGTGCCAAAGAGGAAGAAGGTCATCCCGGCGCAGAGCAGGCAGGCCAGCCCGGCCGTGATGTCAAAAAAGAGACTGGCCCGCCGCTGCTGGGCAAAGGTCAGGGTGTCGGTGATGGCCTCGCTGGCTTCCTCGTTGGAGACGGCGCCTTCGGGCAGGCGCTCGGAGCGCATCAGCTCGAGGACGGTGACGCCGAGGGCGGCGGCCAGCGGCTCCATGGTGTTGATGTCAGGGAAACCCAGCCCCCGCTCCCACCGGCTGACGGCCTTGTCGGTGACGTGGAGCTGCGCGGCCAGGGCGGCCTGGGTGAGGCCGCGGGCTTTGCGCATCTCGGCGATGAATGCGCCGAATTTCTGTGCGTCCATAAGATCGCCTCCTGCGTCGTTTGGTGTAAGAACAGTATAGCATCCCGGCGGCCGCGCTGCAACCGATGGGGCGTTGAGAAGGGCGGTTTTGCGCGTGCGGACGTACTCTACGATTCGTTTACCAGAAATTGCATCCATATTGTGCTAGTCTGCACCACAAAATGAAGCAAGGAGTGATGGACAAAAAAACTCGATTATGTTATTATTTATAAAGAAGGAGCGGGAAGCCTGCACGCGGAAGGCGGCGCGGGTTTTCTGCCTGTATGCCCTGGCGCCCAGTGCGCCGGGCAGGGTAAGTGGAATACGAAGCGAAAAGAGCAGAAAGGAAAAGGATCCCCCATGAACAAAATTTCCCGCAAAGGTTTCCTCAAAATCGCCGCAGCCGCGGCCATGAGCGGCGTGACCGCCGGCGCGCTGGCTGCCTGCGAGTCGGCCAGCTCGGCTGCATCCAGCGCCGTTTCCTCGGGCGCGGGCTCGGTGGCGGCTGGCGCTACCTACATCCCCGGCACCTATGAGGGCACCGCACAGGGCATTTCCTCCACCGTCAAGGTCACCATGACCTTCTCGGAGACCGCCGTCACCGACGTGGTGGTGGATACCTCCGGCGAGACCGCTTCCTACGGCGCGGCCGCCGCCGACGAGCTGCGCCAGCAGCTGCTGGAAGCCGGTTCTGCCGAGATCGACGGCGTGTCTGGCTCGACCATCACCTCCGACGCCGTCATGAAAGCGGCCCAGAGCTGCTACGCCCAGGCCAAGGGCGAGGCGGTGGTCACGTCGGTGCAGCTGCCCAGCGGCGACGAGAACGACTGGCTGGGCACCGAGCCCGACATCGACGAGGCCGCCATCACCGAGACCTGGGACACCGACATCGTCATCGTGGGCGCGGGCAACGGCGGCATGTGCGCCGCCGCCTACGCCGCCCAGAAGGGCCTGAACTTCCGCATCATCGAGCAGAACTCCGCCGTCATGGAGACCCGCCACTGGTACGGCACCATCGACAGCAGCGAGGCCCAGAAGCAGGGCGTGCCCCCGGTGGACCGCGCCGAGCTGCTGAGCGAGATCTCCCGCAGCATGGGCGGCCGGTGCGACCAGCGGGTGGTCAAGACCTGGATCGACGAGTCGGCCGCCATGCACGACTTCGTGGCCGGTATCCTGGAGAGCGCACCCTACAACTACACCTGCAACCTGACCCTGGGCGACGAGGCCAAGTGGCCCGACGACACCCAGATCAGCCAGACCAAGCTGATGTTCCCGGTCCAGCAGGTGGACTACAGCAGCGCCGAAAAGCCCCGCAATGTGGTGTTCCAGGAGTACATCGAAAGCCTGGGCTACGCCGTGGATTTCCACACCGGCCTGGCCAAGCTGGAAAAGGACGGCGACGGCCGCATCACCGGCCTCATCGCCCAGAACACCGAGGACGGCCACTTCATCCGGATCAACGCGTCCCAGGGCGTGCTGCTGGCCTGCGGCGGCTACGCCGGCAACCCCTACATGATGGAAAAGCTGGACCCCCTGGGCACCAGTGTCACCACCGCCTGCTCCTACGCGCCCGCCGACAAGGGCTACGGCATCCGCGCCGCCATCTGGGCCGGCGCCCACCTGGACGCCGAAGCTGCGCCGGTCCTGTTCGACCGCGGCCTGGTGGCCCCTGGGGTGGACTCGGGCTATGTGGAGTCTGCCTCCTCCTTCGGCGGCAAGGCGTTCCCCGGCACCGTGGGCCAGTACAACCCCGGCAGCCAGCCTTTCCTGAAGGTCAACCGCCACGGCGAGCGTTTCATGAACGAAAGCCAGGAATACGACAACGCCTCTCACGCCTCCTTCCAGCAGCCGGGCCACGTCTACGCCATGATCCACGACGCCAATTTCCGGGAGGACGTGGACCGCTTCCACACCATCGGCTGCTCGGCGCTGACCCGCTACATCCCTGGCATGATGGAAAGCCAGCTGGAGCAGTACGAGGCCGAGGGCCTGATCATGAAGGCCGACACCATCGAGGAGCTGGCCGACAAGATGGGGTTTGCCGGCGCGGACAAGGATACCTTTATCGCCACCGTCGAGCGCTACAACGAGCTGTACGACGCCCAGAAGGACGAGGACTTCGGCAAGCCGGCCAGCCGCCTGAGCGCCATCCGGACTGCGCCCTTCTACGGCTGCTGGCTGGGCGCCAGCCTGCTGTGCAGCCTGCAGGGCATTTCCATCACCCCCAACTGCCAGGCCAAGGACGACCGCAACGAGCCCATCCCCGGCCTGTATGTCACCGGTGACATGTCGGGCAGCTTCTTCCAGAACAACTACCCCTGCGTCATGGGCGGCACCGCCTGCGGCCGCACCCTGACCTTCGCCATCAAGGCCATCAAGCAGATGGCCGGCCTGGAGTAAGCCCGCGCTTTCCCGCCGCGCTATAAACGCACAAAAAGTCCCGTCCAGCCGACATGTGCGGATGGACGGGACACCGACAGGGAAATTTGCCGCTGAGAGTGTGCGAGGCCGTCAGGCCGAGTGCGCGGTTCGGCGGCAAATTTTGTCCCCAAGAGGATATTAGGGGGAAGGAATTTCTGTCGCGCGACTGCGCGCAGAAATGGGTTCCCCCTAAAGCGTGGCGCTTTTGCGACACGCTAAGAGCCGTGGAGTTTGCCGCTCCACGGCTCTTTCGCTGTCTGTACGGGGCAGAAAAGCGCCCCGCTATACCTTATTATAATAGGGACTGTTTTATGCGCGGATCTGGCCGTCGCCCCGGATGATGTATTTGTAGGTGCACAGCTCGGCCAGGCCCATAGGCCCGCGGGCGTGCAGCTTCTGGGTGGAGATGCCCATTTCACACCCCAGGCCGAACTCGCCGCCGTCGGTGAAACGGGTGGAGCAGTTGACGTAGACCGCTGCACTGTCCACCGCCGCGGTGAACAGGTCGATGTGGCTGGGCGTCTGGCTGAGGATGGCGTCGCTGTGGCCGGTGGAGTGGGCGGCGATGTGGGCCACCGCGTCCTCTACGCTGTCCACGACGCCCACCGCCAGGATGTAGTCCAGAAATTCGGTGTCGAAGTCCTGGGGGCCGGCGGGGGTGCCGGGGATGACGGCCGCGGCACGCGGGTCCAGCCGCAGCTCCACCGGGTGGAGGCCGCGGGCTGCGCGGTCGGGGCCGAGGCGCTGGGCCAGCTTGGGCAGGAACTGCGCTGCGATGTCCTTGTGGACCAGGCAGACCTCCTCGGCGTTGCAGACGCTGGGGCGGCTGGCTTTGGCGTTCTCGATGATGTCGAGGGCCTTGTCCTGATCGGCGGTGTCGTCCACATAGATGTGGCAGATGCCGGTGCCGGTCTGGATGCAGGGCACCTTGGCATTCTCGACGCAGGCGCGGATCAGGCCGGCCCCGCCCCGGGGGATCAGCAGGTCAACGTAGCCCACCGCCTCCATCAGGGCGTAGGAGGAAGCGCGGGTGGTGTCCTCGATCAGGTTGACGGCGGCTGCGGGCAGGCCGGCGGCCGTCACGCCCTGGCGCAGGGCGTCCACAATGGCTTTGCTGGTGCGCCAGGCTTCCTTGCCGCAGCGCAGCACGCAGGCATTGCCGCTCTTGAGGGCCAGGGCCGCCGCGTCGCTGGTGACGTTGGGGCGGCTCTCGTAAATGATGGCGATGACCCCCATCGGGACGGCGGTCTTTTCGATGACGAGGCCGTTGGGCCGCTCGATGCGGCGCAGCACCGCCCCCACCGGGTCGGGCAGGGCGGCCACTTCCCGGATGCCCTGGGACATACCGTCCAGCCGCTTGCCGTTCAGGGCAAGGCGGTCCAGCATCACCTCCGAGATGTGGCCGCGGGCGGCGTCCAGGTCGGCGGCGTTGGCGCTGAGGATGGCCGCGCGGTTGGCGGCGTCATCCAGAGCGTCCGCCATGCCCAGCAGGGCGCGGTTGCGCTGGGTGGTGCCGGAAACGCCGACGGTGCGCTTGGCATCGCGGGCGGCGGTCAAGATCTCCTGTGTGGTCATGGGGCGGCCTCCTTTCAGTGGGCCCGGGGCCGGGCCGCAAACCGGGTGCCTGCGGCTTCGCCCTCGGCGATTTTGTACAGCAGTTCGGGGTGGGCGCCGTTGGCGATGACCATATCGACGCCGTCGGCCGTGACCATCTGGGCGGCGCGCAGCTTGGTGGCCATGCCGCCGGTGCCCAGGGCCGAGCCTGCCCCGTCCGACATCCCCAGGATATCCGGGGTGATCTCCTCCACCAGGGGGATCAGTTTGGCGTCGGGATGGGTGCGGGGGTTGGCGGTGTACAGCCCGTCGATGTCGCTGAGCAGGACCAGCAGGTCCGCCCGGGCGCAGCAGGCCACGATGGCGGCAAGGGTGTCGTTGTCGCCGATGGAGGCGATCTCCATGGTGGACACGGTGTCGTTCTCGTTGATGATGGGCAGCGCCCCCAGCTCCAGCAGGCGGTAGAGGGTGTTTTCAAAGTTCTGGCGGCGCTCGGTGTGCTCGACGTCCACACCGGTGAGCAGGATCTGGGCCACCGTGTGGTTGTAGTCAGCAAAGAGGCGGTCGTATGTATACATCAGCTCGCACTGGCCGACGGCGGCGCAGGCCTGCTTGCCGGCCATATCGGCGGGGCGGCTGGGCAGGGACAGCTTGCCCACCCCCATCCCGATGGCGCCCGAGGACACCAGGATCACCTGATGCCCGGCGTTTTTTAAATCGCTCAGGACCTTGACAAGCTCCTCGGTGCGGCGGATGTTCAGCCGGCCGGTGGGGTAGGTGAGGGTCGAGGTGCCGACTTTGACAACAATGCGCATCGGCTTACCCCTCCCGCAGCTTGCAGGTCTTTTCGTAGGCGGCGATGACGGCATCCATGGCCGCGCCGCGGAAGCCCCGCTCCTCCAGCACGCGCACCCCCTGGATGGTGGTGCCGCCGGGGCTGCAGACAGCGTCTTTCAGCGCGCCGGGGTGGCCGCCGTTTTCCAGCAGCATCCTGGCCGTGCCCAGCACCATCTGGGCGGCGTACTGCTGGGCCTTGGCCCGGGGCAGGCCGCAGGCCACGCCGCCGTCGGCCAGGGCCTCGATGAACTGCCAGGCCCAGGCCGGGCCGCAGCCCGACACGCAGCTGGCCGCGTCGATCAGGTTTTCGGGGATGGAATCCACCCGGCCGGCGCCGACCAGCAGGCGGCAGGCGCTGGCTTCCTCGTCCCCGGTGAGGCCCAGGGTGCAGTAGGGCACCATCCCTTCGCCCACTGCGGAGGGGATATTGGGGTTGATGCGGACGATGGGATAATCCCCGCCGGCCATCTGCCGGATCTGCGCCATGGACAGCCCCGCCGCCATGGTGCACAGGATGAACCGTTCGCCCCGGGCTGCCCGGGCGGCAAAAAGGCCCTGCAGGGGAGCCAGCATCCCGGCCATCATCTGGGGCTTGACCCCCAGAAAAACCATGTCACAGCCTGCGGCGTCCTCGTTGGAGCCGGTGCGGCAGCCCAGCTCGCCGGCCAGGGCCTGCGCCTTGGCGGGGGTGCGGTTTGCCAGCACTACATCTTCCGGCGCAGCCACCCGGCAGACTGCCCGGGCCATGGCCCCGCCCATATTGCCGCAGCCAATAAAGCCTATCGTTTTCATTCCCAATTCCTCCTTATAGTATATAGCACTATATTACCCTGAATCGCAGGCAAAATCAAGAGGGAAGTGGGGGCTGAGAACTTGTCCTTTCAAATGGCCGGCCCTCTCCGGCCCTGCGGGCCACCTCTCCCGCACGCAGGAGAGGTAGCAACCTACAGATTACGTTTTGGCTCCCCCGCGTGTGGGGGAGCTGGCGAGCGAAGCGAGACTGAGAGGGCTGCTTGCGGCAAAGCTGCAGCTATTTTCTGCTCCGCAGGGGCCAGAGGGCCAGGGAGGGTGTTTCGATTCCCCCTCCCTAGGCCCTCTGGACTCCCTACCCACCCACAACGACCAGGGGATGTCCCCCTGGACCCAAAAGAGGAAGGTCGCTCTGGGCGTCTGGCTGAAAAAGCTCTTTACTGCGCGTCAGAGGAATTTGCGCATCGCTTTTTCCGGGCGCCAGCCGCCCGCCGCTCCGATCCTGTCCCAATGCGTCCGGCAGGCGGACGCAGCTTCGTCGTATCGGTCACGCGGTGCAGCCGGCTCACTGGGAGCCCTCCCACCCGCCCATAGAGGAAGTCCCCCCATCCGGCCCTGCGGGCCACCTTCCCCCGTTGGGGGAAGGGCTGGAGCAAATCCCTTGGGGAATCTTTGTCTTACTATAAATTTTGCCGGGATGGACACAGGTACACTTGGCGTGCCCCGCTCTTTCTGTTTTGTATGCCATGCACAGCAAAACGGAGAAGTTTGTGTGAAGGTTGACAAAACCTGCCTGTTCGGTGTACAATAGAATCGACAATGGGCCGGTGCGACATTACGGCCGGAAGGGAGGTGTGCGCGTTGCGCAAAATCAAGAGGGAGCTTGCTTTGCTGGCCGCAGGGCTGGCGCTGGTGGTACTGACCGGATGTTCGGCGGCAGCGCCCAAACAGATCGGGACGCGCAGCATGGCCTCCACCGCGAACCTCGTGGCGGCCATGTCGCCCGACGAGGAGATCGACACCACCGACAGCCAGCTGGGCGCGGGCACCGCGGCCGCGGCCACCTATCTGCTGAAAGAGCGCAGTGCCCCCAGCCTGACCAATCAGGAGGACACCGGCGTCCTGGCCGAAAAGCTGCGGGACGAGTCCGACACCCAAAAGTACAACCGCTACAGCGCGCCCACCACGCCGGGCGTGACCCGGATGTCCCGGCTGTTTCTGTATCCCGGCGAATGGCCCGAGGACGAGGTGGCCCGCGCCGTGCTGATCCAGATCGAGGCGATGGAGGCGGAGCTCTCCACACGGTCCCGGCAGGTGGTCATCGACAGCTATTATACCTATACATACACCTACTCGGTAAGCGTACAGCAGGCCTATGGGGACCAGAATACCGCGTGGGTAGTGGGCATTGGCATCGACCAGACCGCCAAAGAGGAGCACAAAACCTGACGCAACAAAAAATTTACAAGAAAAAGAACGGAAAAATTTTTCCCAAAAGCCTGAAAAAGGCCCCTCTGAGGCGTCCAAAACACCACTTTTTCTTTGGAAACGAAAGCAAAAACCACCCAAGGCGCTCCGGCTTGAAAGGCTGGAGCGCCTGATTCTAAAGAAAGTAAAAATTGTGAACAATCCTTAAGGTGAAAAATGGTGTGATTGACAAATCGAGGAAATTGTACTATCATATGACTAGACGGGGTAGGGGCCGTCCTTATCCCGCAAGGTCCAAGACTCGAAACAGGTAACCCCAGGCAAATTTATCTTCTAAAGGAGGTAAAAGGTCCAATGAAACTCAAACGCATTCTTTCCCTGGCGCTGTCCGGCGTCCTGGCAGTCAGCATGCTGACTGCTTGTGGCATTGGTGGTGGCTCTGGCATCTTTGGTGCAGGTGATCAGAGCGGCTCCTTTGCTAACACGCTGAACAGTAAACTCGATGATGACACAAAAGCTGTCATTACTTACCGCAGCAACGATTCTGATTTGAAGTCCGCCGTTCGCAGTGTTGCGAACGCAGTGACCGAGGGTCAGGCCAATAACGGTAAAGGCGAGGCTCCTACGAACATCACCAATACTGTTGAAACGTTGACTGGTTATGGTAAGTTGTCGACTGACGCTGCATGGGATGTTGCTACAGAGAGCGGCACCTATGTGAAGGTTTATGTCTATGACGCGACTAACGATAGCTACAACACCCTCGATGAGGTTGCTACGGCTGTTAAGAACGATCTGCAGATTATCAACCTGAAGGGCGCTACCAGCGATAAAGGCTACAATAATACCTACAAAGGCAATGTGGCCGCCTATAAGGTGACCATCCCCACTGCCAGCTCTGATTCTGGTGCTAAGGATGCCGAAGCATGGGTTATTGGTGTCGCCATTGAGCAGACTGTTACTGCTGCAAAGTAATAACAGACTCTCTATTGACCCTAATTCCTTTTCGTGAGGAGAAAGCCCCTGACGGTGCGACGTTGGGGGCTTTTTAGTGCCAAGCAAGAGGGCCAAGGAACGAAGGTCCACGTTTCAAAGCCTGAATAACCCGCCGTATGGGATAACACCCGTACGGCGGGTTTTTTGCTGTTTTGAGAGCTGGCCCTCTCCGTCACGGCGCTGGCGCGCCGCGCCACCTCCCCCGCACGCGTGGGAGGTTAACGTAACCTATAGGTCCGGCCTCCCACGTTTACGGGGGAGGTGGCCCGCAGGGCCGGAGAGGGCCAAAGCGGAGCAGGGCAACATGACGGAGAGGGCTGCCTTCTCACAAAACCTTCACAAACGACCAAAATTTAGAAACGCAGCATCGTTTTATTTTGGAAAAATTTCTCTTTTCTTCCACCTTTTGCCGCTTCTGGCTTGACAAAGGAAACTCTGTTGTGTTAAACTATGCACAAGGAACGGGGATGGTGACCTGTTCCCCAAATGTTTTGGTGCGAGTTACAAACAACAACAAGGAGGAAATTTCCAAATGAAACTGAATAAGGTTTTGGCTCTGGCTCTGTCCGGCGTTATGGCCGTCAGCATGCTGGCTGGCTGCTCTGGCAATCCTGGCAATGGTGGCCAGGAGGGCGAGGAGCCCCCCGTTGCTGATACCACCATCGCTTCTGTTCTGAACGATGAGCAGAAGGACAACGAGGTGAAGGTCAACTTTACCTACAGCGATTCTCTGGAGGCTGCTCTCCAGAAGACTCTGGCTGTTGTCGGTAACGATGCAGACCCGGATACGGTAGATGTTGATGGGTATCTGGCTAATGTCCTTGATGTTGAGGACGTTTACATGAACTGTTTGTATGGTTATGATGGCCAGAGTAGTGGAACTAAGAATACTGATGGCAAGCAGACTGCGGTTGTTGTCTATCGTAGTAATGAGGGTCTGACTGATAAGGGTGTTGTCGAGAAAATGTATGACAGCAAACTTAAAACCGAGATGGCTAAGCTGACTTCTGAGTGGCTGGATAGTACTGTAAACAATGCAGTTAAGTGGAGCTTTAGCTATACTGGTGAAGTTGCCGCTGTTACCGGTGTTGAAGGCACTCAGAACTACACCTATGTGGCTGTTGTTGTTACTTGCAACACTACTCATGCTCTGGCCGACTAATTTAGATTATCGCAATACGTATTACAAATATGATGTAACCCGTGCAGGGCGTGCATCTGCCGCATCATAAAAGGGTGCAACCCTGCGCAAATACTAAGCGCTTAGTATAGCACCAAAGGTTTATTACAAATTTACGTTTGTAGTTTGCCGCACCAAAAAAGAACCAGCTGGGTGTGCAGACCCAGTTTACCGGGGCGGGCCGAAAGGCCCGCCCTTTTTTGGTATACCCCTCAGTGGTTGTTTGCCAGATTTAGCCCTCTCCGGCCCTGTGGGCCACCTCCCCCGTAAACGTGGGAGGCCGGACCTATAGGTTACGTTAGCCTCTCCCGCGTGCGGGAGAGGTGGCACAGGACGCGCCAGCGGACTGTGACGGAGAGGGCTGCCTCCCACGCGTGCGGGGGAGGTGGCATGGAGCGTCAGCGACATGACGGAGAGGGCCAAAGCAGAGGGCCCAAAGCTTGAAAAACGAAAGGAGGCCGGCAATATGTCATACACAAAAAAGAATAAGTTGTTGCCCTATGCCCGGCAGCTTCGGCGTGAAATGACGCCGCAAGAGAAAAAATTGTGGTATAGATTTTTGCGGGATTATCCTGTGAAATTTTACAAACAGAGGATCATTGAACATTGTATTGTCGACTTCTATTGTTATGCAGCAAAATTGGTGCTTGAAATTGATGGAAAACAACATTACCAGGAAGAAGGGCTGGCGTCGGATGCAGAGCGTACAGCGATGCTGGAAAAACATGGATTAAAAGTTCTGCGCTTTGCAAATGCAGAGGTAGACGCGCACTTTGATGATGTTTGCCAAAGGATCTCTGAGGAAGTAGAACGCCGCAAGTGAAGCCCTCTCCGTCACAGAGAGGGCCTAAATGTAACCTATAAGTCCGGCCTCCCACGCGTGCGGGACTGCGAAGCTGAGGCGCGTCCAGCGGACGAGACAGCCGAAGCGGAGCAGGGGCAGCGGTCTGCTTTTTGCAAGCGGGCGGTGACCCGCGCAGCAAAAACAGGGTACCGCAACCGCAGCCCGCAGGGCCTGAGAGGCCCCATGCACACATCCCTCTTGTCCTGCTTATAGTGGTTTATACGATTGATTTTTTTGGCCGGACATGGTACACTTCCTCTGTAGAGAAAAGGATTACAAAATTGGGAAACGAGGAAGCAAACAATGGTTTCAATTCTCTTGTCCGTATTGGGCCAGCGCGGCGTGGATGCGCTGGCGTTCCTGCTGGCGTTCGTGCTCACGGCGCTGCTCACCAACCTGTTCCGCGGCCGCCTGCCCCAGGACCATGGCCGCGCCTTCGCGGTGGATGGCGCGCTGTCCAAGGGCAAAGCCCGGGGCGCAGGGCTGATTTTTGTGCTGTGCGTGGTGCTGGTGGCGCTGGCGTTCATGCCCTTCCATCTGGAAACGGTCATTTATATGGTGCTGCTCATCGCGTCCATGCTGTCGGGCTATTTGGACGACGCCTCCGACACCGCCTGGAACGAGTACAAAAAGGGCCTCATCGACTTTGTCATCGCGGTGGTGGCCGGCGTCACCTATTTGAACTTCAACGGGTGCGGGGTGCGGTTTTTGCAGTGGTACTTCGTGCTGCCCTACCCGGTCTACCTGCTGCTGATCGTTATTTTGATCTGGGCCAGCATCAACGTGGTCAACTGCACCGACGGCGTGGACGGCCTGTCCGCCAGCCTGGCGGTGGTCAGCATGGGCACCTTTGCGCTGCTCTACGCCGATCAGCTGGTCAGCTACGTCACCGCGACGGCGGTGTTCGTGGGCGCGCTGCTGGCGTATCTGTGGGTCAACGCGAAGCCCTCCACCGTCCTGATGGGGGACGCCGGCAGCCGGGCGATGGGCTTTTTCCTGGCGCTGCTGGCCCTCAAATCGGCCCACCCCTTCGCCTTCCTGCTGGCGGCCGCGGTGTTCATCGTGGACGGCAGCTTGGGCATCGTGAAAATCAGCCTCAAGCGCTTTTTGCACATCAGCGTGCTGAAAAATACCCTGACCCCCCTCCACGACCACGCCCGCAAGCGGCTGGGCTGGAGCGACGAGCAGGTGGTCCTCCGCTGGGTCATCCTGCAGGGCGTCGCCTCGGCGGTCCTGGCCGCCATGGCCGGGCTGGGGATGTAAACCTGTCGCGCAGAGCCTCCGTATTTGCGGGGGCTTTTTTGCGTTCCTGTGTTGACAAGCACACTTGTCTGTGTTATGCTTGAAATACAAACAAAACTTGTCAACCTTTCGGGAGGTGCGTATCATGAAAAAAGAGGACATCCTGCAAAAAGCCCGCCAGGAGGGCAACGGGGAATATGAGGAGCGGGTCCAGGGCCGGGTCATGACCCGCAGCGCGCTGGCGGTGGTGGCGCTGTGCGCCTTCTTCTGGTTGGCGCGGGTGTTCCAGGCCGACCGGCTGGGCCTGCCCGAGGTGGGCGCGTGGGATTACCCTGCCATTGCCACCGGCTACGCCGCCTTTGTCCACCTTTGGATGTATGCGCGGCTGAAAAACCGGGTCAACCTGGTAAGCGGCCTGTGCTGCCTGGGGTGTTTTTGTGTGTGTACATGGCAGTTTTTGCTGCGGCTGTGAGGAGGTGCACGGATGAAGTCGGAGCTTGTGCTCAAAAACCGCCTGAAGGAGACGCGCACCGCGGCGGGGCTGTCGCAGGCGCAGCTGGCCGCCATGGTGGGCGTCTCCCGCAACACCATCAGTTCGATCGAGACGGGGCAGTTCAACCCCACCGCCAAGCTGGCCCTGATCCTCTGCATCGCGCTGGATAAAAAGTTCGAGGAGCTGTTCTATTTTGACGACTGAGGAACGCCTGGCCCAGGCCAAAGCTGCCCAGCGGCGGCAGGGCATCGCGGCGCGGCGGGCCATCAGCCCCGAGGCGCGGCGGGCGGCCGACGCGGCCATCTGCGCCCACATCGCCTCGCTGCCGGCCTGGCAGACGGCCAGGCGGGTGCTGGCCTATGCGGCCTTTGGCGGGGAGCCGGACCTGGCCGCCCTGCTGGAAGGCTGCGGCAAACAGACGGCCTACCCGGTCTGCGGGCAGGGCTTCACCCTGACGGCGGCCCTGCCTGCCCCGGTGGACGGCTGGGAGGTGGGGGCCTACGGCATCCGCACGCCGGTGCTGGCCCGCGCCGAGACCCTGCCGCCCGAAACGCTGGACCTTGTCCTGGCCCCCTGCACCGCCTTCGATGAGGCGGGCCGCCGGGTGGGGATGGGCAAGGGCTATTACGACCGTTTTCTGCCGCGCTGCGCCCGGGCGGCGGTCTACGGCATCGCCTACGAGGCGCAGAAAGTGGACGCCGCTGCGGCCGGGCCGCTGGACGTCCGCCTGGACGGGATCATCACTGAGAGGGGGATCTACACATGGAAATGATGCACAAAACCTGCGAAGAATTTTTGGCTGAACTGGCCTCCAAATCCGCCACGCCGGGTGGCGGCGGTGCGGCCGCGCTGGTGGGGGCAGTCGGCGTCGCTCTGGGAAACATGGTTGGCTGCCTGACGGCGGGCAAGCCCAAATACGCCGCCGTCGAGGCAGACATCCTGGCCCTGAACGAGAAGGCCGAGGCCCTCCGCGCCCGGCTGGAGGGGCTGGTGGAGGCGGACGCCGCGGCCTTTGCCCCGCTGGCCAAAGCCTACGGCGTCCCCAAGGACGACCCCAGCCGCGCCGCCGTCATGGCGCAGGCGCTGGACACCGCCGCCGCGGTGCCGCTCGAGATCATGGCGGCCTGCGGCGAGGCCATCGCCCTGCTGGAAGAATACGAGGCCAAGGGCAGCGTGCTGGCCGTGTCGGACGCCGGGTGCGGCGCGCTGTTCTGCCGGGCCGCGCTGGAGGCCGCCGGCCTCAACGTGGCGGTGAACACCCGCCTGATGGCGGACCGGGCCCATGCGGCCGAGCTGGACGCCCGGGCCGAGGCACTGCGGGCGGAGTACCTGCCCCGGGCCGAGGCTGTCTACGCCAACGTGAGCAAACGTCTGGGAGGGAACTGAAATGAGCGCATTGCTGTTGAAAGGCGGCCCGGCCGCCGCCGCCCTGAATGAAAAGACCGCCGCCCGCGCCGCGGCCCTGGCCGCCCAGGGCGTCACGCCCACCCTGGCGGTGGTGCGGGTGGGCGCCCGCGAGGACGACCTCGCCTATGAGCGCGGGGTGCTGGCCCGCTGCGGCAAGCTGGGCATTGCGGTGCGGCCCTTCCAGCTGGACGCCGACGCCGAGCAGGCCGAACTGCTGGACGTCCTGGACGAGGTCAACCGGGACCGCACCATCCATGGGTGCCTGCTGTTCCGGCCTCTGCCCGCCCAGATGGACGACCGGACGGTCCGGGCCGCCCTGGCCCCCGAAAAGGACGTGGACGGCATCACCGACGCCTCCCTGGCCGGGGTGTTCACCGGCAGCGGGGTGGGCTACGCCCCCTGCACCGCCCAGGCCTGCGCCGAGATCCTGGACTACTACGGCATCCCCCTCGAGGGCAAACGGGTCACGGTGGTGGGCCGCAGTCTGGTGGTGGGCAAGCCCGCCGCCATGCTGCTGGACCGCAAAAACGCCACCGTCACCCTCTGCAACTCCCGCACCCGGGACCTGCCCGCCCTCTGCCGTCAGGCCGAGGTGCTGGTGGTGGCCATGGGCAAACAGGGAGCCATTGGGGCCGACTGCTTCGCGCCCGGCCAGGTGGTGGTGGATGTGGGCATCCACACCGGCGCAGACGGCAAGCTGTGCGGCGACGTCCGCTTTGCCGAGGCCGAGCCGGTGGTGGCCGCCATCACCCCCGTGCCTGGCGGCGTCGGCGCCATGACCACCTCGGTGCTGGCCTCCCACGTGGTGGAAGCCGCCGAAAAAGCCCTCTGAAACGAACCTTGCCCGTTGTGCATCCGCACGGCGGGCTCATATTGTCAAAAGGTCCCGGCCAGCCGACATGTGCGGATGGCCGGGACACAACCAGGGAAATTTAGCGCAGAGAGTGTGCGAGCCGCTTTGCGGCGAGTGCGCGGTTCTGCGCTAAATTTTGTCCCCTGGGGGATATTAGGGGGAAGGAATTTCTGTCGCGCGACTGCGCGCAGAAATGGGTTCCCCCTAAAGCGTGGCATTTTTTGCCACGATTCACCCGTTGTGCAGCTGCACGGCGGGCTTTTTGCTGCCCGGTTGCTCCCGCCGCGCTCCGGCGCTACACTAGAGGTATCTCAAAAGGAGGGAATAACAATATGGTGTACGGCTACATTCGGGTGAGTACCCGGGAACAAAAAGAGGACCGTCAGCGGACTGCCATGCGCAAAGCCGGCGTCCCCGAGAGGAACATTTTTATGGACAAGCAGTCCGGCAGGGATTTTGACCGCCCCAAATACAAAAAACTGCTCCGCCGCCTGAAGCGAGACGACCTGCTCTACATCAAAAGCATCGACCGTCTGGGGCGCAACTATCAGGAAGTGCTGGAACAGTGGCGCTTTTTGACCAAGGAAAAGAACGTGGATATCGTGGTGCTGGATATGCCTTTGCTGGATACCCGCCGCGGCCGGGATCTGATGGGGGCTTTTTTGGCCGACATCGTCCTGCAGGTGCTGTCCTTTGTGGCTGAAAACGAGCGCAGCAGCATCCGCCAGCGTCAGGCCGAGGGCATCGCGGCGGCCCGTGCCCGGGGCGTCCAGTTCGGCCGGGACCCGCGCCCTCTGCCTGCAAACTTTTACGAGATGTTCAGCGCCTGGAAAGCCGGGGCCTGCACCATTGAGGAGGCCTCGGCCGCCTGCGGCCTGCCCCGCAGCACGTTCTATGACAAAGCGAGCCGGTATGAGGTGGAACTGCGCTTCCAGCGCGAGGAACGCGAGAAAGCCCTCCGCGAGCTGCGCCTGCGCCGGGAAAGGGAACAGCGGGAGGCCCGGACGCAGCAGGAGGAATAAAGTTGGTGCAGCAAAATGCCCGCCGCAGTACAGGCTGCAGCGGGCGGTTTGCGCTTGAAGATCAGAATTTCTGCACGCCGTCCTCGGTGACGATGGCGTAGATCAGGGGCAGTTCCTCGGGCTTGTCGGGGCCGATGGCGAGGCCGGAGCGGTAGCAGGCTTCGGCGGCGGCGAAGCGCTCGGGCGCGCCGTAGAAGGTGGCCAGGCTCTCGCCGCAGCGGACGTAGTCGCCCCGCTTTTTGTGCAGGACGATGCCGGCGGCATAGTCGATGGGGTCGCCCTTCTTTTCGCGGCCGGCCCCCAGCAGCACGCTGGCCGTGCCGATCTTTTCGGCGTCGTTGGCTGTGATGTAGCCCTCGGCACCGGCCAGCAGTTCATAGCTGGCGGCGGGCTGGGCGAACAGGCTGTAGTCGTCCAGGACGCGGGTGTCGCCGCCCTGGGCTGCAAACATCTCCTTGCACTTGGCAAAGGCGCTGCCGTCGGCGATGGCCTGCCGCGCAAGGGCCCGGCATTCGTCGGGAGTGCCCTTGCCCGCCAGCACCAGCATATAGGCGGCCAGCTCGATGCAGACGGCGGTCAGGTCGGCGGGGCCGCGGCCCTTCAGCACCTCCATGCTCTCCATCACTTCCAGGCTGTTGCCGATGTTGTGGCCCAGCGGGGTGTCCATGTCGGTGATCATGGCGGCCACCTTGCGGCCGTGGTGGGCGCCAATGGACACCATCAGCCGGGCAAGCTGGATGCTTTCCTCCACCGTTTTCATGAACGCGCCGGTGCCGGTGGTGACGTCCAGCAAAATGGCGTCCGACCCGGAGGCCAGCTTCTTGGACATGATGCTGGAGGCGATCAGGGGGATGCAGCTGACGGTGGCGGTGACGTCCCGCAGGGCGTACATCTTTTTGTCGGCCACGGCGATGTTCTCGCTCTGGCCGATGACCGCGATGCCGGTGCGGTTTACCTGGGCGAAAAAGTCCTCCTGGCTCAGGGCGGTGCGGGTGCCGGGGACGCTCTCCATCTTGTCGATGGTGCCGCCGGTGTGGCCCAGGCCCCGGCCGCTCATCTTGGCGATCTTGACCCCGCAGGCCGCCGCGATGGGGGCGATCACCAAAGTGGTCTTATCGCCCACGCCGCCGGTGGAATGCTTGTCCACCTTGATCCCCGCGATGGGGGAAAGGTCCACCATTTCGCCGCTGTGGGCCATGACGTCGGTGAGCAGGGCGGTCTCCTCATCGGTCATCCCGCGCAGGTAGACCGCCATCATCCAGGCGGCCATCTGGTAGTCGGGCACGTCCCCTGCCACGTAGCCGTTGATGAGGGTCTCCAGCTCGGCACGGGTGTGGGCGCCGCCGTCCCGCTTTTTTGCAATGATGTCGTAGATACGCATAGAAGATCACTCCAATCCGGGTGGTGTTGTTGGTTCCAGTATAGTATGACTTTTACCCAAAAGCAAGGGCTGGGGCTGAGAATTGGCAAAAAGTTCACGGTTTTTCCATGACGAAATTTTCAAGTTGCTGCCCGCGGCGCTCCACCTGCTGGGAGCGGAGGACGCGGTAGCCCCGCTTTTCAAAGAAAGGCCGCGCGGTGCGGCTGGCGTGGGTGGTGAGGGGGCGTGCGCGGGACGCCTGTTCCAGGGCATCGCAGAGGGCGCTGGCCACCCCGCGCCGCTGAAACTCCCTGCGCACATACAGCCGGTCGAGATAGCCGGCGGCGGGGTCAAGATCCCCGAAACCGGCCAGCCGGCCCCCGATCTCGGCCACCAGGGTGGTGTGTGCCTGAAAGGAAGCGTCCCACGCGGCCAGGTCAGGGCCGCTGCCGGGCGCCCAGGCCTCGAGCTGGGCGGGGGTATAGTCTGCTGTGCAGGCGGCGTGCACCGTCTCGTAAAACAGGTGGGCGAGGGCGGGGCAGTCCTCCGGGCGGTAGGGGCGGAGGGTGGGCGCGCCGCCGCACCCCTCCGGCAGGGGCCCGAACGCCGCCAGCCAGGCGTCTGCCTCGGCGCGGCTGCGGAAAGTGACGACCTCGGGGGAATGGGCGCAGCCGGCCAGTGCGCTGAGGATCAGGGGCCGCTCGTCCCGGGCAAAGTCGGAGACCCACTGGTAGAACTCGGGGTCCAGCGTTTCCTCCACCCAGGGCATATCCTCCCGCACCTGGCCCACCCGGTGGACGATGGCGTCCAGGCAGACTTCGGTGGGGTAGTCCAGGAAAAACACCGTGTCGCAGGCGGCCAGCCGCATGGGCAGGGTGCGGCTGTAGTCGCCGTCGATGATCCAGGCCGGCCGGGCCAGCCATTCGGCCAGGGTCCGGTCGAATGCCTCCCGGGTGATGTGGGTGCGGTCGGCTTTGTGCCAGAGCCTGTCCAGGTAGTACAGGGGCAGGCCGGTGATATCCCGCAGGCGGCGGGCAAAGGTGCTCTTGCCCGCCCCCGAACAGCCGATGACCAGAATTTTCTGCATGGGAGTGTCCTTTCTTTGGCTCTCTCAGTCTCGCTGCGCTCGCCAGGTCTCCAGCAGGCGGCGGAGAGGGCAAAAACGGCGGCAAGCCGTAACGCCTGCCGCCGCGTTGGATGTGTTTTCAGCGCGATCCCTTGTCGTAGGGGATGCCTTCCGCCTTGGGGGCCATGCTGTTCTTGGAGGTGAACGCCAGAATGATCATCGAGGCGATGAAGGGCATCATGTTGTAGATGTTGCTGGACCAGCCGAGGTTGGCCAGGAAGGTGGAGTCGGCGATGTTGGCCAGGCTCTTGAAGACGGCAAAGAACATGGCCGCCCCAAAGATGTGGAAAGGCTTCCACTGGCCGAAGATCATGACGGCCAGGGCCAGGAAGCCCGCGCCGGCCACGCCGACCTCGAAGTTCCAGGTCTGGACAGGCGGCACGATGTAGGCCATGCCGCCGATGGCGCCCAGTGCGCCCGAGATCAAAACGCCGGCGTAGCGCATCTTGTACACGTTGATGCCCACCGAATCCGCCGCCTGGGGATGCTCGCCGCAGGCCCGCAGCCGCAGGCCGAAGCGGGTCTTGTACATCACCACATAGCTGACCACCAGCAGGATCAGGCCCAGCGGGACAAAGACGCTCATTTCCAGCCCGCCGATGCTGAACAGGAACGGCCGGTTGGAGTAGTTCAGCTTGGCGCTGCCGCTCTCGCTGAAGTACTTGGCCAGGACCACCGCCACGGCGGTGGCCAGCAGGTTCAGGGCGGTGCCGCCGATGGTCTGGTCGGCCTTCAGGTTGATGGAGGCAAAGGCCAGCAGCAGGGAATAGACCATGCCGGCCAGCGCCGCCGCCAAAATCGAGATGACCACGATCAGCCAGGCGGGCATGGTGGCCGGCAGCAGCGTCAGGGCCAGGACGCCGGCCACGCCGCCGATGACCATGATGCCTTCCAGCGCAATGTTGATGATGCCGGAATGCTCGCTGAACATACCGCCCAGAGCCACCAGCATCAGGACGATGCCGTACAGCAGGGTATATTTGATGAGTAACAGCATATTAGCCCTCCTTTTCGCCGGACTTGTCCGCCCGTTTGCCGCCGCTGAGGAGCTTTGCGATCCTGCCGCGGAACAGCATCGAGAAGGCGCACAGGTAGATGATGATGCCGCTGATCAGGTCGGCAATCTCGGTGGGATAATACCGGGTGGACAGGAACGAGCCGCCCACCGTGATGTGGGAGATGAACAAAGCCGAGAAGATGGTGCCGATGGGGTTGGAGCTGGCCAGCAGCGCCACCGAAATGCCGTTGAAGCCCATGGCGGGCAGGGTGGTGGAGTTCAGGGGGTTCCACTCGGACACGCCGGATAGGTAGTACAGGCCCGCGCCGAAACCGGCCAGCGCGCCGGCAATGACCATCGAGAGGACCAGGTTCTTCTTCTCGTTGATGCCGGCGTAACGGGCGGCGTTCTTGTTCAGGCCGACGGCCTTCAGCTCATAGCCGAAGGTGGTCTTGTCCAGGATCACCCAGATCACGATGGCCACCACGATGGCCAGGAAGATGGCGATGGTGGTGCTGTTGGTCTGGAACATATCGTTCAGGCCAAAGTCGGGGATGGTGACACCCTCGGCGCCTTCCATCCGGCGCAGGTTGAGGGTGCGGGTGTTGCGGGCGTCGTACATGGGGCCGGTGCCGCCCGCGTAGATGACCTCATTGACCAGGTACAGGGCGATCCAGTTGAACATGATGGAGGTGATGACCTCGTTGATGTTCAGGTAAGCCTTGAACAGGCCGGGGATGGCGCCCCAGAGGCCGCCCAGGACCGCCGAGACGATCAGGCTGACATACCAGGGCAGGTGCAGGATGATGGCGCAGTACAGCGCGCCGTAAGCGCCCAGGGTGTACTGGCCCGCTGCGCCGATGTTGAACAGGCCGGTCTTGAAGGCAAAGGCCACCGAAAGGCCGGTCATCACCAGAGGCGCGGCGTTGGCCAGGGTACGGCCCACGCCGTAGGGCGCGTCGTAGAAGCCGCCCATCAGGATGCGGACAAAGCCGTCGGTCCATGCGTGCTCGGCGTTGATCGCCAGCAGCACCAGATACCCGCACGCCAGGCCGATCAGGATGCACAGGAGGGCCGCCAGCACGCTGACAAAGGCCGACCGGCCCTTGCCGTCGCGGGAAAGCATCTTTTTCTTATCCATAAAGCCGCTCATTCTCCTTTCCCTTGCTTGCGGGCGCCAGCCATGTACAGGCCCAGCTCCTGAACGGTGGTGGTCTTGGGATCGAACTCGCCGACCACCTCGCCCTCGTACATGACGAGGATGCGGTCGGACAGGTTCATGACTTCGTCCAGCTCAAGGCTGACCAGCAGCACCGCCTTGCCGGCGTCCCGCTGGGCCACGATCTGGCGGTGGATATACTCGATGGCGCCCACGTCCAGGCCGCGGGTGGGCTGGACAGCCACCAGCAGCTTGGGGTCGCGGTCGATCTCACGGGCGATGATGGCCTTCTGCTGGTTGCCGCCCGACATACTGCGGGCGATGGTCGCGCTGCCCTGGCCGCTGCGGACGTCATACTGCTCGATCAGCCGGTCCGAATACTCCCGCACCTTATCCTTGCGGATAAAGCCGTGGTTCTGGAATTCGGGCTGCCAGTACCGCTGCAGCACCATGTTGTTCTCCAGGGTGTAGTCCAGCACCAGGCCGTGCTTGTGCCGGTCCTCGGGGATGTGGCTCATGCCGTCCTTGGAGCGCTGCCGGATGGAAGCGTGGGTGATGTCCTGGCCGCAGAAGGTGATCTTGCCGTCCGACACCTTTTCCAGGCCGGTCAGGCCGTAAACGAACTCGGTCTGGCCGTTGCCCTCGATGCCGGCCAGGCAGACGATCTCGCCGGCCCGCACCTGGAAGGAGACGTCCTTGACGGCGTTTTTCTTGTGGGTGGAACTGGGGACGGTCACGTGCTGCACGTCCAGGATCACCTCGCCGGGCTTGGCGGGGGCCTTTTCCACCTGCAGCTGGACGTCGCGGCCCACCATCATGCGGGAAAGCTCTTCCTGGGTGGTGTTGGCGATGTCCACCACGCCGACATACTTGCCCTTGCGCAGGACGGTGCAGCGGTCGGCGACGGCCATGATCTCGTTCAGTTTGTGGGTGATAAAGAGGATGCTCTTGCCTTCCTTTTTGAACCCGCGCATGATCTCCATCAGCTCGTCGATCTCCTGCGGGGTCAAAACGGCGGTGGGCTCGTCAAAGATCAGGATCTCGTTGTCGCGGTAGAGCATCTTGAGGATCTCCACGCGCTGCTGCATACCCACCGAGATGTCGCTGACCAAAGCGTCGGGGTCTACCCGCAGGCCGTACTTTTCGCTCAGAGCCATGACCTTTTTGCGGGCCTCGGCCTTTTGCAGAAAGCCCAGCTTGTTGGGCTCCACCCCCAGGATGATGTTGTCCAGAACCGTGAAGCACTCCACCAGTTTGAAGTGCTGGTGCACCATGCCGATGCCCAGGGCGTTGGCATCGTTGGGGTTGCGGATCTGCACCTCCTTGCCGTTTTTGCGGATGGTGCCCTGTTCGGGCTGGTACAGGCCGAACAGAACGCTCATCAGGGTGCTTTTGCCCGCACCGTTCTCACCCAGCAGGGCGTGCACCTCGCCTTTGCGCAGTTGGAGGGTAATATCATCGTTTGCCTTGATCCCAGGGAATTCCTTGGTAATATGGAGCATCTCGATCACATAATCCTCGGCCAATCTGCTCACTCTCCTTTCACACAATGGTGACGCATTGTTCTCACTTTATTCATTATAACGTATTCTGCGGACACTTTGCAAGGAAAAGATGGATAAAAATCCGGCATTTTGCAAAAAAAGAGAGGATTTTCACAGATCCGGGCGGCAGGAAAAAAGAGATGTGCGTTTTACACAAAAAAGCAGAGCGCTTTTTGGGCGCTCTGCTTTGTTTGCTGTAGGTATAAACGACGGCTTTTACTGCACGTAGTTGACAGTGACCAGCTCGCTGGTGGTGGGCTTCACGCTGTCCTCGCTGGAGTTGTCGACGACGATCTCGCCGGAAGCAATCTTCTCCTTGACGGCCTCGTACTCCTCCACGGTGAAGGTGCGGAAGTTCCAGCTGCCCTCGGCGGTGGGCAGGCCGACGTAGTCGCCCTCCTGCAGGCCGAAGTTGCCGTTGGTGGCAGCGATGGTGCCCCACTCGCCGCTGTCGATGTCGCCCAGGGCGTCCTCAACGGCGGTGGTCAGCTGCTTCATAGCGGAAGTGATGAACGGGTTGTACTCATAGGTGCCGTCGGCCACGCCGTTGGCGCCGATGTAGTTCTGGTCAACGTCCACGCCGATGATGTAGCCGTTGGACTTGATGGCAGCCTCCAGAGCGGAGGTGTAGATGCCGCCGCCGCAGGCAAAGACGACCTCGGTGCCGCTGGTGTACCAGCCCTCCATACGGGAGGTGATGTTGGCGTCGCCGTAGAACTGGCCGCCGTAGAAGTAGTTGATGTCGACGGCGTTGCCGGTCTCCTGCGCAGCGGCGTCAACGCCCTGCACGAAGCCGTAGCCGTAACGGATGACGGCGGGCACAGCCATGCCGCCCAGGAAGCCCAGGTGGGTGTAGCCGTCCTTGGCGATGGCGTAGCCTGCCAGGTAGCCTGCCTGCTCCTCCTTGAAGGTGATGCAGTAGCAGTTGGTGGGGATGGCGTCGGTGCCGATGTCGGCCTGGGTCACGTCAACAGCGATGAAGCGGGTGTCGGGGTACTGCTCGGCAGCCCATGCCAGGGAAGCGCCGTACAGGTAGCCGACGCACACGACGGTGTCGGCGCCGTCGTTGACAGCCTGGCGGATCATGGTCTCGCGGTCCTCATCGGAGGCGTCGGCCTCGGGGATGTAGTACTGGCAGTTGTCGCCCATGTAGTTCTGGACGGCAGTCCAGCAGGCCTGGTTGAAGCTCTCGTCGTCGATGGTGCCGGTATCGCAGCACAGAGCGACGTAGGAAACAGCGGTGCCCTCAGCAGCGGCCTCGGAAGAAGCAGCGGAAGAAGCGCTGGAAGCAGCCGAAGAAGCGGTGCTGGAGGAAGTGCTGGAAGAAGAACCGCCGCAGGCGGCCAGAACAGAAACGGCAGCGGCTGCGCCAGCCACGGCCATGAACTTACGACGCGAAATCATATTCATAAGAAATTCTCTCCTTTTTTACAGTTGTATGCAACCATTTTCTGGACAGATAAGAACGTGCGGACACAGCGGCACATTCTCTATACTCCAGTATAGCCGCAAAATGTGTTGGGCGCAAGCAATTTTACATTACAAAATCTTTACAATATTTCCGTCAAATTGTCAAAAAGTGATACATTCCCTCCACGGCCGGCGCGCTTTTTCGGCGCGAATCGCGCCCGGCCCCGCAAAGAGCAAAAACGCCCCTGCCGGCAAAGGCAGAGGCGGTGCAGATCACTCGATATTGGCGGGGCCGAAGCCGAATGGCAGCCGCGGCGAAGCGCGTCCAGTGGACGCGAATCAATAGTTGAAACTGGAAAAAGAAAAAGCAAATAAAAATGGGCAAAAATAATGACAAATAGCGCAAAAAGTACGAAAATAAAGGTGTGAACAAAATCAACATACTTTACTGCGCTATTCGTCA
>DWWN01000006.1 GCA_019119685.1 Candidatus Faecalibacterium faecigallinarum
ACGCCGCGGCGGCGCAAACGTCTCAATTTTAAATCGCCAAGGTGCGGCGGGCGTGAACGCCCGCCCTGCGGAACCGGGGAAAATGCCGCGGCCAACCGAGAAACCGCGGCCCTGCGTTATAACAAACCTCTGTAGGGGACGATGCTTGCATCGTCCCGGGGGCCCTGCGGCGGCGCAAGGTTCCCCGGGCGGGATAAATCCCGCCCCTACGAATAAATTTTGCGTTTAGGGCCAAACAGGGACGGCCGCCGCCTTCCGGGCGGCCGTAGGGCGGGATGCCCTCATCCCGCCGCACCCCGCGGCGGCGCAAACACCCGCGGGCGGATATGGAATCCGCCCCTACGGATGACGGCGAATGCCGCGGCCAACCGAGAAACCGCGGCCCTGCGTTATAACAAACCTCTGTAGGGGACGATGCTTGCATCGTCCCGGGAACCCTGCGTCGCCGCAAGGCCCCGGGCGGGATAAATCCCGCCCCTACAAACCTTCCGAAATGACCCGCGAAACCGGACAGCCGCAACCCACCGGGCGTCCGTAGGGCGGGATGCCCCCATCCCGCCGGACCCTGCGGCGGGGCAAACGTCTCCATTTTAAATCGCCAATGTGCGGCGGGCGTGAACGCCCGCCCTGCGGAACCGGGAAAATGCCGCGGCCAACCCGGGAAAACCGCGCGTAAAATTTACGCCCCCGGCGGTGCGGCCAACCCCGCCGCTGGTTTTCCGCGCAAAAAAGGAGGTTCCCCCTATGTCATCCCCCGCTTCTGCCGCCCCCCTCGGCTACGTCCACTCGGTCGAGACGTTCGGCCTGGTCGACGGGCCGGGCGTGCGGTATGTGCTGTTTTTACAGGGCTGCCGCATGCGCTGCCGCTACTGCCACAACCCCGAGACCTGGGCCTTTTCCCGGGAAAACGCCCAAACCCCGCGCGAGGCGTTCGACGCCGCCTACCGCTACCACAATTACTGGAAAAACAACGGTGGGCTGACCGTTTCCGGCGGCGAGCCGCTGCTGCAGATCGAATTTTTGACCGAGCTGTTCCGCCTGGCCAAACAAAAAGGCGTGCACACCACGCTGGACACCTGCGGCCAGCCCTTTACGCGCGCGGAGCCGTTTTATTCCCAATTCTGCGAGCTGATGCAGTATACCGACCTTGTCATGCTCGACATCAAGGAATGGGACAGCGCCCGCCACAAGGCGCTGACCGGCCACGGCAACGAGAATATCCTCGACATGGCGCGCTGGCTGTCCGACCACGGCAAGGATATGTGGGTCCGCCATGTGCTGGTGCCCGGCCTGACCGACGACGCGGACGCCCTGCGCGAGACCCGCGCCTTCATCGAAAGCCTGGCGACGGTGCGCCGGGTGGAGGTGCTGCCCTACCACACGCTGGGGCTGTTCAAGTGGGAGAAGCTCGGCATCCCCTATACGCTGGACGGCGTGCCCACGCCGACCGGGGAGGAGGTCCGCCGCGCCGAACAGCTGCTTGGCATCGAGCCTGCGGACGAATAAACCTTGACGCGCCGCGCACGGCAGGGTACAATCAAACATAGAGACAGGGCGGCGCCGCCGGACCGCGGCCCGGCCTGCCGGTTTTTCCATTTCTGCTTTTCCCCCGCGGCCCCGCCGCGGGTCCATTCCAAGCTCTGCAAAGGAGGCCCCCCCATGGCGCACACCGAAACCACGCTGACCAGCAAGGAGATTTTCAACGGCCATGTCATCCGCGTCACCTACGACACGGTGAAACTGGAAAACGGCGACACGAGCTTCCGCGAGGTGGTCCACCACCACGGCGGCGCCTGCGTGCTGGCCGTGACGCCGGATGACGAGGTCTACATGGTGCGCCAGTACCGCTATGCCCTGGGCGAGGAAATCTGGGAGCTGCCCGCCGGCAAGCTGGAAGCGGGCGAGGACCCGTTCGAGGCCGCCAAGCGCGAGCTGGCCGAGGAATGCGGCGTGACCGCCGGGCGCTACACCGACCTGGGCGTGATCTACCCGACTGTCGGCTATGACAGCGAAAAGATCTACATGTGGGCTGCGCAGGACCTAGAAAAAACCAGCCAGCACCTGGACCCGGACGAGTTCCTGGACGTGGTCGCAATGCCGTTTGCGACGGTGCTTGACATGGTTATGAAAGGCGAGATCAAGGACAGCAAGACGGTGGCGGCCATCCTGAAATTTGCGCTGTTGCGCAAAAACGGCGAGGTGCGGGCCTGATGCCCGGCCGTGTGCGCCTGGCCGTGTGCGACCTTGCGCCCGACTGGGACCCGCGCGACAACTATCTGACCCGGGCGCTGCGCAGCGGCGGCTGGGAGCTTACATTCTGCCAGAGCCCGGCCGAGGAGCCGGACTTTGTTTTGTGCGGCACGTTCGGGCATGCGGCGCTGGAGTATCCCTGCTGCCGCATCCAGTATTCGGGCGAGGACAGCTGGCCGGACCTCAATTTGTACGACTACGCCATCGGCTTCCCGCTGCTCGACTATGACGGGCGCTACCTGCGCCTGCCGCTGTACGCGATGCGCGACACCTGGGCCCCGGCGCTGCAAAAGCACAAAACCCCGCCCGCGGATGTGTTCGCGCGCGCGGGGTTCTGCGCGGCTGTGGTCAGCAACGATTATTCCGCCGCGCGCAACGCCGTGATGGACGAGCTGTTCGCCCGCGGGCTGTTGCAGAGCGGGGGAGGGTTCCGCAACAACACCGGCGGCCCGGTGGCGGACAAGCAGGCGTTCCAGCGCGGGTTCCGCTTTGCGCTGGCCATCGAGAACAGCGCCGACCCCGGCTATTGTACCGAGAAGATCGTGGACGCCTGGGCGGCCGGGGCCGTGCCGGTTTACGGCGGCGACCCGCTTGTAAAGCAGGAGTTCAACCCCGCGGCCTTTGTCTGCGCCGACGATTATGAAAGCCCGGCCGCTTTGGCCGACGCCCTTGTCGAACTGTCCAAAGACAGGGACGCTTTTTGCGCCATGTGCGCGGCGCCGGTCCTGCTGCCGGACAGCCGCGCGGCCGCCTATACGACCGATGCGGCGGCGCGGGATTTCCTGGGCGGCATTGTGGCGCGCGGGCCGCACCTGCGCCGCAACCGCAGCTGCTGGGGCAGCATCTATGAAAACGACCTCAAATACTACCACACCCTGGCCCAAAACGCCGCCCGCCCCAAACCGCTGTGGCGGAAAATCTTGAAGATTTAGAGTTGAGAGTGCAGAGTTAAGAGTTTAGATGTGGTGGACCCGCGGCTGTTGCCGCGGGAAAAAACAGAGTCCGCGGCAGTTTCGACAGGGAGGCCCGCGAACAGACCTTCCCTCACTTTTTTTGCGCCGCCTGCGGCGGCGCTCCACCACATCTAAACTCTTAACTCTCAACTCTTAACTCTGAAACAACTTCCGCCCGAAAGGAGGCCCCCATGCCCGAAGCGGCCTATACCCTGACCCCGATCGCGCATATTCGCAGCGAATTCCGGGAAAAATTCGGTATCCCGCGGCAGAGCGGGCTGGTGGATGCGCTGCGCGCGCAGGTTGTGTTCACACCGCCGTTCCGCAACGCCGACGCGCTGCGCGGGCTGGAGGATTACAGCCTCCTGTGGCTGATCTGGCAGTTTTCGCAGGTCGTCGCAGCCGGGGCCGACGGCGCGAACTGGTCGCCGACCGTGCGGCCGCCCCGCCTGGGCGGCAATGTGCGCATGGGGGTGTTCGCCACGCGCAGCCCGTACCGGCCCAACGCGCTGGGGCTTTCCTGTGTGCGGCTGGTGGGCGTGCAGCCGGACGGCCCCGAAGGCCCGGTGCTGACCGTCGCCGGGGCCGACCTGCTGGATGGCACGCCGATCTACGATATCAAGCCCTACCTGCCCGGCGTGGACGCCCACCCCGAAGCCGCCGCCGGGTTTGCCGGGCCCGCGGCCGCCCACGCGCTGACCGTGCGCGACCCCGGCGGCTGCCTGGCCGCCCTGCCGCCGCGCCAGCGCGCCGCGCTGGAAGGCGTGCTGCAAAACGACCCGCGCCCCGGCTACCAGCGCGACCCCGCGCGCGTCTACGGCCTCGCCTTTGCCGGCCACACCGTGCGCTTCACCGTCGATAACGACGTGCTGACCGTCCTGGAGCTGAAAGCGGAATAACCCCACCTTTCCGCCGTCTCATTCCTGATTTTCCTCCGCGGCTCCGCCGCGGAGACCACCACATCTAAACTCTGAACTCTTAACTCTGAACGCTGGAAAGCGGAATAACCCCCACCGTTCCGCCGCCGCCTAATTCCTGATTTTCCCCCGCGGCTCCGCCGCGGGGTCCACCACATCTAAACTCTAAACTCTTAACTCTGAACTCTAAAAAAAGGAAGGTGCGCCCCATGTCCAAGATCTATACCTCGGCCGACCAGCTCATCGGCCATACGCCGCTGCTGGAGCTCTGCCGGTTGGAGCAGTCGCTGGACCTGCGCGCGCGGCTGCTGGTCAAGCTCGAGTCCTTCAACCCCGCCGGTTCGGTCAAGGACCGCGTCGCCAAAGCCATGCTGGACGAAGCCGAGGCCGCGGGCAGGCTGGGCCCCGGCGCAGTCATCATCGAACCGACGTCCGGCAACACCGGCATCGGCCTGGCCAGCGTGGCGGCCGCGCGCGGCTACCGCGTTATCATCGTCATGCCGGACACGATGAGCGCCGAGCGCCGCGCCCTGATGAAAGCCTACGGCGCCGAACTGGTGCTCACGCCCGGCGCGGGCGGCATGGCCGCGGCCATCGCCAAAGCGGACGAGCTCGCCGCCGGCATCCCCGGCGCGATGGTGGCCGGGCAGTTCGTCAACCCCGCCAACCCCGCCGCGCACGAAGCCACGACCGGCCCCGAGCTCTGGCAGGACACCGACGGCCAGCTCGACGTCTTTGTCGCCGGGGTGGGCACCGGCGGCACCATCACCGGCGTGGGGCGTTACCTCAAGCGGCAGAACCCCGCCGTGCGCATCGTGGCCGTGGAACCGGCGCGCAGCGCCGTGCTTTCGGGCAGCCCGGCCGGGGCGCACGGGCTGCAGGGCATCGGCGCGGGCTTTGTGCCCGAAGTGCTTGACACCGGCGTCTACGACGAAGTGCTGACCGCCACCGAGCAGGACGCTTATGCGGCCGCGCGCCTGCTGGGCCGCCGCGAGGGCGTGCTGGCGGGCATCTCGTCCGGCGCGGCGCTGTGGGCGGCCATCGAGGTCTGCCGCCGCGCGGACAGCGCCGGGAAGACCGTCGTCGCCCTGCTGCCGGACACCGGCGACCGTTACCTCTCCACTGATCTGTTCGCGGAAGACGCGTAAAGCGGCGGAAAAAAATTCCTGCAAAAAAGCGCGGCGCAGGGCTTGACAACCGCAGACATTTTTCGTATAATGTTCTAGCACCCTAAATTCAGGGGAGATTGTGGCGGTATAGCTCAGTTGGCTAGAGCATTCGGTTCATACCCGAAGTGTCACCGGTTCAAATCCAGTTACCGCTACCATTGATGCAGGGTTTCGCCAAAATACTTGGGGGCCGGCCGCAATAGTGGCTGGTAAGTTGCTTGCTGTTTTAGCGAAGTCCTGCATTTTCCGGCCCGTTGGTCAAGCGGTTAAGACACGGCCCTTTCACGGCTGTAACATGGGTTCGATTCCCGTACGGGTCATACAAAAAAGTCCTTCAGCTTAGGCTGAAGGGCTTTTTTTATGCAAGCCGGACAGAATCGAACAGGGCGGCAGACTGTCGAAAAGTCCCATCCAGCCGACATGTGCGGATGGATGGGACACATACAGGGAAATTTGCCGCTGAGAGTGTGCAAGCCGCTTTGCGGCGAGTGCGCGGTTCAGCGGCAAATTTTGTCCCCAGGGGCAGCGGCGGCGAAGCGCATCCAGTGGATGAAACAGCGAGCCGCCGCTGGCGCAGCGCTCCGATTTTCGCAAGCGCTCGCGCGCCGCGAAAATCGGCTAAGCGCAAGAGGATTAGGGGGAAGGAATTTCTGACCCGCGTATGCGGGCAGAAATGGGTTCCCCCGAAAGTGTGGCGCGTTTGCGACACGCTGAAAGGCTCTGCATCACACGATGCAGGGCCTTTTGCTTTTTGGGTCTGTTTTACGGTTCCCAGCGGTTCAGTTGCGCGGCCGCCAGGCACGCAAGGCCCAGCCCCAACATGGGCAGGGCGGCTTCGGCGTCGAGCTGATGCAGGGCGGAAAGGGCTGTTACGGCCACGCCCATGGCCAGGGCCACCCCCTGCAGGATGAGGGGGACAAGGCGCGCCGCCTCAGACGGTGTGGGCGATGCCTCCGCCGCGGGTCCGGCCGGCTTGCCCAGCATCAGCTCGTCCACGGTGACGCCCAGCGTTTCGGCCAGTTTGGGCAGGGAAGCCGTGTCCGGCAGGGAGAGGTCCCGCTCCCATTTGCTCACCGCCTTGTCGGTGACGCCCATCCGCTCGGCCAGCTCCAGCTGGGTCATGCCGCGCTCTTTGCGCAGGGCGGCGACGGTGGCGCCGAAGGTCTGCTGTTTCATAGGGTCTGCACTCCTTTGCTTGTTTGAGGGCATGGTACCACATTTTGCCTGTGGAGGCAACCGACTGCCAGTCCGGGGCGCTCGACCGGCAGTTTAGCCGGGCTGCACGGCATTGGCGCGGCGGATGTACGTCAAAATGTCCCCCGGCTGCCAGACCAGCTCGTCCGCGCCGGCGGCCCGCAGCTCGTCCGCGCCGCGGAAGCCCCACACCGCCCCCAGGGCGGGCAGGCCGGCGTTGTGGCCGGTGGCGATGTCCACGTTGCTGTCGCCCACAAAGAGGGTGGTTTTGGGGTCTGCGCCGAGGTCGGCCAGCAGGCTGTAGACGCCGGCGGGGTCGGGCTTGACCGGCACGCCGGGCCGGCTGCCCCGCACCAGCGCAAAGGACCCGGGGGAAAAGTAGTGGTCGATGATGCCGCCGCAGAGGGCGTCCGCCTTGTTGGAAAAGACCGCCGTCTGGATGCCCTCGGCCCGGAGGGCATCCAGCAGCTCCGGGATGCCGGGATAGGGGGCAGTCTTGTCCTCCTTGTGGGCGTCGTAGCGGGCGGTGAACTGGGCCAGGGTGGCGGCCAGCTGTTCGGGGCTGCGGCAGTCCGCCGGGGAGAAGCGCTCCACCAGCTTGGGGATGCCGTTGCCCACCATGTGCTTGTACTGCTCCACCGTAAAGGTGGGCCAGCCGTTTTGGGCGCAGACCCAGTTGCCGGCATCGGCCAGGTCGTCGATGGTGTTCAGGAGGGTGCCGTCCAGATCAAAGAGAATGGTGTGGATCATAGGGATCATTCCTTTCAAGAAAGGCCGCGCAGTTCTGCGCGTCGGCCAGCGGGATGCTGCGGACCGTTTCGTGCAGGCGGCCGGGATAGGCGATGGTAACATTGGCCCGGCCTTTCAGCACCGCCCAGGGGCTCTGGGTGATGCGAAGGGACACGGCCGGGGAAAAGACGCAGACGCAGCACAGGCTCATCCGGCGCTGCCGCAGGAAGGTCAGGCGGCCCCCGGCGGTCCAGGCGCCTTCCCGGAAAAGCCCCTCGGCCTCAAAGAGCAGCCAGACGGCGCAGGCCGCTGCCGGCAGAGCCAGCAGGGGGACGGCCGCCGGCAGGGCCCAGAAGGCCACCAGCAGCAACAGGACGAAAAAGGCCAGACACCCTCCGCCCGGCGCCAGAAAGACCAGGCTGCGCCCTTGCACCTGCCGCAGGCTCAGCCGCTGCCGGGGCGGCAGGACAAAGCCGGGCAGCAGACGCCGGACCAGTTCTTCCTGGCCGGCGCGGTAGACGAACAGGGGGGCGTCGGCGCTATAGCTGCCGGCGGTGAGGTAGACGGGGTAGCAGCGCAGCAGGCGGGCCGCCGGCGAAAGACGCACTTCGGCGCAGGTCAGGTGGTCAAGGCGGAACCGCCGCTCCACCCGGAGGAACAGCCCGCCCCGGCTGGCCAGCACCCCGCCGCCCCGCCAGACGGTGTAGCGGACGGTATGGCTGAAACTGCGCAGCAGGCTCACCCCAAAGAGGAGGGTCCATGCCGTCAAAAGCCAGGCCAGGCCGGCGGGCAGCCAGCGGGCCGCCCAGGCCGCCGCCTGTCCCAGCTGCTGCCAGGCCATCTGCTCGGCGGCACTGTCCCCCTGGCGCATGGCAAGCCAGACCAGCAGCAGGGTGGACAGGCTGTTGGCCCCCAGCAGGACAAAGGCCAGCCGCTCGCCCCCGGCGGGGTGGTAGGTCTCCTGGACGGGGGCAGGCATCAGGCAGTCAGCCAGGCGGGCGGCGTCCCGCCGTTTGAAGCAGAGGGTCACGGCCTGGCGTTTGGGCAGCAGGGCGGGGTAAAGGGTCACACGGCAGGCGCCCGCCAGCCGGTAGACCACCGGCCGCTCGATCTGGACCGCCGCCAGCTGGCCGCCCTGGATGGTCCGCTCAAAGGAGACCAGCAGGTCCCACCGGAGCCGCAACACCCCGCCGGCATCCAGCTCCCAGCTGGATGCGCGCAGCATCACCCAGCTGACCGCCGCCAGCAGGCAGAACAGAGCCGCATCCTGGACCAGGGCGGTGGTCAGGGCCGCCCAGTCCCGCTGGAACAAAACCTGCACCAGGGGCACCAGATAGAGCAGCAGCGTCCGCCGCATGAACCGCAGGGCAAAGAAGGGGTGATACCGCCGCCGCCCGGTCACGAGACGTCCTCCCCGGCCAGCAGGGCCGCCGAAATGGCGTCGGCCGCTTCCAGCGGGACGCCGGGCAGCACCGCCCACATCCCCGGCGTAAAGATGAGCAGCACGCAGGCCCCCGCCAGCCGCAGCAGCGGAGTGCGAAAGATCAGGGCCGAGGTGATGCTGTGCCGCGGGATGACCCGCTCCACCGGAAAAGCCACCCCGAGATACAGGGTCAGGGTGCGGCTGCCCAGGGTAGCCACGAGACTGCAGGCCCGCACCCAGACCGCGAATACCAGCACGGCCCACACGGCGCAGAAGCCGCAGCCCAGCCAGAACCCCTGCCAGAACAAAAAGGGCGCGGCCACGACGCCAGGCAGCGCCGCCCAGACGCAGAGGACCGCCCGCCCGCGCGGGGTGGGGGTGACGGCCGAAGCGGCAAGGTCAAAGGGCTGTTCCATGGTGCGGCCTCCCTTCCGGCAAAGCATAGAATACAAAAGATGAATTTTTGCAAAAACAATACAGATCGTTTTGCGGCTCGGACGGCAAGCCCGTCCGCTCTTATTATAACCGGTTCGGGAAAGCCCGTCAATGCGGGCAAAAGGCGGCCCGGACGTGAAAATTTTCGGCTTACCCGTGCGCACGGGCTCATAATATGGTATACTGAAAAGACCAAAGTCATACGCGCGCGGCACAGCCGGCGCAGGGAGGGGAATCCATGCTCATAGAAATCATCAAAGCCCTGTTGATGGGCATTGTCGAGGGCGTCACCGAGTGGCTGCCCATTTCGTCCACCGGCCACATGATCCTGGTGGAGCAGCTGATCCAGTTTGAGGCCAGCGACGCTTTTCTTTCCATGTTCCGGGTGGTGATCCAGCTGGGCGCCATCATGGCGGTGGTGGTCCTGTTCTGGGGCAAGCTCTGGCCCTTTGGGCTGCGGCACGGCCGGGTCATCTCCAAGGCACCGGTCTGGAGCCTGTGGTTCAAGGTGGTGGTGGCCACCCTGCCGGTGCTGGTCATCAGCCCGCTGGACGAGTGGATGGAGGCCAAATTCTACAATTACATCACCGTGGCCGCCATGCTGATCCTGTACGGCATCCTGTTCATCGTGGTGGAGAACCGGGGAACCTCGGCCCGCGTCACCCGTCTGGACCAGATCAGCTACCGGGAGGCCCTCATCATCGGCCTGTGGCAGACCCTTGCCATCATCCCCGGCACCTCCCGCAGCGGCGCCACCATCGTGGGCGGCCTGCTGCTGGGGCTGTCCCGCGCGGCGGTGGCCGAGTTCACCTTCTACCTGGCCATCCCGGTCATGGCGGGGGCGTCCCTGCTCAAGGTGGTCAAGTTCGTGCTGGACGGCCAGACCATGACCGGCACCGAGACGGCCATCATGGTCACGGGCTGTCTGTCGGCTTTCGTGGTCAGTATGCTGGCCATCCGCTTTTTGATGGCCTACGTCAAGAGCCACGACTTCAAGTTTTTCGGCATCTACCGCATCGTGCTGGGCGTGGTGGTGCTGGCGGTGGCGGCGGTCACGGCTTTCGCCTGAACATACCCCAAAAATCGGCAAGGCTCCGGCGCATCAGGCGGCCGGGGCCTTTTTGTTTGCCTTCCCTGACTTGGGGCTTTGTGGTATACTTCAAAGGGAAAGATTCACCCGGCGGGGCGCGCCCCGCCCGCAAGGAGGACGAAAACGAACATGGAAGGTTCCGCTGTATATTATACCGATTTCCGGTGCCCGGTGGGCACCAGCCTGACCGAAAAGCTGCGCCGGCTGTGCATCGCCGCCGGCATCAAGAACATCGAGATGGACGGCCGGTTCGTGGCCATCAAGATGCACTTTGGAGAGCTGGGCAACCTGGCGTTCCTGCGGCCCAACTACGCCAAGGTGGTGGCCGACCTGTGCAAGGAGCAGGGAGGGATGCCCTTCCTGACCGACTGCAACACCCTGTATCCGGGCAAGCGGAAGAACGCGCTGGAACACCTGGAGTGCGCCCAGCTGAACGGCTTCTGGCCCATGACCACCGGCTGTCAGATCCTGATCGGCGACGGCCTGCGCGGCACCGACGAGGTGGAAGTCCCGGTGCCCAACGGCGAATACTGCAAGACGGCCAAGATCGGCCGGGCCATCATGGACGCCGACGTCTTTATCAGCCTGACCCACTTCAAGGGCCACGAGTCCACCGGATTTGGCGGCGCCATCAAGAACATCGGCATGGGCTGCGGCAGCCGCGCCGGCAAGATGGAGCAGCATTCCTCGGGCAAGCCCGCCGTCCAGCGGGAGCTGTGCCGGGGCTGCCACCGCTGCGCCAAGGAGTGCGGCTCGGACGCCATCCACTACGACGCCGAGAACAAGGCTGTGATCGACTACGACCTGTGCAAGGGCTGCGGCCGCTGCATCGGCGCGTGCAGCTTTGACGCCGTCTACTCGATCGACAGCAGCGCCAACGAGGAGCTGGACCGCAAGATGGCCGAGTACGCCGCAGCGGTGTGCGCCGGGCGGCCCTGCTTCCACATCAGCCTGGTGCAGGACATCAGCCCCAACTGCGACTGCCACGGTGAAAACGACGCCCCCATCCTGCCGGATATCGGGATGTTCGCCTCCTTCGACCCGGTGGCCCTGGACCAGGCCTGCGCCGACGCCTGCCTGGCCGCCGCGCCCATCGCCAACAGCCAGCTGGGCCAGAACCTGGCCCGTCCCGGCTGGAACTGCTACCACGACAACTTCAAGGACTCCAACCCCAACATTGAGTGGAAGGCCACTCTGGAGCAGGCCGAGAAGATCGGCCTGGGCCAGCGCGCTTATGTGCTGAAGAAAGTGTAAAAGTTCGATCAAACTGAAAAAGGCCGCGGCCCTTGTGTGGGGCTGCGGCCTTTGCCGTATGTGCGTTTTGGTTTGGGGTGCGGCGGGCTTTACTGCTGCGGCGCGGGGACCACGGCCTTCATCGCGCCGGCAAATGCGTCCCAGTCCTCTTTCGAGCAGGTGGGGATCTCCTCCACGCCGGCGTCTTCCAGGACGGGGGCTTCGGCTTCGGGGTCCTCGAGGATGCGCTGGGCCGACGTCTCGATGAGGGGCCATGCCTCGGCAAAGTTCTCCTGATCGGAGGTGTCGAGGCTGTTGAACCAGCCGGACAGGCAGTCGTTCAGGCTGCCGGCGCTGCGGTCGGCCGCGCCGTTTTCCTCGGCCCAGTCCATCATGGCGGCTGCGGCTGCGGCCTGCTTGAGGGAGGTGCCGGCGGTGCCGGGGCCCCAGCCCAGCCCGCGGGAGAATGCCTCGGTGGGGTCGGTCAGGCCGTTGAAGCCGTTCTCGGTGGCGTCAATGCTGGGGGCAGGGACGGTGTCGTCCTCGCCCGAGGGCACCACCTGGGAGGTGGGTGCCTCGCTCAGGGCCTGGGAGGACGAAGAGGGGGCGGTGGAAGTGCTGCTGGCGGCCGACGTGCAGCCGCCCAGGAAAAGGACCAGAGAGAAGGCCGCGCAGCACCCCGCCGCGCGGATGCGGGACCAAAGATTGCTTTTCATAGCAGATGACCTCCTTTGAACGCCGGATGGTGCGGCAGCGTGTTTTTTGTCATAACAGTGATTCTAATATCAGTATACTGTGCCGGGCCGCGGTTGTCAACATGAGCACAAAGTGCAAACATATTGCACTTTATGCAACTTGTTGGCGATTGACAGGGCATACCGGCCTTTGTATAATGAGCTCATACGATGTCGAACGGACAGGAGAGGAGGGGCGCCCATGAAGCCAAAAGAGCGGATGCTGTGCACGCTGGAACGGTTTTCCACCGCCATGCTGGCGGCGCTGGGCTATCTGCCGGCAGCGGGCCTGGTGCTGGCCGCCGGAGCGCTGGCGGCGTCGGCGGGGCTGGGCGCGGTGGTGCCCGCCCTGCAGTGGCCGCCGCTGGCCCTGCTGGGCCATGTGGCCTACGACGGGATGATGGCCATCGTCCAGAATTTGAGCGTGGTGTTCTGCGTGGGCATCGCGGCTTTCACGGCCCGGCGGGACAAGCATCAGGCCGGCATGATCGCCCTGCTGTCCTACCTGGTCTTTCTGACGGCGGGGCACACCACCCTGCAGCAGCTGGGCCGCCTGGCCGCCGCCGACCCAACCCTGGGCCTGTACGGCTCGGGACAGGCCGTGGTGCTGGGCATCCAGACGGTGGACATGGGCGTCACCGGCGGCGTCCTGCTGGGCTTTTTGACCGGCTGGGTCTACAACCGGACCTGCGAGAAAAAGTTCCGCCCCGCGCCGCTGCGCATTTACGGGGGCGTCCGCTGGTCGTTCTTGTGCATGACGGCGGTGTCGGCCGGGCTGGGGCTGGCCTCCTGCTTTGTGTGGCCGCCCATCCAGCAGGCGGTGGACGGCCTCACCGGGTGGATCGCCGCGGCAGGGGATGCGGGGCTGTTCCTCTACGGCTTTTTGGAGCGGGTTTTGATCCCCACCGGCCTGCACCATCTGATCTACATCCCGTTCCAGTTCAGTTCGGTGGGCGGCACTTTGACGGTGGGGGAGCACGTCTATACCGGGGCCTACGCCGTCCTGATGGCCGAGTACAATATGGGGCTGCCCTTTTCGGACAGCATCCGCTGGATGTACACCGGCTTTACCAAGACCTTCGGCTATTTTGGGATCGTGGCGGCTTTCATCTGGTGCGCCCGGCCCGAAAAGCGCCGCCGCACCGCGGCCATGCTCTGTCCGCTGCTGCTGACCGCCGCCCTGGCCTCCGTCACCGAGCCGCTGGACTTCCTGTTCTGCTTTTTGTCGCCGGTCCTCTGGCTGGCCCACGGAGCCATCGCGGGGACGTTCATGGTCCTGCTGGATGTCTGCGGAGTCACAGGCTTTACCAGCGGGCTGCTGTCCTCCCTGGCCATGAACCTGTCGGCCGGGGCGGCGCGGACCCATTACCCCGTCCTCTACCTGCTGGCGGCGGCCGAGATTGCCGTCTACTTTATGGTATTCACCTTTTTGATCCGGCGTTTCGACCTGCGGACCCCCGGCCGGGAGGAGGAAGCGCCCACCCAGGCCCCCGCCGGGCGGGAAGAAGGCTTCCCCTTCAAGGCCCTGGTGGCCGCGCTGGGCGGCCGGGAGAACATCCTCCGGGTGGACAACTGCCTGACCCGTCTGCGGGTGTGGGTCCAGGACCCCGGCCGGCTGGACGAAAAGGCCCTGCATTCCCTTGCGCCGGACGGCCTGGGCTGCCACGGCAAGGAGGTGCAGCTGGTGTTCGGCTTTGACGCTGGAGAGCTGCGCCGCCAGCTGGACGACCTGCTGGAAAAGAATGCCCTTTCCTCTTAAAAACGATTTGGCGCCTTCAGTTATTGCACGGTTGGATACGTGCTTTTGAGCGAGCAAACTCTTGTAAAGCAAAACATTGACATTTGCTTTACAAGAGGCTATACTGGAGGTAGGAAAAAAGAAGGGAGGGGTCCTGATGGGCCAGACGATGGTAAATTTTCGGATGGATGAAGAAGTTAAACGGAAGATGGAGCAGGCCTGCAAAGAAATGGGGATGAGCATGAGCACGGCTTTCAACATTTTTGCCGTCAAGGTGGGCAACGAAAGACGGATCCCGTTTGAGATCGCCGCCGATCCGTTCTATTCCGAAAGCAATATGAAGTACCTGCGCAGAGTGATCGCGGAGATCGAATCCGGCCGGGCCAAACTGACCGAACATGAACTGATCGAGGACTGACAGATGAAACTGCTCTGGGATGAACGGGCCTGGGAGGATTACTGCTATTGGCAGACCCAGGATAAAAAGACTTTGAAAAGGATCAATGCCCTGATCCGGGATATCCAGCGGAGCAGTTATGACGGCATTGGAAAACCGGAGCCGCTGAAAGCCGACCTCAGCGGCTGGTGGAGCCGGCGCATCGACGATGCCAACCGGCTCGTTTACCGGGAGCAGGACGGCGCGATCCTTATCGCCGCCTGCAGAGGCCATTATGAAGGATAAACCGCACCTGCAAAAACAGGGGCGGTTTTTTTGCGCGCATTGACCGCCCGGCGGAAAAGCGCTATAATCGTAGGGCCGAAACTACCTTGGAGAGGCGGACAAAGCCTTTCCCGTTTGGAGGATACAACAATGAATGCACCTTACATGGACGAGCAGGCTCTGCTGAACGGCCTGTTTGCATTTTTGGATCAGAGCGTCAGCCCCTTCCACGCGGCGGCCGCCGCCGGCCGGCTGCTGGAAGAAGCGGGCTACACCCTCTGCCCGGAGGGCCAGCCCTGGCATCTCGAAGCCGGGGGCCGCTATTACACCACCCGCAATGGCTCGGCGGTGCTGGCCTGGCGGATGCCCCGGGGCCGGCTGGCCGGCTGGCACGTGACGGCCAGCCACAGCGATTCGCCCACCTGGCGGATCAAAGTGGCGGACATTGCCGAGGGCGGCTACCTGAAAGCCGAGACCGAGGGCTACGGCGGGATGATCGCCTCGACCTGGCTGGACCGGCCCCTGAGCGTGGCCGGCCGTCTGCTGGTCAAGACCGAGGGCGGGGTGGAGACCCGTCTGGTGGCTCCCGACCGGGCGCTGCTGTGCATCCCCAACGTCTGCATCCACTTTGACCGGGAAGCCAACACCGGCAAGGCGTGGAACTACCAGGTGGACCTGCAGCCCATCTGCGGCCTGGAAGGCGGTGCACGTCTGATGGACATTCTGGCCGCGGAGGCCGGCGTCCAGGCAGGGGACATCCTGGCCCACGACCTGGTGCTGTGCACCCGCCAGAAGGCCGAGCGGGTCGGGGTCAACGGCGAACTGTTCATGTCGGGCCGCATCGACGACCTGGAATGCGCCTACACCACCCTGCAGGGCTTTTTGGCCGGCGAGGGCGCGGAGGAAGGCCGCGCCGACGTCTGGTGTATGTTCGACAACGAGGAGGTTGGTTCCTCCTCCCGGCAGGGCGCGCAGGGCACCCTGATGGCCGATGTCATGGCCCGCATCGAGGAGGCGCTGGGCGTCAGCCGGGACGAGAGCGTCCGGGCCCGCACCAACAGCCTGCTGCTCAGCGCCGACAACGGCCACGCCACCCATCCCAACCACCCCGAAAAGAGCGACCCCCGCAGCCCGGTCAAGATGGGCGGCGGCATCCTGCTCAAATACAACGCCAGCCAGACCTATACCACCAGCGGCCTGACCGCCGCGGCCTTCCAGCGCATCTGCGACAAGGCCGGGGTGCAGCTGCAGATCTTCGCCAACCGGGCCGACGTCCGGGGCGGTTCCACCCTGGGCAACCTGCTGGGCCACCAGATCGCCATCCCCATGGTGGATATCGGCCTGGCCCAGCTGGCCATGCACTCGGCGGTGGAGACCGCCAGCTGCGCCGACGCCGTGGATATGGCCCGGGCCTGCGCCGTGTTCTACAACACCCCCATCTTCCAGCCTGCCGACGGGGTGTGGAGCCTCGGACTGTGAGCGGCCCGACCGGGCGGTTTGCTCCCAGCCCCAGCGGCCGGCTGCATCTGGGCAACCTGGCGTGCAGCCTGCTGGCCTGGCTGTCGGCCAAAAGCAGGGGAGGGCGGATCGTCCTGCGGATCGAGGATCTGGACGCCGCGCGCTGTCCCCGCGTCTACGCCGGCCAGCTGGAGGAAGACCTCTTGTGGCTGGGGCTGGACTGGGACGAAGGGGGCTCCCGCGGGGGGCCGCACGGCCCTTATTACCAGAGCGAGTGCGGGGAAATCTATACAAAAAGTTATAAAAAGCTCGATGCTATGGGGCTTGTATACCCGTGTTTTTGCTCGCGGGCCCAGCTGCACGCGGCCAGCGCCCCCCACACCGCCGACGGCAACGTGGTCTATCCCGGCACCTGCCGGGACCTGACCCCCGCCGAAATTGCCCAAAAGAGCCGGGTCAAGGCCCCGGCCTGGCGCATCCGCGTGCCGGACGAGGAGGTCGCCTTCACCGACCTGTGCATGGGCCCCCACCGGGAAAACCTGCTCACCGGCTGCGGGGACTTTTACCTCCGCCGGGCCGACGGCGTCTTTGCCTATCAGCTGGCGGTGGTGGTGGACGACGCCCGGATGGGCGTCACCGAGGTGGTGCGCGGGGCCGACCTGCTCAGCTCCACCGCCCGGCAGATCTATCTGTACCGGCTGCTGGGGCTGACGCCGCCGGTGTTCGCCCACTGTCCCTTGCTGCTGGATGCCGGCGGCCGCCGCCTGTCCAAGCGGGACGGCGACCAGAGCCTGGAAAACCTCCGGGGCCGCTACACCGCCCCCGAGATCATCGGCAAGCTGGCCTATCTCTACGGCCTGCAGCCCGAACCCGCCCCCCGCACCCCCGAAAGCCTGCTGCCCGATTTCGACTGGGCCAAAGTGCCCAAGCACGACGTCCGGCTGGAAGAAGGGATGTTTGAGAGATAGGGCAAAAAGCTATTTTTGGAAAACCACACAAACGCCAGAGCGCCCGGAAACGGACGCTTTTCTTTTTGGCTCCTTCACAGGCGCTGCGCGCCAGTTTTTAGCCCTCTCAGTCACAGGGTGCTTACGCACCCTGTGCCAGCTCCCCCGCACGCGGGGGAGCCAAAACGTAACCTTTAGGCTACTGCCTCCCACGCGTGCGGGGGAGGTGCCGCCGCAGGCGGCGGAGAGGGCCAGAACGGAGAGGGAAGCAAAAATGCACGGCATAAATATACAAAATTTCCCTCTCCTTCGCCCAAAATCTACCTCCACGCCTCCGGCGCGAACCGGGCCGAAAAGACAGGAAGTAAAGAAAAGAAAGCAAAAACCAAAAATTTGTAAATCGGGCCTTGACACCGGGGGGGGTATGCTATAATGCTTTTGAAAGGAAAAGGACCTTCCTTTCAGCCTGTTTTGGGTCTCTATCTTTTATACACCATA
>DWWN01000052.1 GCA_019119685.1 Candidatus Faecalibacterium faecigallinarum
TATATGCCGAACGGCGTCAGGGTAAACTTCTTCGAGAAGGAGAGAGGTTCAAAGCGCGCTGTGAACATGCTCCTTAAGAAGCTGGCGGACAAGCCTTTCGAGACAGAGTATCCCATGCCCAGCTTTGACAAGGTGGCTCCCAATCCGGCAGTGAAGGATCTGGCCCACGCAAAGATCGCCCTTGTCACATCCGGCGGTATTGTTCCCAAGGGAAATCCGGACCACATTGAGAGTTCCAGTGCTTCCCACTACGGTGAGTACGATATAGCAGGCGTCATGGATCTGACAGCCGAGACATACGAGACGGCTCACGGCGGATACGATCCGGTCTATGCCAATGAGGACGCAGACAGGGTGCTTCCTGTGGACGTGCTCAGAGACATGGAGAAGGAAGGAAAGATCGGCGAGCTTCATCATCTCTTCTATACAACAACAGGAAACGGTACAGCCGTTGCATCTGCCAAGGCTTTTGCGGACGAGTTTTCACAGAAACTGAAGGCGGACGGCGTGGACGCAGTTATCCTGACCTCCACATGAGGCACCTGTACTCGTTGCGGTGCAACGATGGTGAAAGAAATTGAGAGGGCTGGCATTCCGGTAGTACACATCTGTACAGTAACACCGATCTCCATGACCGTAGGAGCCAACAGGATCGTTCCGGCTATCGCGATCCCCCATCCCCTTGGTAATCCGGCCTTAAGCCACGAGGAGGAGAAAGAACTCCGCCGCCATATCGTGGAGAAAGCCCTGACAGCTCTCACAACAGAGGTGGACGGCCAGACCATTTTCGATTAAAATGAAAACAAAATGAAAAGGAGATGTTACCGATGAGCAAAGTTTATGACGTAATCATCCTGGGCGCAGGCCCCGGTGGTCTGGCGGCAGGACTGTACGCAGGTAGAAGCCGCCTTTCCACACTGGTCATCGAGAAGGGCCAGGACGGAGGACAGATCGCCATCACGGATGACATTGAGAACTATCCCGGCCAGATGGTGGAAGGGGAGTCAGGTCCTTCCCTGATCGCAAGAATGACACAGCAGGTGGAGAAGTTCGGCGCAGAGCGCGTTGCCGACACCATCAATGCAGTGGATTTCAGCGGCGAGATCAAGATCCTGAAGAGTGCGAAAAATGAGTACCAGGCAAAAAATGTGATCATTGCCACCGGCGCTTACGCACGCCCCATCGGATGCAAGGGCGAGGCTGAGTTCAGAGGAAAAGGCGTATCCTACTGCGCTACCTGCGATGCCAACTTCTTTGAGGATCTGGAAGTGTTTGTCGTAGGAGGAGGCGACTCCGCAGTGGAGGAGGCCATGTACCTGACAAAATTCGCCAGAAAAGTTACCATCATCCACAGAAGAGACGAGCTGCGCGCAGCCAAATCCATCCAGGAGAAGGCCTTCGCGAACCCGAAGATCGAGTTCTTCTGGGACAGCGTTGTGGAGGAGTTAGGAGGAGACGACATCCTCCAGTGGATGAAGGTGAAGAATGTCAAGACCGGCGAAGTGAGAACTGTGGAGGCGGACGAGGAAGACGGCATGTTCGGCGTGTTCGGCTTTATCGGAACCGTTCCCAACTCCAAGCTGTTTGAGGGCATCCTGGATATGGACGAGAGAGGCTATATCCGCACCGATGAGGACATGCACACAAATATTCCCAATGTCTACGCAGTGGGAGATGTCCGCATCAAGAGCCTCCGTCAGGTTGTGACGGCAGCTGCGGATGGAGCCATCGCCGCTGTACAGGTGGAGAGAAGCCTGTCCGATTATTTTTAGAGACCAGGAAAAACATCTGGAAAGAAAAGGAGAGCAGAGAACAATGATTGATGTAGATAAGACCACATTTGAAGAAGAAGTGCTGAAAGCTGACGGATATGTATTCGTTGATTTCTATGGAGACGGCTGTGTGCCCTGCCAGGCTCTTATGCCGAAGGTACATGAGTTTGCAGACACATACGGGGACAAGATCAAATTCACATCCCTGAACACCACAAAGGCGCGCCGCCTTGCCATTTCCCAGAAAGTTCTGGGACTTCCGGTAATGGCCATCTACAAGGATGGAGAGAAAGTCGAGGAGCTTGTAAAAGACGACTGCACACCGGAGAGCATTGAAGCGATGATTAAGAAATATCTTTAATCATAAAAATTTTAAAGCAGCAAAAAACAACATAAGAAAGGAGAACGCATAATTATGGCTATTTTGGAAAACAAAAAAGTGATAGTTATCGGAGACCGTGACGGAATTCCGGGACCTGCCATTGCCGAGTGTGTAAAGACGGCTGGCGGGGAAGTGGTATTCGCGTCCACGGAATGCTTCGTCTGAACGAGCGCAGGCGCAATGGATCTGGAAAACCAGAAGAGAGTAAAGGAGTTTGCTGACGAGTACGGCCCGGAGAACCTTGTTGTAGTTCTCGGAGCTGCAGAGGGCGAGGCTGCAGGTCTTGCAGCTGAGACTGTTACAGCAGGAGATCCTACTTTCGCAGGTCCATTGACAGGAGTCCAGCTTGGACTTCAGGTTTATCACGTATGCGAGCCGGAGATGAAGGAAGAATTTGATGAGGCTGTCTATGATGAGCAGATCAGCATGATGGAGATGGTTCTCGATGTAGATGATATCATTTCCGAGATGACAGCTATCAGAGAGCAATATTGTAAATTCTAGGAGGGCGGGGCGGTGTCACCCCGCCGCCCTGCTTATTATGGATAAAAAAGAAGAAAGGGGAAAAACCCATGAACAGTGTGATCAAAGGGGCAAGCTATATTTTAGTACATACACCGGATATGGTTTTGTATAACGGAACAACACAGACGACAGAGCGCATCGTCAATCCTGAGTCGGAGTATCTGAAGGAAGTGCCGGAAAAACTCCGCTCATATGAGGAGGCGGTATCCTACTGGCCAAACCAGACCTATATCGGCAACGTCCATCCGGAGGAGCTGGCGGAAGTGGAATTCCCCTGGTACGACAAGAAGATGGAAGGGGCGGACCGCTACGGAAAATTTGGCGAGATCATGCCTGAGGAAGAGTTCCTCCTCCTTGTGCAGGCCAGCGACATGTTCGAGGTGGTAAGACTGGAGAAGGGATTTGTCGCAGCCCATAAGGAAGCGCTGGCAAAAGATCCGGTGATCACAGAAGAGATCCTGGAAAGAGTGCACGAGGGTGTGGAGCTTTCCGAGATCGAGCAGTTTGTAAATGAAGAGCATGCAGAAGGACTGTATTTCGATGGAAAACTGGTGGGCTGTGTGAAGGCCGCCCACGACATTGACCAGAACCTGTCTGCCCACGTGATGCACGAGAACCTGATGAGCAAGGCGTCCAGCGTGCTGGCGCTCCTCTACGCGGTCCGCAACGCGGGCATCAAAAAGGAGGACGTGGAGTACGTCATCGACTGTGCGGAGGAGGCCTGCGGCGATATGAACCAGAGAGGCGGCGGCAACTTCGCAAAGGCGGCAGCAGAGGTGGCAGGACTTGTGAACGCCACAGGCTCTGACGCCAGAGGCTTCTGTGCGGCGCCTACCCATGCTGTCATTGAGGCGGCGGCTCTGGTGAAATCCGGCGCATACAAGACTGTTGTCGTGACCAGCGGCGGCTGCACGGCCAAGCTTGGTATGAACGGCAAGGACCACGTGAAAAAGGGCCTCCCCATCCTGGAGGACTGCCTGGGCGGATTTGCCGTTGTCATCACAGAGAACGACGGCGTAAGCCCGGAGATCGACCTGGATATGCTGGGACGCCACACAGTGGGAACAGGCTCTGCTCCCCAGGCTGTCATCGGCAGTCTTGTAGCTGACCCTCTGGACAGGGCGGGCATGAAGATACCGGATATCGACAAGTATTCACCGGAGATGCAGAACCCGGATATCACCAAGCCGGCGGGAGCCGGAGATGTGCCTCTGGCCAACTACAAGATGATCGGCGCCCTGGCTGTGAAGAGAGGAGAGCTGGACCGCAAGGAGCTGGCAGACTTCACAAAGAAGCACGGACTGACCGGCTGGGCGCCCACCCAGGGACATATCCCCTCCGGCGTGCCTTACATCGGCGTTGCCAGGGAGGATATCCTGGAAGGAAAGATCAAGAATGCCATGATCATCGGAAAGGGAAGCCTTTTCCTTGGCCGTATGACCAATCTTTTTGACGGTGTGTCTTTTGTCATCCACGGCAACACGGCAGACCAGGAGAAGAAAGAGAGCGGCGTCTCCGAAGAGGAAGTAAAAGGGCTGATCGCAAAAGCCATGAAAGAGTTCGCGGCAGCGCTTCTGGCAGAGTAAAGGAGGGTGGAACATGGCTGATCATATTGAGAAAATAATCGCCTCCACCTTTATGGAAATGGCAGAGGGACTGGAGAGCGGCCGGTTCGGGAAAAAGCCCAAGATCGCTCTCACCGGTATGGGAAGCGAACACGGCGAGGAGAACGCTATGGAGGCGGCTGTTGCGGCTGCCAGGGAAGGCATTGATGTGTATTACATCGGCACCCTTGAGGCGGAGGGCGTGACCACGGTGAAGGTGGCGGACGAGGATGAAGGACACAGGAAGATGGAGGAGCTCCTGAAGAACAAGGAAGTGGACGGGGCTGTCACCATGCATTTCCCGTTCCCCATCGGCGTCTCCACTGTGGGCCGGGCCGTCACCCCTGCCAGGGGAAGAGAGATGTTTGTGGCCACCACTACGGGTACCTCCAGCGCGGACCGCATTGAGGGCATGATAAAAAATGCCATTTACGGGATCATCGCCGCAAAAGCCTGCGGAAAGGAGCATCCCACAGTCGGGATCCTGAACGTGGACGGGGCGCGTCAGACAGAGATCGCCCTGAAGCAGTTGAAGGAGAACGGGTACGATATCACATTTGCCGAGTCCGCCAGGGCGGACGGAGGCTGTGTCATGAGAGGAAACGATGTGCTCCAGGGGTCGGCGGATATTATGGTATGTGATTCGCTGTCCGGGAATATCCTGATCAAGATGCTCTCCTCCTTCACGACAGGAGGAAGCTATGAGGCGTCAGGATTTGGCTACGGCCCTGGTATTGGGGAAAATTATGAGCAGCTGGTGCTGATCATTTCCAGGGCTTCCGGCGCGCCTCTCATCAAGGGGGCGCTGAGCTATGCGGCTGAGCTGTTGAGAGGTAAGGTGTTTGATATCGCGAAGGAGGAGTTCGCCGCAGCCAAGAAGGCGGGCCTGGCGGATATCCTGGCAGCGAGAAAGGCGTCTGCAAAGCCTGTGGAGCAGGAGGAAGTGAAGGCGCCGGCCAAGGAACCGGTGACATCACAGATCGCGGGGATCGAGATCATGGATCTGGAGGACGGCGTGCGGGCTCTCTGGAAGCTGGGGATTTATGCGGAGAGCGGCATGGGCTGTACAGGGCCTATCATCCTGGTGTCTGACGCCAACCTGGGCAGAGCCCAGGAGGAGCTGAAGAAGGCCGGATATATCAACTAAAAGTATAAGGAGAGGAGGCAGCGTCTGGTATGCCGGGACGCCGCCTCCTCTTTTGCTATTGTTTTTGTGTAAGAACAGTCCAAAATTCCTCTGTCATTTTTGAAAGGATGGTGTTATAATAGGCTGAACTTGTAAATGGAAACAGCGGATAGAGGGACGGAAAAAGGGATGGAAATTCAACAGGTTACACTGCAGAAGACTGCATTTCTCGATTTACTGATGCTGGCAGATCCCCAGGAGGACATGATAGAGAAGTATCTGGACTCCGGGGATATGTTTGCGTTATACGATGACCAGGGGCAGGTGCAGTCTGTCTGTGTTGTCTGTCAGATTGGGAAAAGAAAATGTGAGCTGAAGAACCTGGCCACCAGGGAGGAGGCTCAGGGCAGGGGGTATGGCACGGCCCTTGTCCACTATGTGTGCGAGAAATACAGCTATCAGTGCGACACCATGTATGTGGGGACCGGGAACACGGAGAAGACGATCCGCTTTTACCAGCACTGCGGCTTTGTCCACTCCCACATTGTGCCCGGATTTTTTACAGCCAATTACAGGGAGCCCATCTGGGATGAGGGGGTGCTGCTGACGGACATGATCTACCTGAAAAAGGACCTGAAGACAGAGGCAGATCCCAAGAAGGTGCTGGATCTGGCCCTGGAGGCGGGGCGCATCCTTTTGAAAAACGGCGGTGAGATTTTCCGTGTGGAGGAGACGATCAAATACATATGCGGGCGCTTTCACGTGGATGATGTGGACACGTTTACACTCAGTCATGCCATTATTGTCAGCATCAAGATCGGCGACGGGGACACCTACACCCGGGTAAAGCATATCCCTTTGTCCTCCTCCCACCTTGGGATCGTGGCGGAGGTGAATGCTCTCTCTCGGGAGATCTCCGCCGGCCTTGTGGGGATCGATGAGGCCTTTGAGCGTCTGAAGGAGATTGAAGAGATCCCGCCCACGAAGGGCTATCTGCAGATCCTTGCGGCAGGCATGGGAAGCGGGTGCTTCGGGTTCCTTCTGGGGGCGGGCGTGATGGACAGCCTGGCTGCCTTTCTCATAGGCTGCCTTCTGTATGTGTGGGTCCTGGCCTCCAAAAGGCTCCGTATATCCAAGATCATCGTCAACATCGTGGGAGGCGTGCTCATCACCTTTCTGGCCCTCCTGTTCCGGCATTTCTTCCCGTCTGTCCTTCACCTGGACGGCATGATCATCAGCGGTATCATGCCCCTGGTGCCGGGAATGGCTTTTACCAATGCCATCCGGGACATTGCGGACAGCGACTTCCTGTCGGGGACTGTGCGTATGATAGACGCGCTCCTGGTCTTTGTCTATATTGCTATCGGCGTCGGCTTTACGCTGGGAGCCTACACGAACATCATGGGAGGAGTGGGTATATGATGAGTGCTGTTCAGGATATACTGCTGAATTTTTTCTGCGCCTTTTTCGGGACCATAGGGTTCGCCGTCATGTTCAATGTGCCGAAGCGCTTCTATATCAGCTGCGGGATGACAGGGGCTATGGGATGGATGGTATACTGCCTGGCTGTGGAATATACCTCGGCGGCTGTATCCTCATTTTTCGGAGCCCTGGTGGTGGTACTCATCTCCCGGATCCTGACCGTTCGTCTGAAGTGCCCTATCACGATCTTCATGATCTCGGGTATTTTCCCCCTCGTGCCCGGGGCGGGCGTGTATTACACGGCCTACTACCTGGTGACAGGTCAGCTTGGGGAGGCGGCCCAGAGAGGGATCGGCGCGGTGAAGGTTGCCTTTGCCATTGTGCTCGGCATCGTGTTTATCGTCTCCATCCCGAGAGAGTTTTTCCAGCCCCGGTACTGGAAAAAGCGGTGGAGTCTGCACAAGGCATCTAAAGAGGCTTGATTGTCATAAATTGCATGTGGTACAATAGAAAATAACAAGATCCTTTTGGGTCGTGGATCACAGAAGGTGAGAAGGAGGCGGAGACTATGTCGGGTATTGCGGGAACCATTTACGAGATGCTCAAAGAGAGCAGATACACGGTCGTGCTGAGCGGGCGGGCCATGTTGGAGGAGAGCGGCTATCCGGTCGTCAGGGACGGGGGAGAGTCCTATGCCATTGAGGAAAAGTATGGGTACTCCGCCGAGGAGATCTTTTCCAGCTCCTTTTTTTCTACCCGGAAGCAGCAGTTTTATGATTTTTATCGGAATGAACTCCTCCAGGCGGTGGACATACCGCCGGGAAAGGGGTATTATGAAATGGCCAGGCTGGAGGAGTCAGGCATCTTTCAGACCATCATAACAAGGAGGCTGTTCCACCTTCCAAGCAGGGCGGGATGCAGGAATGTCATAGAGCTTCACGGAAGCATTTTCAGGAACTACTGTCCCCACTGCGGGCGGGAGTATCCGATAGAGTACATAAGGAACACCGACAAGATTCCGCTGTGCCAGTCATGCGGGCAGGCGGTGCGGCCGGATGTCATTCTTTTCGGGGAGATGGTGGACAACCAGGTGATCACCCGGGCCGCCACCGAGATGCAGAAGGCGGATGTGCTCCTCGTTCTGGGGACGAACCTGAAATCCTTCCTGTGCAGCCAGCTTACCGGCTACTATGAAGGGGATAAACTGATTGTCATAGACGAAGAAGACCACTTCTCCAATAAGGACGCGGACATCTTCTGGCAGAGCCGGGTGGATGACGCACTGGGGGAAATCATTATAGAAATGGAGAGAGACAATGAGTAAAGTAAGAACAAGATTTGCACCAAGCCCCACAGGCAGGATGCATGTGGGCAATCTGAGAACTGCGCTGTACGCGTATCTGATCGCGAAACATGAGGGAGGAGATTTCATCCTCCGCATTGAAGATACAGATCAGGAGCGGTTCATGGAAGGGGCGCTGGAGATCATATACAGAACACTGGAGAAGACAGGACTTGTCCACGACGAGGGACCGGACAAGGACGGGGGCGTGGGCCCTTATGTCCAGAGTGAGAGAAATGCGACCGGCGTCTATCTGAAGTATGCGAAACAGCTCATCGAGCAGGGGGACGCCTACTACTGCTTCTGTGACAAGGAGAGACTGGAGTCTCTGCGCAGCAAGGTGTCTGAGACGGGAACAGAGATCGTGGTCTATGACAAGCACTGCCTCCATCTGAGCAAAGAGGAGATCGAGGCAAATCTGGCGGCCGGGAAGCCTTACGTGATCCGAATCAACATGCCGACAGAGGGGACTACCACTTTCCACGATGAGATCTACGGGGATATCACCGTACCCAACGAGGAGCTGGACGACATGATCCTGATCAAGTCCGACGGATATCCCACCTACAACTTTGCCAACGTGGTGGACGACCACCTGATGGGGATCACCCACGTGATCCGCGGCAGCGAATACCTGTCCTCCACCCCCAAATATAACCTGCTGTACGAGGCGTTCGGCTGGGAGATCCCCGCCTATATCCACTGCCCCCCGGTGATGAAGGACGCCCAGAACAAGCTCTCCAAGCGCAACGGCGACGCCAGCTACCAGGACCTGATCGCCAAGGGCTGCCTGCCCCAGGCCATCCTGAACTATATCTGCCTGCTGGGCTGGAGCCCGAAGGGCGAGTACGCCGAGCAGGAGATCTTCTCCCTGCCCGAGCTGGTCAAGATCTGGGACCCCGCAGGCATCTCCAAGTCCCCGGCCATCTTCGACCCGCTCAAGCTGCGGGCCATCAACGCCGAGTATATCCGCCGGCTCAGCCCCGAGGAGTTCCGCCAGAAGGCCGACCCCTGGATCGACAGCGCTGTCCACTGCTCCATCAATAAGGAGCTGCTGTGCGCCAACCTCCAGCCCCGGTGCGAGATGCTCAGCGACATCCCGCCCCAGATCGACTTCTTTGACGCTCTGCCCGACTATGACCTGAGCCTTTACACCAACAAAAAGCAAAAGACCACCCCCGCCTCCGCCCTGGAGGCCCTGACCGCCTTGGAGCTGCTGCTCTCGGACGAGGGCACCGACTACAGCGACCGGGACGGCCTGTTCGACGCCTGCAAGGCCCTGGCCGAGCGGATGGAGCACAAGAACGGCTGGCTGCTCTACCCGCTGGGCATCGCCCTGTCGGGCAAGCAGCGCACCCCCGGCGGCGGCGTGGACCTTGCCTGCATGATGGGCCGGGACAAGACCGTCGAGCGGCTGCACACCGCCATCGACCGGCTGCGCGCCGCGGTGCAGGAATAACGGCATAACCCGCCCAAAATACCAAAAAAGGACCCCTGTACGGCCAAAAAACGGCCGTGCAGGGGTCTTTTGTTCTTCTTTTGCCTGTTTGGGTCGTTCCTGCTTTCTGCGGCAAAAAGCGCGGCCGGCCCCTGCTACAGTATATGCACAGGCCGGGCCGGGCATGACAGCAATTTTACCGACAGGGGGCAGACATATGGAAAAGAGTTTTGTGGGGTTTGGGCCGGGCAGCAGCGCGCTGCCGGTGCGCAGCCAGGACGGGGTGCAGTCCCTCATCCGCCGCGGGCGGGGCAGGGCGGCGCTGCGCCAGCTCTATGGGCTGGCGGCGGGCCTTGCCGCCGGGTGGGCGGTGCTGTACGGACAGCTGTATCCCTTTGGGCTGGGCCTGGTGCTGGGCCTGGGGGAGGACTGCTTTGCCGCCTGCGGGGCGGGGGCGGTGCTGGCTTTGCTGCTGCGGGGGCAGGGGGTGCGCACCGTCTGCCTGATCTGCGCCATTGGGGGCGCGGTGGTGGCCCGGTGGCTGTGGCCCCGGAAGTACCTGCCGGCGGCCCTGGCCGGGTGCGTCCTGCTGCTGGGCAGCGCCTACTGCTTCAAAGCCTACATCGGCGGGGACGGGCTGCTGTTTTCGGGGGCGGACGCGGTGCTGGCCGCCGGCATGGGGTACGTGCTCCGCCGCTCGCCCGCCGAAAAGGAAGGAGCTGGGCGGCTGGTGCTGGTCCTGTGCGGGGCGGCGGCCCTGGGCGGCCTCTGGGCAGGGCAGATCAGTCTGGGGCTGGCCGCCGCCGTGGCCTATACGCTGGCGCTGGCCTGCCGGGGCAAACTGCAGCCCGCCCTCAGCGGGGCGGCTGTGGCCGCGGCCGGGCTGTGCTGCGCCGACCCTGCCCTGGCCTGCAGCGGGGTAGGGGTCTGCTGCGGGGCGGCCCTAGGGCTGCTGGCCCAGGGGGACAAGCTGGTCTGCATCGCCTTTTATGTGGGCGGCGCGCTGACGGGGGTGCTGGCGGTCCAGCCGCCCGGAGCCGCCTTCGGACATTTGGCGGCGCTTGGGATCGGGGCGGGGGCCTGCCTGCTGCTCCCGCGGCGTTTGCTGCTGCGGGACCCCAGCCTGGAACACGACCCCGCCGAGGGGGCCCAGCGGCCCCAGCTCTCGGCGGCGGCCACCCGCCTGAACGCGGCGGCCGAGAGCCTGTCCAGCCTGGCCGACACCGTCAACCGGGTGTATGAGGGGCTGCCCCACCGCCAGGAGGGCTGGCGCTGGGTGATCGACGCGGCCCACGACGGGCTGTGCGCCAACTGCGGCCGTCAGGAAGCCTGCTGGAAGGAGGAATACGCCGTCACCATGGAGGGCTTTGAGGCCCTGCGGCCGATCTTGGAAGAAAAACAGCAGCTGGAAGCCCAGGACCTGCCGGGGCAGCTGTCCCGCTGCATCCATCCGGCGGCGCTGTCGGGGGCGGTGACACGCGCCTTCGCCCTGTACAAGAGCCGGCAGGAGGCGCGCGTCCACGCCGAGGCCATGCGCACCGCCCTGACCGAGCAGTACAGCGCGGTGGCCCAGGCCCTCAGCGCGCTGGGGGATCAAATCGGCAGCCCCGGCAGCCCCGAGCCGTATAAATCGGGGCGGGTGGCGGCCTTTTTCTCCTCGCTGGGGATGCCGCCGCTGGAATGCGCCGTCACCCTGGACGACCTGGGCCGGACCCGGGCGGCTGTCACCCTGCCCCGGGCGCGGTTCAGCCAGGGGGAACTCTCGGCCCTGGCAGGGGAGGTGGGCAGGCTGTGCCGCCGCAGCTTCGACACGCCCCAGAAGCTGAGCTGCAAAGGAGTGACCACCCTGCTGTTCACCGAAAAGCCGCTGCTGCGGGCCCTCTTTGGGTGGGCCGGCGCAGCCGCGAAAGGGGATGTGTCGGGGGATGCGGTCCAGCAGTTCTGCAGCCCCACCGCCGCCCAGATGATCCTCTGCGACGGGATGGGCACCGGACGGCCCGCCGCCGTGGACGGCAACCTGGCCGCCGACCTGACCGGCCGCCTGCTGCGGGCGGGCTTTGCCGCCGAGCTGGCCGCCCGGCTGGTGAACGTGGCCCTGGCCCTCAAGAGCGAGGACGAGGGCGGCGCCACCCTGGACCTTTTGAGCGTGGACCTGTACACCGGCACGGCCCGCATCTTCAAGGCGGGGGCGGCCCCCGGCTTCATCGTCCATGAGGGGCACGCCCGGACGGTGGGGGAAGCCGGCCTGCCCATGGGGGTGCTGGGCGGCGTCAGCGGCCAGAGCAAGATGGTGCGGTTGGACGCGGGAGACCTGGCCGTCCTGGTGTCGGACGGGCTGCTGGTGGACGGCCCCGGCTGGGTCCTCAAACAGCTGGAGCTTTCAGCCGCCGGGACGGACAGCCCCGAGCAGATCGCCCAGGAACTGGTGGAGACGGCCCGCGCCCGGGCCAGCCAGTCGGGCCGCCCCGACGACATCACCGCCGCCGTCCTCCGCCTGGAACGCTGCTGAGATTGCCCGGGAAATGGGAAACAAAAAGGCCTGCCGTTTTCTCGCGGCAGGCTTTTGTCGATTTTCAGGTCAGGGACGGCTTACTGCGCGTCGCTTTCGCCGCCATAGATGCGGATATAGTGGGGAGCGTTTTTGGCCTGACAGAACAGCAGCAGGGCCGTGGCGGCGACGGCGAGGGTGGTGAGGGCGACGAGCATCGCTTTGAGAACTTTCATGTCTGGACCTCCTACGATCAAGATGCAGAAAAGGGCGGGCGGCGGCAGAAAACGCCCGCCGGCGTTCCGTTCGGAACAGATTTTACTATAGTATAACATATTCGGCGGCGGATAGCAAACCACAGGGCAGGGGAAAGGGAGGATGCGGGATTTTGTTAAAACTAACCCTTATTTTTTTCTTTTTCAATCAATTTTTAGCCTGTTGGGCGTTGACTTAAAGCCGGGAAATGATACAATAAATATATCAGCAAGAAGCTGCCATGGGGATGCTGTGCCCTTTTGCGGGCAAGGGCGCCTCCGCGGCAAGAAAGCAGAATGGGGGATTGTATAGTTCATGTTGAACAAGCTGAAACGTGCGGCGCTTGGCGCACATACGCCGCATGACAAAGCGACCGCTGCCAGCAAGCCCGTCCAGATGCCTCTGCCCAAGCAGGTGCGCATCCTGATGAGCCAGCACATCGGCGCCCCGGCGAAAGCCACGGTCAAAAAGGGCGACGAGGTGTGCGTTGGCACGCTGATCGGTGAGGCCGGCGGCTTTGTGTCGGCTAACATCCACTCCAGCGTGTCGGGCAAGGTGACGGCCGTCGAGCCGTTCCGTCTGGCCAACGGCAAGCTGTGCGACTCGGTCGTCATCGAGACCGACGGCAAGCAGACGGTGGACCCGTCCGTCCAGCCGCCCGTCGTGACCGACAAGGCCAGCTTCCTGGCCGCCGTGCGCGCCTGCGGCCTGGTGGGCCTGGGCGGCGCAGGGTTCCCCACCGACGTCAAGCTGCAGCCCAAGAGCCCGGTGGACACCCTGCTGATCAACGCCTCTGAGAGCGAAGTCTGGATCACCAGCGACACCCAGGAGATGCTGACCAGCGCCGACTCCATCGTGCGGGGCATCCAGGCGGTGCTCCAGTACACCGGCATCCCGCGCTGCATCATCGGCATTGAAAAGAACAAGCCCGAGTGCATCGACCTTTTGTGCCAAAAGACCAGCGGCATCGCCAACATCGACGTCAAGCCCCTGCCCAGTGTGTACGGCACCGGCGCAGAGCTGATCCTGATCGAGAAGTGCCTGGGCCGTGAAGTGCCCCACGGCGGCCTGCCCGCCGACGCCGGCGCCATCGTCATGAACGTGACCTCGGTGAGTATGCTGGGCAAGTACCTGGCCACCGGTATGCCGGTGGTGGAGCGGACCATCACCGTGGACGGCGACGCCTGCGCCAAGCCCCAGAACCTGATCGTCCCGGTGGGCGCCTCCTACCAGGATGTGATCGACGCGGCCGGCGTCAAGCCGGACGTCACCCTGGGCAAGGTGGTCGCCGGCGGCGGCATGATGGGCTGCGCGGTGGAAGACCTGAGCTACCCCACCACCAAGACTTCCGACGGCCTGATCCTGCTGAGCGAGGCCAGCGCGGCCCAGCCTGCCGCTGAGCCCTGCATCCGCTGCGGCCGCTGCATCGAGTACTGCCCCATGGGCCTGGCCCCGGTGGAGGTCAACGCCGCTTACGCCGCCCGCGATGTCCAGGAGCTGGGCAAGCTGCACGTGGACTACTGCTTCAACTGCGGCTCGTGCTCCTTTGTCTGCCCGGCCAAGCGCCCCTGCACCCAGATGATGAGCCTGGCCAAGGCATACTACCTGAATGAGATCAAAAAAGGAGGCAATAAGTAAAAATGGATACAAAGCTTATTGTTTCGGCCTCCCCCCATGTCCGCTCGGATGAGTCTACCCGGGGCCTGATGGCCAACGTCATCGTGGCTCTGTGCCCCAGCGTGGTGGCTTCGGCGGTCATCTTCGGGATGCGCGCGCTGCTGGTCACCGCCTTCTCGGTGGTGGTCTGCGTGGCGCTGGAGTGGCTGTACTGCAAGCTGCTCAAACGGCCCAACCCCATCGGCGACCTGTCCGCCGTGGTCACCGGCATCATCCTGGCCATGAACGTCCCTGTCGGGATGCCTCTGGGCCAGATAGCGGTGGGCTGCGTGGCGGCCATCATCGTCACCAAGCAGCTGTTCGGCGGCATCGGCATGAACTTTGCCAACCCCGCGCTGGTGGGCCGCATCGTCCTGTTCATCAGCTTTGCCTCCGAGATGAACGCCTGGGTCTACCCCGACGCGGCGGTGGACCAGCTGGCCAGCGCCACCCCCCTGCAGGTGGCTGACCCCAGCCGTCTGAACCTGTTCGACCTGTTCATGGGCATCCACGGCGGCGTCCTGGGCGAGACCTGCGCCCTGGCCATCCTGCTGGGCTTTGTCTATCTGGTCGTCACCAAGACCATCAGCCCCGCCATTCCCCTGAGCTATGTGGGCAGCATGTTCGTCTTTTACCTGATCGCCACCCAGAGCCTGCACGAGAGCCTCGTGGAAGTGCTGAGCGGCGGCCTGCTGTTCGGCGCCGTCTTTATGGCCACCGATTACGTCACCAGCCCCTTTACCCTGAAGGGCAAGCTGCTCTACGGCATCTGCCTGGGCCTGGTCACCTTTGCCATCCGCTACTGGGGCAGCTACACCGAGGGCGTGTCCTTCGCGCTGCTGTTCATGAACCTGTGGGTGCCCTTCATCAATGACGTCACCCGCCAGGTCCCGTACGGCTATGTCAAGCCGGCCAAGAAGGCAGGAAAGGAGGGCGCTTCCAAATGACGAAATCTTCTAACTGGGAGAGCACCATCAAGCCCATCCTGGTGCTGACGGTCAGCTCCCTGGTGGCCAGCCTCCTGCTGGCCCTGGTCAACTCTGTCACCGCCCCTGTCATCGAGGCCAACCAGAAGGCCGCCACCCTGGTGGCCTATGTGGAGGTGCTGCCCTCCGTCTCGGACGCCACTGAGCTGGAGGAAGTCACCGACTACACCACCGCCGGCATCACCGGCGCGGTCCGCGCGCCCGACGGCTCCATCGCCATCCAGGCCTCCGAGAGCGGCTACAACGGCGGCATGGTCAACGTCATCCTGGGCTTTGACACCACCGGCACCATGACCGGCATCCATGTGGACGCTTCGAGCCAGACCAGCGGCATCGGCACCAACGTGGCCCTGCCCGACTACCTGGCGCAGTTCGACGGCCTGACCGCCGACGCCAACATCGCCAAGGGCCAGGGCTATGACGCCGTGACCGGCGCGACCTACTCCACCGACGCCCTCTTTGCCGCCATCAACGACTGCATCAACTGCTACAACGAGCTCGCATAAAAGGAGGCTGCATCAATACAATGGCACAAGAAAAAGTCTCCAAGGTAAGCATCCTTACCAATGGTATCATCAAGGAGAACCCGGTCCTCCGCCTGGTGCTGGGCACCTGCTCCACCCTGGCGCTGACCACCTCGGTCTCGAACGCCTTCGGCATGGGCGCGGCCTTCACCTTCGTGCTGGTGCTGTCCAACGTGCTCATCGCCATGCTGCGCAACATCATCCCCGCAAAGGTCCACCTGCCGTGCTACATCGTCATCATCGCCAGCTTCGTCACCATCGTCCAGATGGTGATGCAGGCCTTTACCCAGAGCCTGTATGACGCGATGGGCGTGTTCATCCCCCTGATCGTCGTCAACTGCATCATCCTGGGCCGCGCCGAGATGTTCGCCTGCAAGAACACCGTGGTGGATTCGGCCATCGACGGCGTCGGCATGGGCATCGGTTACACCCTGACCCTGCTGCTCATGTCCACCATCCGCGAGATCCTGGGCAACGGCACCTGGCTGGGCTTCCAGGTCATGCCCGAAGGCTTTGTCACCATCGGCATCATGACCCAGGCCCCCGGCGCCTTCCTCTGCTTTGGCCTGCTGATGGGCCTGTGCATCTGGGTGGAGGGCAAGCTGGACGCCCGCATCGAGCGCAAGATCGGCTGCCAGCCCATGAAGGACCTGCAGGAAGGAGAGGATAACAAATGATCGTTAAACTTGCGGCTATCTTCTTCAGCATGATCCTGGTCAACAACTACGTGCTGGTGAAGTTCCTTGGCATCTGCCCGTTCCTGGGCGTCTCCAAAAAACTGGACTCCTCGCTGGGTATGTCGGGCGCGGTCATCTTTGTCATGTTCATGGCGACGGCCGTCACCTTCCCCATCCAGATCTTCGTCCTTGACCCGGCGGGCCTGGGCTACCTGCAGACCATCGTCTTTATCCTGGTCATCGCCGTGCTGGTCCAGTTCATCGAGATCTTCCTGAAAAAGTATATGATCTCGCTGTACAACGCCCTGGGCGTGTACCTGCCCCTGATCACCACCAACTGCTGCGTGCTGGGCGTGGCCATCCTGGTCGTGGACGACTACGGCGCCGACGTGGCCACCCTCGGCTTTGCCATGGCCTATATCGAGGCGCTGGTCTGCGCCGTGGGCTCGGGCGTCGGCTTCATGCTGGCCATGTGCCTGTTCAGCGGCGTGCGCAAGCGGGTGGAGATCTGCGACGCGCCCGGCCCCATGAAGGGCCTGCCCATCACCCTGGTCGCCGCGGCGATCACCAGCATGTCCTTCATGGGCTTTGGCGGCATCGTGGAGAACCTGTTCAACGTCACACTGTAAGGGAGGAGGAAACGGACTATGAGTATCGTATTGGCTGTTGTCCTCTGTACCGTCGTGGGCGCTTTGGGCGCGGTGATCCTGGTCGCTGCATCCAAGTTCATGGCCGTGGAGGAGGACCCCCGCATCGAGCAGGTGACGGGATTCCTGGCCGGCGCCAACTGCGGCGGCTGCGGCTATGCAGGCTGCGCTGACTACGCCAAGGCCATCGTCATGGAGGGCGTGCCCTGCGACAAGTGCGCTCCCGGCGGCCCCAAGGCTGCCGCCGCCATCGGCCAGATCATGGGGGCGGAAGTTTCCGCCACCGTCAAAAAGGCTGTGGTCCAGTGCCAGGGCAGCAAGGACAACTGCAAGCCCAGCTATGACTACAAGGGCATCCAGAGCTGTGCAGCGGCGGCGGCCCTCTACGGCGGCCCCAAGGACTGCTCGTTTGCCTGCGCCGGCTTTGGCGACTGCGTCAAGGCCTGCAAATTCGACGCCATCCACATCGTCAACGGCGTGGCCGTGGTGGATCAGGACAAGTGCACCGGCTGCGGCGCCTGCGCGGCGGTCTGCCCCAAGCACGTCATCATGATCCAGTCGGCCGGCCCGGACAAGCCGGTGGTCATGTGCTCCAACTGCGACCGCGGCCCGGTGGCCATGAAGGAATGCGCCACCGCCTGCATCGCCTGCGGCATGTGCCAGCGCAACTGCCCCTCCGACGCCATCCATGTCACCGACAACCTGGCCCGGATCGACTATGACAAGTGCACCGGCTGCGGCACCTGCGTGGCCAAGTGCCCCAAGAAGATCATCACCTACCCGCTGAAAAAGAATGCGTGAGGGATGACCCCGGCCTGAACCGGCCGGGACCGGAACAGACAAACGCCCCCGCAGGAAGCCCGGCCGAGCCGGTCCTTGCGGGGGCTTTTTCGTGAGGAGGAACCCCATGAACGAACAGCAGATCCTGGCCCGCCGCCGGAACGCGGGCTTTGCAGCCTTTTTCTTCAGCGGCGTCTGCGCCATTTCCAGCGGGGTGGTGGTCAGCCTGCTGCAGGAGCAGTACGGCTTTGCCTACGGCGTCACCGGCACCCTGCTCAGCCTGATGAACATCGGCAACCTGACGGCGGGCTTTTTGTCCGGGGTGCTGCCCGGCCTGCTGGGCGGGATGAAGCGCAGCGTCCTGCTTTTGAGCCTGGGCTACCTGGTGGGCTACGGCCTGATGGGCTTTACCGGCGTGGTGGCCCTGCTGGGGCTGGGTTTTTTCCTGGTGGGGGCGGCCAAGGGCCAGGTCATCAACACCTGCACCGTCCTGGTGGGGGACAGCAGCTCCGACCGCACCCGCGGCATGAACCTGATGCACAGCTGTTATGCCTGCGGGGCATTGCTGTGCCCCTTTGCCATTGCGGCGGCCGGCCGCGCCGGGCAGAAAGCGCCGCTGTTCCTGCTGGCGCTGGTGGGCGCGGCCCTGTGGCTGGCCTTTGCCGTCACCCCGATGGAGCGGGGCGGCAAAAAGGCCGGCGGGAAGATCGACTGGAGCTTCCTGCGCAGCGCCCGCTTCTGGCTGCTGGTGGGGCTGATCTTCTGCCAGAACGCCGCCGAGACCAGCGTCACCGGCTGGATGGTGACGTATTTCAAGGACAGCGGCATCATTGCCGGGGTGCTCAGCACCTACACCGTCACCGTCATGTGGGGGGCGACTCTGGTGGCGCGGCTGCTGATCGCCTTTGTGTTCCCCTTCAAAAACCCCCGCAAGGCCATGGTGGTGATGGGGGCGGGCTGCATCGTGACCTATTTTGGGCTGATGCTGGCCCATAGCCAGACCGCGGCCATCGTGCTGCTGTTCTGCTTTGCCTTTGCCATGGCGGGGATGAACCCCACCGCCGTAGCCGCCGCCGGCCGGATGACCACCGTCACCAGCATCGCCATCCTGCTGCCGGCGGCCAGCCTGGGGGCCATCGTCATGCCCTGGGTCATCGGGATGGTGGCGGAAGCGGCGGGCCTTGCCGCCGGCATGGCCTCCAACATCGTGCCCTGTGTGGGGATGCTGGTGTTTGCGGCGCTGGTGGCCCGCCTGCCCGAAGAAGAAGCGGTGTGACGGTTACGTTTCGCTGCGGCCGGCTTCCGTCTGGCGGGCGCTGAACACGCACCCGCAGTAGTCCTGCCGGTACAGGCCGTACTGGTCGGACAGCTGCAGCGACCGCAGGTAGCCGTTTTTCTTCTTGAAGTCGGAGGGGAGATGGGGCACGCCGAATTCGGCGGCCAGCTCCTGGCCGATCTGGTTGATCCGGGCGGCGTCCTTGTGGGGGCTGATGGACAGGGTGGTGGTAAACCAGTCGAAGCCGTTTTCCGCGGCGTACTGCGCGGCCCGGCGCATCCGCAGCCTGTAGCAGGCGGTGCACCGCGCCCCCCGCTCGGGCTCGTTTTCCAGGCCGCGGGCGGCGTCGTAGAATTCCTGCGGGTCGTAGCGGTCCTCCACCACCTTCACCCCCAGGGGGTGGGCCTCAGCTACAAAGCGCTCCAGCTCCTGCTCCCGGCGGTGGTACTCCGCGGGGGGCCAGATGTTGGGGTTATAGTACAAGATCGTGATGTCGAAAGAGCGGGAGAGCTGTTCCAGCACCGCGCTGGAGCAGGGCCCGCAGCAGGCGTGGAGCAGCAGGCGCGGCCGCCTGCCGTCCAGGCTCTGCAGCACCTTGTCCATCTCCCGCGCATAGTTGGGTACATTGGGCATCGTTGTTCACCTCGACTGACAGTATAACACAAAGGAGACTGTATGACAAAGGAAAAGATCGCTCGTATCAACGAACTGGCGAAAAAGAGCAAGGCCCCCGCTGGCCTGACCGAAGCGGAAAAGGCCGAGCAGGCCGCCCTCCGCCAGGAGTACGTGGCCGAGATGAAGGCCTCCCTCCGGGCCCAGCTGGACCACACCATGATCCAGGAGCCGGACGGCACCCTGCACAAGCTGGGCCGCCGCCCCGCCGGCCCCAAAACGCCCAAAAACTGAGGGGCTGTCTGGGGCAAAAGGTAAAATTTTGCCCCCGGCGGGATTTTCCCCTTCCTTGACCCGGCGTTTGGTGCTATAATAAATATGTATGTGCAGGTTTTGGCCTGCTCTGCGATGTGTCCAGGGCAGCGTATCCCGGGCAAGGTGCACGGAAAAGGCTGTTCTTTAGTTCAATAAAGAGGTCATTTATTATGCTTACTGCAATCACTGGGATCAACTGGGGCGACGAGGGCAAGGGCCGCATGGTCGATCTGCTCAGCCAGGATTATGACATCGTGGTGCGCTACCAGGGCGGCAACAATGCCGGCCACACCGTCAAGAACGAGCGGGGCAAGTTCGTTTTGAACCTGCTGCCCTCGGGCATCCTGCGGCCCGACGTCGTCTGCGTCATGGGCAACGGCATGGTCATCGATCCCCACCATCTGGACGGCGAGATCGCCCACCTGCGCGAGCAGGGCATCGAGGTCAGCCCGGCCAACCTCAAGATCTCGGACCGCGCCACCATCACCATGCCCTACCACGTCCTGCAGGACGGCCTGGAAGAAGCACGCCTGTCCAAGACCGGCGCGCAGTTCGGTTCCACCAAGCGGGGCATTGCCTACGTCTACGGCGACAAGTACATGAAAAAGACCCTGCGCATGGGGGACCTGCTCCATCTGGACGACTCGGTCCGCAAGCGCCTGGAGACCATGGTGGACTCCAAGAACCTGGTGATGGAGGGCAGCTACAACGCCGAACCCATCCGCGTGGACGAGATGTGGGCCTGGCTGGAAAAATACGCCGCCATCTTCAAGGATTACATCTGCGACGCCGGCGCCTATCTGGACGAGGCCGACCGCGCGGGCAAGAAGATCCTGTTCGAGGCCCAGCTGGGTGCGCTGCGGGACGTGGATTTCGGCATCTACCCCTACACCACCTCCTCCAACGTCATCGGCGCTTACGCCCCCATCGGCGCAGGCATCCCGGGCCGCAAGCTGGATTGCTCCATCGGCATCATGAAGGCCTATTCCTCCTGCGTGGGCGACGGCCCCTTCACCGCCGAGCTGGCCATGACCGAGGACGAAAAGCACCAGCTGCGGGAGGCCGGCCATGAGTACGGCGCGGCCACCGGCCGTCCCCGCCGTGTGGGCCCGGTCGATCTGGTGGCCAGCCGCTACGGTGTCTCCTGCCAGGGCTGCGACGAGGTGGCCCTGACCCTGCTGGACGTGCTGGACTATATGGAAAAGGTGCCCGTCATCACGGCTTACGCGCTGGAGGACGGCAGCACCACCACCCGTTTCCCCATGGGCAAGGCGCTGGATACCGCCAAGCCCGTGGTGGAGTACCTGCCCGGCTGGCACTGCGACATCACCGCCGCCCGCCATTGGGAGGACCTGCCCGCCGAGGCCCAGAACTACATCCTCTACCTGGAAAAGGCCGTGGGCTGCAAGATCACCTATATCTCGGTGGGCGCCGAGCGGGAGGCTTACATCCACCGGGCCTAAAACGCACTGCCGAGCACAGCAGAACGGAGGGAGAATACCATGTTTGATATCGTGACTGACAGCGCCTGCGACCTGACGCCCGAAACGGTGCGCCAGCTGGGGCTGACCGTGGTGCCCTTCTACGTCTCCACCGACGGGGAGCACTATCTGAAAGAGGGGCAGGAGATCGCCGTGCGGGACTTCTACCAGTTCATGGTGGACCACCCCGGGACCCTGCCCAAGACCAGCCTGCCCTCGCTGGAGGACTTTGAAAAAGTCTTTCGGGAAAAGGCGGCGGCCGGACGGGAGACCCTCTGTTTGTGCTTTACCGGCAAGATGAGCGGCGGGGTGGGCAGCGCCCGCAACGCCCGCGAGCTGGTGCTGGAAAATTACCCCCAGGCGGTCATCGAGGTGGTGGACACCGCGGCGGCCACTGTCAGCGAGGCCGCGACTGTGCTGAATGCCGCCGCCATGCGGGACGCCGGCTGCTCCCTGACCGAGACGCTGACCTGGCTGGCCGGCACCCGGCCCACCAACCAGATCTTTTTCACGGTGGGCAACCTCGACTACCTCATCAAGGGCGGCCGGATCGGGAAAGTGACCGGCCTTGCGGCCAACTTCCTCAACGTCAAGCCCATGATCCACTTTGCCGAAGGGGAGATCTTTTCGGGCGGGATGGCCCGCGGCCGCTTGAAGAGCATGGAAAAGGCCATCGAGCAGTTGCTGGGCTACCTGGCCGAGCGCAAGGCCGACCCCGACGACTACCACATCATTGCCGGCTACGGCTACGATGCCGAGGAGGGCCGCCGCTTCTGGATGCAGCTGCGGGCGGCGCTGCGGGCCAAGTACCCTGCCAGTGCCTGCGACGCCGGCCTGCTGCAGATCGGTGCGACCATCGCCGTCCACACCGGCCCCTACCCGCTGGGCGTGGGCGTGATGCGGAAGTGGAAAAAGAAGGCCTGATCCAAGGGCGCGCTGTCCGCGCCGCCTGACCGGCCTTTTGGAAGTGAAAACAAGAATAGGGCTTGCCGCCTGTGCAGAGCAGCGCGGCAGGCCCTTTCGCTTTGCCCGGAAAAAAGCGCCCCTCCGCCGGTTTGGCAGGGGGCGCGGAGGGATAGGCTGTCACGGATGATGGACATACTGCGTTTCCTTGGCGCAGTCCTGGCGGGAGTGGCCGCAGTGATCGCAGACGTACGTCCAGGTGCCGGTGCGCTCCAGCACCTCGTCCAGCCGCCAGGGGTCGTGGTGGACGCAGGGGACGGCCTTTTCTGCGCCGAGGGAGACCCACTCGGTGTAGGTTACGCCGGTCAGGATCAGGCGGCCCTGCCCGCACTGGCCGCAGGGCAGGCCGGTGACAGTCCCGTCCTTCATGGCCGCGGCAATGGCGGCGTTGGCAGCGCTGGAAGCGGCGGAGCTTTCGCCGCCGGCGTCGCTGGCAAAGGACGGCAGGGCGGGCAAAGCAAACAGCGCGGCGAGAGCCAGCGCGGCTGCGGCGACGCGTTCGACGTGTTTCATGGCGGACCTCCTTTTTGTGCAAAAATTGGACGATGTATTTATGTTTATTATAACATGGCGTCAGGGAAAGCGCAACGAAGCAGCGCCGGTTTGGGCGGGATGCTGTGTAAAAGATACGTAAAATATTGCTGGGCCGGTCCGGCGCGCCCCTCCGCCGGCTTGGGTTTGCCATTTTTGCCCGCTCGTGATACAATAAAAAGAATCTATGAACTTTTACAGACGAGGTACAGAGCAGAGAATGGCGAGAAAAAAACGCAAATCATCGTCCCGGGGCCGCCGCGGCCGGCAGCAGGCCCAGCGCCGGCTGCTGGCCAGCAGCGTCACCCTGTTTGGGGGCATCCTGCTGGGACTGCTGGCTTTTGTAGACGGGCAGGCCGCCTGGCACACCGCCCATGACATCCTGTTCGGGCTGTTTGGGGCCGGCAGTTTCGTGCTGGGGCCGGCGGTCTGCTATATGGCCGTGCTGGCCGCCCGGGAAGAGCCGGTGGCCCCCAGCGTGGTCAAGCTGCTGCTGGGGCTGGCTTTTTTGAGCGGGGCGGCGGTGGTCTTTTCAGACATCCCGGCCCAGGGGCTCACGGTGGCCCAGATGGGGGTGGCCTGCTACGACAACGGGGTCAACGCCTGGTTCGGCGGCGGGTCGATCGGGGGGCTTTTGGGCGGCACGTTGCTGCTGCTGTGCGGCCGTCCGGCGGCCAACCTGATCGTGGTGGCGCTGGCGGCCTGCGCCAGCTGCTACATCTTTGACGTCACCCCCGCCGACATCTGGCAGTGGCTGTCCGGCGTGGCGGGCGGCGCGCGGGACAAGGGGCTGGCCGTCTATGCCGACGGCCGCGCCGCCCATGAGGAGCGCCGTGCGGCCCGTCTGGCGGCCCGCGCCGAAGCAGCGGCGGCAGCCGAAGCCGAGGCCGAAGCGGAAGCCGCCGCAGATGACGAGACCGCCGAGGATATGCTGCTGGACGGCGACCCGGACGCCGCGCCGGGCACGTTCCACATCGGGATGCCGGCCTGGCTGGGCCATATCTTCGGGCATGGCCGCCTGCCGGACGAGAACGGCAGCACCGAAGCGCCCCCAAAGCCCGAATCGCCCCTGCAGTCGGCGGCGGTCAGCCACCCGCGGGCTCCCTTTGACATCGACCTGGGGCCCGACCCGGCGGTGGTCAGCGACGGCGGCAGCGAGCCCATCGAGCCCATCATCCCGGGGCCGGGGGGCACCTTTGGCCTGAACCCCCTGCGGCCCGCTCCGGCGGCCGGGCAGATCCAGCCCGAAGCGCCTGCCCCGGCGTTTGCCGTCCCGCCGGCGGGGGCAGGTGCTGTGCACCATGTGCCCATGTACGACCAGGATAAGGACGACGGGACCCTGCCCGCCGCCGCGCCCGCAGCGGCAGCTGCGCCTGTACCGCCGGTGACGCCTGCCCCGGCTGCACCGCAGCCCGCGCCCCAGGCAGCCGCCCGGACAGACGGCGCCGAGGACGAGGACGGCTGGATCACCGTGGAGGAAGGCGAAAACCAGGATACCGGGGACATTGCGACGCTGGTGGCGGCGGCCATGGAAAAGCCCGCCGACGCCGAGCAGGCGGCCGCAGCCGCCGCGCCCTCTGCCCCGGAGGACCTGGAGGCCCCCGCCGCCTACGAGTATCCGCCCATCGAGCTGTTTGACAAAGCCCCCGAGGACTCCGACGAGGGAGCCACCGCCGAGCTGCAGGCCAACGCCCAGAAGCTGGTGGACACGCTGGAGAGCTTCGGGGTCAAGACGCGGGTGCTGGATATCTCCCGCGGGCCTGCCGTCACCCGGTACGAGGTGCAGCCCATGGCCGGCGTCAAGATCAGCCGCATCACCTCCCTGGCCGACGACCTGGCCCTGAACCTGGCGGTGGCGGACATCCGCATGGAAGCGCCCATCCCCGGCAAGCCCGCCGTGGGCATCGAGGTGCCCAACCGCAAGCGGTCGTCGGTCAGCATCCGCAGCATCTTCGAGAGCCAGAGCTTCCGCCACATGACCAGCCCCCTGACCATCGCCCTGGGCAAGGACATTGCCGGCGTGGCCCAGGTGGCCGACCTGTGCAAGATGCCCCACCTGCTCATCGCGGGCAGCACCGGCAGCGGCAAGTCGGTGTGCGTCAACAGCATCATCATGAGTCTGGTGTTCCGTTCGGGGCCGGAGGACGTCAAACTGATCCTGATCGACCCCAAGGTGGTGGAACTGGCCGAGTACAACGGCATCCCCCACCTGCTGATGCCGGTGATCACCGAGCCCAAAAAGGCCGCCGGCGCGCTCAGTTCGGCGGTGGCCGAGATGGAGCGCCGCTACCGCCTCTTTGCCGACAACAACGTCCGTGACATCAAGACCTTCAACAAGCTGGCGGCCACCGACCCCATGCTGGAAAAACTGCCCTATATCGCCATCGTCATCGACGAGCTGGCCGACCTGATGATGGTGGTGGGCAAGGACGTGGAGGACTCGATCTGCCGCATCGCCCAGAAGGCCCGCGCCGCCGGTATGCACCTGATCGTCGCCACCCAGCGCCCCAGCGTGGACGTCATCACCGGCCTGATCAAGGCCAACATCCCCAGCCGCATCGCCTTTGCCGTGTCCAGCCAGGTGGACAGCCGCACCATCCTGGATGGCGCGGGAGCTGAAAAGCTGCTGGGCATGGGCGATATGCTGTTCATGCCGGTGGGCGCGCCCAAGCCCATCCGCATCCAGGGCACCTACGTCACCGACGAGGAGATCAGCCGGGTGCTGACCTTCATCAAGGCGTCGGGCACCGTCCAGTACGACGAGGCCATGATCCGCGCCATGGAGGAGCACACCGTCCAGGACAAGAACGGCAAGGACCGCGACGACGACGAGGGCGGCGCCGACGACCCCATGCTGAAGGCCGCCGTGGAGGTGGTCATCGACGCGGGGCAGGCTTCCACCAGCCTGCTGCAGCGCCGGTGCAAGCTGGGCTATGCCCGGGCCGCCCGCATCATGGACGAAATGGAACAGAAGGGGATCATCGGCCCCTACGAGGGCGCCAAGCCCCGGGCCGTCCTCATCAGCCGCCAGCAGTGGCTTGAAATGTGCATGAACCAGCCCGGCGAATCGTGAGCCGGACCGATCGACCAGAACCAACAGACAGAGCGAGGAGCGCTATGAACGACACGACCTACACTCCGTACACCGAATTTTTGCCCATCTGCCGCGCGGACATGGAGGCCCGCGGCTGGGATCAGCTGGACTTTGTGGTAGTGGGCGGCGACGCCTATGTGGACCACCCCAGCTTTGGCACCGCCATCATCAGCCGCCTGCTGGAAGCCGAGGGCTACCGGGTGGGGGTGCTGGCCCAGCCCTGCTACACCGACTGCGAGGACTTCAAGCGGTTCGGCAAACCCAAGTACGGCTTTTTCATCGGCGGCGGCAACGTGGACAGCATGGTCAGCCACTACTCGGTGGCCAAGATCCCCCGGGCCGAGGACGAGTATTCCCCCGGCGGCAAGGCCGGGGCCCGGCCCGACCGCAGCGCCACCGTCTACACCCGGCTGGCCAAACAGGCGTATCCCGACCTGCCGGTGATTTTGGGCGGGCTGGAAGCCTCCCTGCGGCGGTTTGCCCACTACGACTACTGGCTGGACACCGTCCTGCCCAGCATCGCCGAGGACGCCGGGTGTGACCTCATCAGCTTTGGCATGGGGGAGCACCAGACCGTCGAGATCGCCCGCCGCCTGGCGGCAGGGGAGCCCATCGAGGGCATCACCGACGTGGCCGGCACCTGCTACATGACCGACTTCGACCACCTGCCCGACCGGTATGTGGAGTGCGCCGGCTTCAAGAAGGTGGCCTCGGACAAGGTGGCCTACGCAAAGGCCTGCCGCATCCAGATGGATAACCAGGACGTGGTCAGCGGCCAGATCATCGTCCAGAAGCAGAGCGAAAAGTACCTGGTCCAGAACCTGCCGGCCAAACCCCTGGTCCGCTGGGAGCTGGACAAGGTCTACGCCCTGCCCTATACCCGCCGCGACCACCCCATCTACGAGCCCATGGGCGGGGTGCCCGCCATCCGGGAGGTGCAGTTCTCCATCATCCAGAACCGCGGGTGCTTCGGTGGGTGCAACTTCTGCGCCATCCAGCTGCACCAGGGCCGGCGGGTCACCAGCCGCAGCGCCGACAGCATCGTGGCCGAGGCCGAGCGGATGACCCACGAGCCCGACTTCAAGGGCTACATCCACGACGTGGGCGGCCCCACGGCGAATTTCCGCTTCCCGTCCTGCGGCCAGCAGATGAAAAAGGGGATGTGCACCGGCGGCAAGCACTGCCTTGCGCCCCAGCCCTGCCCCCACCTGATCGTGGACCACAAGGACTACCTGAACATCCTGCGCCGGCTGCGTGCCCTGCCGGGGGTCAAAAAGGTGTTCGTCCGCAGCGGCATCCGCTTCGACTACCTGATGGCCGATCCCGACGAAACCTTCTTCAAGGAGCTGGTGGAATACCACGTCTCGGGCCAGCTGAAGGTGGCCCCCGAGCACTGCGCCCCCAACACTCTGGCCTATATGGGCAAGCCGCCCATCGAGGTGTTCAACCGCTTCAAGGATAAGTTCTATGAGCTCAGCCGCAAAGCCGGCAAAAAACAGTACCTGGTGCCCTACCTGATGTCCAGCCACCCAGGCAGCACCCTGAAGGACGCGGTCTATCTGGCCGAGTATCTCTACAAGAACCATATGCGCCCCGAGCAGGTGCAGGATTTTTACCCCACCCCCGGCACCGTCAGCACCTGTATGTTTTATACCGGTCTCGACCCCTACACCCTCAAGCCGGTGTTTGTGGAAAAGACCGCCGAGGGCAAGGCCCTGCAGCGGGCGCTGCTGCAGTACTACGAGCCCCGCAACGCCGAAAAGGTGGTCAAAGCCCTTAAAATGACCCACCGGGAGGACCTGATCCCCCTGCTGGTGCCGGCGGCCGGCCGCCGCGCCGTCCAGCGCAGCGCCCGCAAGGCGGCCCCCCGGGACGTCACCATCCACCCGGACGGGAGCTATACCGTCCATCCGGGGGCGCGCTTTGCCCCCCGCACCAGACCCAACAACAAGAAGAAGGGGAACAAGAACAAATGAAAGAACACCGCAGCCACCAAAAACGTCCGCTGACCGCGGCGCTGTTCCACCGCATCACCGCCCTGGCCCTGGCCGCCGCCCTGGCCCTGGGGCTGACCGCCTGCCAGGATGCGCTGGGCGCGCTGGCCCAGCCTCCCGCCGCAAGTTCGGCCCAGACGGTCCAGCCGGCCGACGGCAGCAGCTTTTCGATGGACTTTATCGACGTGGGGCAGGCCCTCAGCGTCCTCATCACCTGCGACGGGCAGAGTATGCTGTATGACGGCGGCAACGTGGAGGACGGCAGTTTGGTGGTCTCCTACCTGCAGGGCAAGGGCGTCACCCGGCTGGAATACGTCTTTTGCAGCCACGCCCACGAGGACCATGTGGGCGGCCTGGCGGCGGTGATGGCCGCGTTCCCGGCGGGGCACGCCTATGCGCCCGTCACCAGCGCCGACACCAAGTGCTTTGAGGACTTTGTCAACTATACCCAGCAGCAGGGCCTGACGCTGGAGGTGCCCGCCGTGGGTGCCACCTGGCAGCTGGGCAGCGCCACCGTCCGGCTGCTGGGCCCGGTGGCCCAGTATGACGACACCAACGACACCTCCCTGGTGCTGCGCATCGACTACGGCGAGACCAGCTTTTTGCTGACCGGGGACATGGAGCAGGACGCCGAGGACGACCTGGTGGCCTCGGGCGCGCCGCTGGATGTGGACGTGCTGCAGGTGGGCCACCACGGCAGCGAGACCAGCACCGGCTACGTCTTTTTGAACGCCGTCCTGCCCGAGGTGGGCGTCATCTCGGTGGGGGAGGGCAACAGCTACGGCCATCCCCATGAGGCGGCCCTCAGCCGCCTGCGCGACGCCGGGGTGGACGTCTGGCGCACCGACCTGTCCGGCACCATCCGCATCACCAGCGACGGCACCAACTATGCCGTCGCTTCCGACAAGGACGTCCCGCCCGAACAGCAGAACCCCACCCTCTCGGACGGCAGCGGCCAGCAGAGCAGCAGCCAGCCGGCCATCCAGGCCTACATCGGCAACATCAACTCCAAAAAGTTCCACCTGCCCAGCTGCGCGAACCTGCCCGACCCGGCCAACCAGATCCTCTTTTCCAGCTACGAGCAGGCCGTCCAGGCCGGCTACGAACCCTGCGGCAACTGCCTGGGCTGAGAAGCCGGAAGAATGGCCTGAACCCGGAGCGCCTCCCCGAAGGGGAGGTGGCAGAACGTTAAAAAGTCCCGTCCAGCCGGCATGTGCGTACAGGCGGGACACCTCCAGGAAAACAGGACCTCCCCGAAGGGGAGGCGGCCCGCAGGGCCGGAGGGGATACCTTAAAAGGGTGGCGGGTGGGTCAAGATCATGCCTATGCCCTAGAAGTATAGTAGGATATACGATACAAGTATTTGCCATCCAGCTGGTTTAGTGCTATAGTATGGTAGTCTCCGATTGTCAGTACATCCTGAGAAAAGGCTGAATGTCTATGATAGAAACACTGTTGCAAAACCGCACCGTTCAGGTGCTGATCGAATCGTTCCCCCGCATTTTGCTGCCGGGCCTGGCCGTCACCATCCCGCTGACGGTGCTGTCGTTCGCGCTCGCCATGGTGATCGCGGCGGCGGTGGCCCTGGTGCAGTTCGCGCGGGTGCCGGTGCTGCGCCAGCTGGCCCGGGTGTACATCTGGGTGGTGCGCGGCACGCCGCTGCTGGTCCAGCTGTTCATCATCTTTTACGGGCTGCCCAGCATGGGCATCGTGCTGGACGCGTTCCCCACGGCGGTGATCGCCTTCTCCATCAACGAGGGGGCCTACTGCGCCGAGACCATCCGCGCCGCGCTGGAATCGGTGCCCTCGGGCCAGCTGGAGGCGGGCTACTGCGTGGGGATGTCCTGGTGGCAGGTCATGCGGCGGATCATCATGCCGCAGGCGCTGCGCACCGCCTTCCCGCCGCTGTCCAACTCCCTGATCGGCATGGTCAAGGACACCTCCCTGGCGGCCAACATCACCGTCGCCGAAATGTTCATGGCGACCCAGCGGGTGGCGTCCTATACCTATCAGTTCCTGCCGGTCTACTGTGAGCTGGCCGTCATCTACCTGATGTTCTGCACCGTGCTGACCTGGGTGCAGAAGCAGGGCGAAAAATATCTGAACGCCCACGGCTTCAACTGAAATGGAGGGAATGCCCCATGCCGATGCTGGAAGTACAGAACGTACACAAATCCTTTGGAGAGCGCGAGGTGCTCAAGGGTGTGGGCCTGACCGTCGAAAAAGGGGCGGTGGTGGCCATCCTGGGCCCCTCCGGCTCGGGCAAGACCACCCTGCTGCGCTGCATCAACTTTCTGGAAAAGGCGGACAGCGGCAGCCTGGTCTTTGACGGGGAAAAGGTGGACCTGGCCCATGTCTCCCACGCCGACGTCGCCCGGCTGCGCCGCAAGACGGCCTTTGTGTTCCAGAGCTACAACCTGTTCCGCAACAAGACCGTGCTGCAGAACGTGACCGAAGGGCTGATCGTGGCCCGCAAAATGCACAAGGCCCAGGCCGAGGAGATCGCCGTCCAGATGCTGGAAAAGGTGGGCATGGCCGACCGGTGCGGCCAGTACCCGCACCAGCTGTCGGGCGGACAGCAGCAGCGGGTGGCCATTGCCCGCGCCCTTGCCACCAGCCCCGAGATCATCTATTTTGACGAGCCCACGTCCGCTTTGGACCCCGAGCTGACCGGCGAGGTGCTGGACGTCATGCGCCAGCTGGCCGCCGAGGGGATGACCATGCTGGTGGTGACCCACGAGATGGGCTTTGCCCGGGACGTGTCCAGCCATGTCATCTTTATGGAGGATGGGCATATCATCGAGAGCGCCTCCTCCGCAGAATTTTTTGCCAACCCCAGGCAGGAGCGCACCCGTGTGTTCCTCAGCCGCATCGCCAACCGGTGACAAAAAAGCATAGAGAGGTGTAATCGCAATGAAAAGAAAGAACTTTATTTCCCTGATGGCCGTTCTGGCCGCCGCCGGCGCCCTCAGCGCCTGCGGGTCGTCCTCGTCCGCTGCCGGCGCGTCCAGCGCTGCCAGCACCGCCGCTTCGGGCGAAGCGGCCGACCGTCTGGAAGCCGCCCGCCAGCGCGGCACCCTGATCGTGGCGCTGGAAGGCGCGTGGTCCCCCTGGTGCTACCACGACGACACCGACACCCTGGTGGGCTATGACGTGGAAGTCTCCCGCGCCATTGCCGAGCATCTGGGCCTGGAGCCCGAATATGTGGAGGGTGAGTGGGACGGCCTGTTCGCCGGCCTGGATGCGGGCCGCTACGACATCGTCTGCAACGGCGTGGAAGTGACCGAGGAGCGGGCCAAGAGCTACGATTTCTCGGAGCCCTACGCCTACATCCACACCGCCCTGGCCGTCCGCTCGGACAACACCGACATCACCAGCTTTGAGGATTTGGCGGGCAAGACCACGGCCAACTCCATCGCCAGCACCTACATGACCCTGGCCGAGAGCTACGGCGCCGAGGTGCTGGGCGTGGATACCCTGGACGAGACCATCCAGATGCTGCTGGCCGGCCGTGTGGACGCCACCCTCAACGCCGACGTGTCGTTTTACGATTACCTGAACGTCCATCCCGACGCCGCCTTCAAGCTGGTGGCCGAGACCCCCGACGCCTCCCACGTCTGCATCCCGGTGCGCAAGGGCGGCGAGTCGGACACCCTGCTGGCTGCCATCAACGAGGCCATCGACGCTCTGCGCGCCGACGGCACCCTGGCCGAGATCTCGGAGAAGTATTTCGGCAGCGATATTTCCAGCGAGGAATAAGAGCAAAAGCGCCTTTTCTGCCCCGGCAGAAGGGGCGCTTTTGGCATATGGGGCGCGTCCGGCGCATAAGCATAGGCTGTACCCGAAACAATGAGCAGAGCGTGGGGAGGCAGAACTATGTTTGTGGTGACATTGAACCGGGCCCGGCTGCGCCAGATCGGCGTAGGGGTCATGTGCTGCGCGGTGGTGGTTTGCAGCGCCCTGCTGGGGCGGTACATCAGCACCCGCACCGTGGAAGCGGCCGCCGGCACGGGCGGCCAGAACGCCAAAATCGAGACGGCCCAGGATATCCAGACCTGGTTCACCGGCTACGGCATCGAGGTGGACGGCGCGTCCATCACGGCGGATAAGGTCAAGATCCCGCGCAAGTGGGACGACAGCTTTTCGGCGTTCAACACGGTGGTGGGCCAGAGCGGCCTGGACCTGGAACGCTATAAGGGCAAGACGGTGGAAAAATGGCAGGCCCTGATCCCGGCGGCGTCCAATGGGGAGGAAAGCTGCTACGGCGTTTTGCTGGTGTACAAGAAAAAGCCGGTGGGGGCGTACCTGCTGGCAAAGCCCTCCGGCCTTGTGACCGGCCTTGGGGACGCCCAGGCCGCCATGGCGGAGGCGGACGAGGCCGAAGCCGCCGCGGCCGCCCCGAGCGAGGAGACGGCAGCCAGCCCTGAAGACCCGGTGCAGGAGACTTCCGGCGAGCCGGGGATCTACGCGGAGGAGAGCACCGCACCCTATACCGACCTGCCCATCGACGCCGAAGGCTACCCGGTGGAGTGAGACAGGAAAAGAGCCCGCCCGGTGCGTTTTGCCGCGCCGGACGGGTATTTTTGGCGCGTTTTGTGGTATCAGCGGGCAAAAAGGGGGCGGCGCTGGGCAGTTCTGTTCAAATGATACAAAAAAATGAGCAAAAAATTGGCAAAATGAAAGGGTGCAAAATTCGCCGGCAGGGTTTATAATAAAAGTATCCAAACGTGTGTCGCTTGTTTGCACATGGGTTGAGGGCAGCTGTGCTGCCGCAAGTTTACGCGAATATAAGGAGAAATGATCTATGAAGGAATTCCAGTATACCATTAAGGATGCCTGCGGCATCCATGCCCGTCCCGCCGGCCTGCTGGTCAAGGTCGTCAAAGGCCACGCCAGCACCGCCACCATCGAGAAGGATGGAAAGAGCTGCGATATGCGCAAGCTGATGGCTCTCATGGGCATGGGCGTCAAGCAGGGCGATACCGTGACCATCAAGGTCGAGGGTGACGACGAGGACGCCGCCGCCGAAGCCATCCAGAAGTTCATGACGGAGAACCTCTGAGAAGTACGTTCCTCTGAGCCCTCGCGGTGATCTGCGGGGGCTTTTTTGAAGGTGAGCCGCCGGGCCCTGTCCCGAGGGAAACGCGGCGGAGAAAGGACGAGAGATATGCAGGTAGGCACCGGCAAAAGCGTATTGAACGGCATTGCCATCGGCAAGCTGAAGATCTATAAAAAGAAAGATACCACCATTTCCACCAAGCCTGTGTCCGACACCGGCGCAGAGCTGCTCCGGTTTGAGGACGCGCAGCAGAAAGCCATCCAGCAGCAGACCGACCTGTACGAGAAGGCGCTGGCCGAGGCCGGCGAGGACATCGCCGAGGTGTTCAACATCCACGCCATGATGCTGGAGGACGACGACTTCGTTGACGCCATCAAGGAGATCATCACCAAGCAGAAGATGTGCGCCGAGTATGCGGTCAAGACCGCGGGCACCAACCAGGCCGCCGTCTTTGCCGCCATGGACGACCCCTACCTCCAGGCCCGCAGCGCCGATGTCATGGACATCGCCCAGGCCATGCTGGACATCCTGCAGGGCACCGACGTCGACAGCATGCAGGGCACCGAGCCTTCCATCCTGGTGGCCGAGGACCTGGCCCCCTCCGAGACGGTCCGGCTGGACAAGAGCCTGCTGCTGGGCTTCGTCACCCGGGAAGGCAGCGCCAACAGCCACACCGCCATCCTGGCCCGCAGCATGAACATCCCCGCCCTGATCCAGTGCAAGGAGATCAGCGACGACTGGGACGGCAAGATGGCGGTCATCGACGGTTACAACGCCTGCGTCTATGTGGACCCCACCCCCGACCTGCTCAAGACCCTGCAGAAGCGCCAGCAGGAGGATAAGAAGAAACAGGCCCTGCTGCAGGAGCTGAAGGGCAAGCCCAACACCACCCTGGACGGCACCACCATCAACGTCTACGCCAACATCGGCGGCATCGGCGACGTGGGCGCGGTCCAGCAGAACGACGCCGGCGGCGTCGGCCTGTTCCGCTCCGAGTTCGTCTACCTGAACAGCAAGGACTACCCCACCGAGGAGTACCAGTTCGAGGCGTACAAGCAGGTGGTGGAGACCCTGGCCCCCAAGAAGGTCATCATCCGCACATGCGACATCGGCGCGGACAAGACCGTCGATTATATGAAGCTGGACCACGAGGAGAACCCCGCCCTGGGCTACCGCGCCATCCGCATCTGCCTGACCCGCAAGGACTTCTTCAAGACCCAGCTGCGGGCCCTGCTGCGGGCTTCGGCCTACGGCAATCTGGGCATCATGTTCCCCATGATCACCAGCCTGCGGGAGCTGCACGACGCCAAGAACATCCTGGACGAGTGCCGGGTGGAGCTGGCCGCCGAGGGCAAGAAGATGGGCGACGTTGAAGTGGGCACCATGATCGAGACCCCCGCCGCCGTCCTGGTGGCGGACGACCTGGCCGAGGAGTGCGACTTCTTCTCCATCGGCACCAACGACCTGACCCAGTACACCTGCGCGCTGGACCGCCAGAACGCCAAGCTGGAGCCCTTCGCCAACCCCCACCACCCCGCCGTCCTGCGCGAGATCAAGATGACCATCGACGCCGGCCACCGGCACGGCATCTGGGTCGGCATCTGCGGCGAGCTGGGCGCGGACGAGTCCCTGGTGGAGACGTTCCTGCGGATGGGCATCGACGAGCTGTCGGTCAACCCCAAGAGCGTCCTGCCCCTGCGCAAGAAGATCCGCAGCCTCGATCTGTCCAAGCCGGCCGCCGCCGTGGAGGGCGACGAGCCCGACGTCAAGGCCAAGGTAGAGGAAAAAGCCAAGGCCAAGAAGGCTGAAAAGACCGAGAAGGCCAAAGAGTAACGCATTGCCCTCGGAGAGAGCCTTCTCCGGGGGCTTTTTGAAAACAAGGAGGATACGAAAATGGGACTGCCTGAAAATTTCCTGTGGGGCGGCGCGACCGCGGCCAACCAGTGCGAGGGCGCATACAATGAGGGCGGGCGCGGCCTGTCCACCGTGGATGTGATCCCTTACGGCCCCGACCGCTTCCCGGTCATGCGCGGCGAGATGAAGATGCTGGAGTGCGACAGCGCCCACACCTACCCCTCGCACCAGGCCATCGACCTGTACCACCACTACAAGGAGGACATCAAGCTGTTCGCCGAGATGGGCTTCAAGTGCTACCGGCTGTCCATCGCGTGGACCCGCATCCTGCCCAACGGCGACGACGACACCCCCAACGAGGAGGGCCTGGCCTTCTACGACAGCCTGTTCGACGAGTGCCACAAGTACGGCATCGAGCCGCTGGTCACCATCTGCCACTTCGACACCCCCATCGCCCTCATCAAGAAGTACGGCGGCTGGAAGGACCGCCGGATGATCGACGCCTACCTGAAGTACTGCGCCGCCATCTTTGCCCGCTACAAGGACAAGGTGAAATACTGGCTGACCTTCAACGAGATCAATATGCTGCTGCACCTGCCCTTCATGGGCGCAGGCATCCTCTTTGAGGAGGGCGAGGACCCCACCGAGGTCAAGTACCGCGCCGCCCACTACGAGATCGTGGCCAGCGCCAAAGCCGTGCGCCTGGCCCACGAGATGATGCCGGGGGCCATGGTGGGCTGTATGCTGGCCGCCGGCCAGTTCTACCCCCGCACCTGCAGCCCCGACGACGTCTGGGCCGCCCTGGAAGCCGACCGGGACAACTACTTCTTCATCGACGCGCAGGCCCGTGGCGCTTACCCCGTCTGGGCCAAAAAGCGGATGGAGAAGGCCGGCATCCGCCTCGACTGCACCCCCGAGGATGAGGCCGATATGCAGGCCGGCACGGTGGACTTTGTCTCCTTCAGCTACTATTCCAGCCGCTGCGTGACCACCGACAAGGAGCTGCTGGCCAAAGAGGGAGCCCAGGGCAACGCCGTCTTTGACAGCGTCAAGAACCCCTACCTCAAGGCCAGCGACTGGGGCTGGGCCATCGACCCGCAGGGCCTGCGCACCACCATGAACAGCCTCTACGACCGCTACCAGAAGCCCCTCTTCATCGTGGAGAACGGTCTGGGCGCCAACGACACGGTCGAACCGGACGGCAGCATCCACGACAGCTACCGCATCGAGTATATGCGTGCCCACATCAAGGAGCTCATCAAGGCGGTGGACGAGGACGGCCTGCCGGTGATGGGCTACACCATGTGGGGCCCCATCGACCTCGTTTCGGCCTCCACCGGCGAGATGAAGAAGCGCTACGGCTTCATCTACGTGGACAAGGACAACGACGGCAACGGCACCCTGGCCCGCAGCCGCAAGGACAGCTTCTACTGGTATAAGCAGGTCATTGCCTCGAACGGCGCAGACCTGGGCGAATAAACGCAAAGGAAACCCAAAATCAGAATATCCTGCCAGGAATGAAAGGGCCTCCGGCGAGAGCCGGGGGCCTTTTTGCGTTTGAAACACTTGGCCCCTCCCAACCGTCTAACAGACAGAAAACAAACAGCGAGCCGAGAGGGAACAGGCGCCGCCCAACCGGCCACACACTTTGGGAGGTATTTACGATGCTGTATATCTATGCTCTTGGTTGTGGTCTGGCCTGTCTGGTCCTTGCAGGGATCAGCAGCATGGAAACGGTGGACGTCCAGCCCGCCCGTGTGGCGGCGGAGATCGTCCTCTGGCCCGCCGCGCTGGCGGAGTACGCTGTCAAGCGGCTGGCCGCGAGGGGAGCATAACGCTGCGGGGCGTCCGGCATTGCCGGACGCCCCGAGTTTTAACTTACTGTGTCAGATTATAGAAAAAATTAGTTGGAAGCATTTCAAAATCGCTTTGCCTGATAAGAAATGTATAGTGGTACATATAGTCATTTCGCAACCCGATGGTAGGAATCAAGCCACGCGCCGAGCGCATCGGCCCGCTCGCGCTGCGCACCCGGATTCGGTAGGGAATATGAGCGGCATGTAATTTGGCTCCGGCCTTGGCTTTATCAGCTAAACTGTAAGTCCAGTAAACTTCAACGTAACGGTCGAACAAAAAACGGTAAAGCTGCGCGAGTAGAGCCGAAAATATCTTTTTGATAGAGAGATTAAAAATATTCATTGCTTAGAAGATCTTTATAAAAGATAAAAATAAATTATAAATATACTATAGCATAGAAGGATGAAAAGTAAATATCGTTTGGTGTTACCCAAAAATAACATAGGACGACGGATTTCGTGAATTATTTGCTTTATCTCTGGACACTTTGAAAGAAAATGCTTATAATACAAAATATAGAATGACCTGCTATCTGACAATCTGGTGGCACTATATAGTGATTGGGAGGGCTATATGCAAAATTTTCTTTTAGGGGAGTACATCAGGCAGCGGCGGTTAGATTTAGGTTTGACACAGGCAGAAGTATGCAGTGGCATTTGTGAGCCAATTACCCTTTCCCGGCTAGAAAATGGCAAGCAGACACCTAGCCGGAATCGGATCAATGCAATTTTGCAGCGTTTGGGATTACCAGACGACCGCTATTATGCACTGCTATCTCCCAATGAATTAAAGATAGAAGCGCTTAAAAAAGAAATTGTTGGGTGTAATGTAACAGAGCGAATAGAGGAAGGATTTGACAAAATCGCTCAGCTAGAGAAAATTGCAAGCGCAGATGATTCGCTTGTTCAGCAATTTATTTTGCGTTCTAAAGTGTTGTTAGGCCGTATCGACAAACGATATTCCAGTAAAGAACAGCTTGAAATGCTAAAACAAGCACTTCAACTAACGGTTCCTCGTTTTAGTCTTTGGGAAATTGAAAAATTCCTCTATACGACGGATGAAATAAAAATTATTAATCAAATTGCAATAGTTTATTCTGATATAGGAGACAATAAAAAAGCGGCTGAAATTTATCATCAAGTGCTTCGGTATATGAGAAAACACTTTGACGAGAATGTGATATCGGCAGGAAATTGGCCATTAATTCTTTATAATTATGCGCGAGTGTTAGATTTATGTCATCGATATGAAGATGGAGCCGAATGTGCTAAGGAATGCAGAGAAAAATGTGTTAAGTACGGACATTATCAATTCTTGCCAGACTGCCTTGAAATTGAGGCAGAGTGCAAATACTTCCTTGGAAAAACGAAAGAAAGTATAGATTTATACCGTCAGGCTTATTATCTTTGTAAGGTGATTGGATATCAAGACAGTTTGGACATCATTAAAAAAGAAGCAAAAGAATATCTTAATATTGAATTTGAAGATTAAGCAATATCGCCTCTGCCGGGACAGGCATCAAAAGGTGTGAACTCGGGTTCATTCGGGAAAGTGCACTTTTTGCTAATATCATAAAAAGGCAGTAAAGAGGATTTATCAGATAGAGAAATATAAATGGATATATTTTGATGTTGCGTAGATGTTTCAAATATAGTGTTTGAAAATGATTTTGTGAATGTTGAAAAAATTAGAAAAGTCGAAGTAAAAAATAAAATAAACCGTTTCATAAAAACTTCCTTCCTTCAATAATATCTAACTTAGTATACAGTACCTGTTGAAAACAAACCATATCGCGTGGTGTTTATTTTCTACAACATAGAACGATAGGATGATTGCTTTTTGTATATTAAAACAAATTTTGACATATAGTAGTAGATTGGGAAGGTGAACATCATGTTGCAGCCGAAATTGTTGAAGGTAGAGCCGGTCGAGCCAAGCAAGCTGCGTCTCTTTTATGAAACGGGGGAAGTCAAACTGTTCGATGTGGGGCCGTATATCAGCGGGCCCTGGTACGGAGAGTTGAGAGACCGGGCGTATTTCCGAACGGTCCGGGTGCTGCCGGGCGGCGGAGGCATCGAGTGGGTGAATGGACAGGACATTGCACCCCACGAATTGTATGAACAAAGCATACCGGCCTGTGGATGAGGCCGGCTGGCCGGGGGCGTTCCCCGGCTTTTTTGGTTTTGCGGGGCGGAAATTTGCCAAAAGCACTTTCCAACAGTAAAGCAAAATGCTATACTAAAAGAGCGCAGCCGCGGCAAAGAGCCAAAACTGCCAACAAAAAGTAGAAAGATAGAAAATTTGTACAGGAGGGAGATCGTTTCCTTGATCCAGCTGCTGATCCATACTTTTGTCAAGGATTATCAAAATAAACAGGACCCCGCGGTCCGGGAGCGCTATGGCCGTCTGGCCGGCGTCGTGGGCGTCATCTGCAACCTGCTGCTGTTTGTGGGCAAGGTGACGGTGGGCACCCTGTTCGGCTCCATTGCCATCACGGCCGACGCCGTCAACAACCTGTCCGACGCTTCGTCCAGCGTGGTCAGCCTGGTGGGCTTCAAGCTGGCGGCCAAGGGCCCCGACGCCGAGCACCCCTACGGCCACGCCCGCTATGAATATGTGGCCGGGCTGGCCGTCAGCACCATGATCATGGCCATCGGCCTCAGCCTGCTGAAGGAGTCGGTGGTCAAGGTCATCCACCCCGAGGCGGTGGGCTTCAGCCTGCTGACGGTGGGGGTGCTGCTGGCTTCCATCGCGGTCAAGCTGTGGCTCAGCCGGTTCAACCGCACCGTCGGCAACGCCATCCACTCCGACACGCTGCTGGCCACCGCCGCCGACAGCCGCAACGACGTCGTTTCCACCGGCGTGGTGCTGCTCTCTGCCGTGCTGTGCAAGGCCACCGGCCTGGACATCATCGACGGCATCATGGGCGTGGGCGTGGCGGCCTTTATCCTGTGGTCGGGCTGGGGCCTGGTGCAGGACACCCTCAGCCCCCTGCTGGGAGAGAGCCCCTCCCCCGAGCTGGTGGCCGAGCTGGAAAAGAAGGTGCTGTCCTACCCGCGGGTGCTGGGGGTCCATGACCTGATGGTCCACGATTACGGCCCGGGGCGGCAGTTCGCCTCTTTGCATGTGGAGTTCCCCACCGAGGTGGACCCGCTGGACGCCCACGACCTCATCGACAACATCGAGCGGGATGTCCGGGAGGAAATGCACCTGCAGCTGACTATTCACTACGACCCCATCGTTACCTCCGACGCCCGCGTGGGGGTGCTGCGGGCCCGCCTGAACCAGGAACTGGCCCAGATCGACCCCGCGCTTTCCATCCACGACCTGCGGTTGGTGCCGGGGCCCACCCATACCAACGTCCTGTTTGACCTGGTGTTCCCGGCGGGGTACCGCGGCGACCAGCAGTCCGTCCGGGCCCGCCTGGAGGAATTCGTCACCGCCCAGGATATGTCGTACATCTGCAAGATCAAGGTGGAGCAGAGTTATGTCGCCGCCCCGCCCGCATCCCATGCCAAAAAGGGGGAGAACTGATGCTGAACGAAATGTACCGCCGGATGCTCGGCAACAAGAGCGTCATCCGGGAAACGGCCGCCTACGGCCAGCAGCGCGCTGCCGAGATCGGCTATGAGAACGTCTTTGATTACTCGCTGGGCAACCCCAGCGTGCCCTGCCCGCCGGCCTTTACGGCGGCCATGCAGGACCTGCTGGCCCATGAGGACCCGGTGGCCCTCCACGGCTACTGCCCCAACCAGGGCGACCCCGGTTTCCGCACCGCGGTGGCCGCCCATCTGCGGGCCCGGTTCGGCCTGCCCTATGAGCAGAAGCATATTTTCCCCACCACCGGCGCGGCGGGCGCCATCGCCCACGCCCTGCGGGCCGTCACCGTCCCCGGCGACCAGGTGCTGACCTTCGCCCCCTATTTCCCTGAGTACGGCCCCTATGTGGCGGGCACCGGCGCGGAGCTGAAGGTGGTGCCGGCCCAGGCTCCGGCCTTCCAGCCCAACCTGGACGCCTTTGAGGAGATGCTGACGCCGCAGGTCGCCGCCGTCCTCATCAACACCCCCAATAACCCCACCGGCGTGGTCTATTCGGCCGCGACGCTGACCCGCATGGCAGCTATCTTGACTGAGAAGAGCGCCGCCTACGGCCACACCATCTTCCTGGTCAGCGACGAGCCCTACCGGGACATCGTCTTTGACGGGGGGACGGTGCCCTATCCGGCAGCCTTCTACCCCCACACCCTGACCTGCTTTTCCTTCTCCAAGAGCCTGAGCCTGCCCGGCGAGCGCTTGGGCTATGTGGCGGTGGCCCCCGGCTGCGAAGGGGAGGAGGTCCTGGTGGACATGATGGCCCAGATCTCCCGCTTTACCGGGCACAACTGCCCGCCCAGCATCATCCAGAAGGCGGTGGCCCGCTGCCTGGATGTCACCAGCGACCTGTCGGTCTACGAGGAGAACATGAACATCCTCTACGACGCGTTGAAAGGACTGGGTTTCGAGGTCGAGCGGCCGGGCGGCACCTTCTATATCTTCCCCAAAGCGCTGGAGGCCGACGCCAACGCCTTCTGCCGCAAAGCGCGGGAATTTGACCTGCTGCTGGTGCCCAGCGACACCTTCGGGGTGGAGGGCTATGTCCGTCTGGCCTACTGCATCAAGACCGAAAAGGTCCGCCGCAGCCTGCCCGCGCTGGAAAAGCTGGCGGCCGCCTACAAGTAAACGAACCGTACTATACGGCTTGTCATAAAACAGAGAGGAAAGGGAACGAACCATGGAAAAGATCAAGATGACCACCCCCCTTGTGGAAATGGACGGCGACGAGATGACCCGCATCCTTTGGCGGAGCATCAAGGACGAACTGATCCTGCCCTTTGTGGACCTCAAGACCGAGTATTATGACCTGGGCCTGCCCAACCGGGACGCCACCGGCGACCAGGTGACGATGGACGCCGCCCTGGCCAACAAGAAGTACGGCGTGTCGGTCAAGTGCGCCACCATCACCCCCAACGCCCAGCGGATGGACGAGTACAAGCTGCATGAGATGTGGAAAAGCCCCAACGGCACCATCCGCGCCGTGCTGGACGGCACCGTGTTCCGCGCGCCCATCATGATCGACTGCATCAAGCCGGCGGTGCGCAGCTGGAAAAAGCCCATCACCATCGCCCGCCACGCCTACGGCGACGTGTACAAGTGCACCGAGTTCCGGGTGCCCGGCCCCGGCCGCGCCGAGCTGCGCTTTACCGGCGAGGACGGCTCCAAACAGGAGGCCGTCATCTATGATTTCGAGTGCCCCGGCGTGCTGCAGGGCTCCTACAACAAGGACAGCTCGATCGCCAGCTTTGCCCGCAGCTGTTTTGCCTACGCCCTGGACGCAAAGCAGGACCTGTGGTTCGGCGCCAAGGACACCATCTCGAAAAAGTACGACCACACCTTCAAGGACATCTTCCAGGAGATCTACGACGCCGAGTACAAGGACAAGTTCGAGGCTGCCGGCATCACCTACTTCTACAGCCTGATCGACGACATCGTGGCCCGGGTCATCCGCAGCGAGGGCGGCTTCATCTGGGCCTGCAAGAACTACGACGGCGACGTGATGAGCGATATGGTCTCCACCGCCTTCGGTTCCCTGGCCATGATGACCTCGGTACTGGTCTCCCCCGACGCCAACTACGAGTACGAGGCTGCCCACGGCACCGTGACCCGCCACTACTACAAATACCTCAAGGGCGAGGAGACTTCCACCAACCCGGTGGCCACGCTGTTCGCCTGGTCCGGCGCGCTGCGCAAGCGCGGCGAACTGGATGGCATCGACGCCCTGGGCCGCTTTGCCGATGCGCTGGAAAAAGCCACCATCGACACCATCGAATCCGGCGTCATGACCGGCGACCTGTGCGCCATGTGGGAGGGCGAGACCCCCGCCCGCAAGGTCACCTCGCTGCAGTTCCTGCAGGAGATCCGCAGCCGCATGGAGCAGGCCCTGGCCTGACCCCCGCAAACCGCAAAGCCGCCGCATGCCGGGAATCCCCGGCATGTGGCGGCTTTTTGTGTTGCCCCTGCCCGGGGCGGTGTATTTACGTTTTGTTGTTTTTCTCAAAATTATACATGCTGTAAACAGCAAAAGCACCCGGCCTCACTCGACGCAGACCACGCCGCCTTCCTTGACGGTAATGGTCATGCCGTCCTGCACGTATTGCAGGAATTCTTCCCCCAGGCAGTCCACCACCGGCATTTTGGCGTTATCCAGCCAGACGGCGGCCAGCACCGAACCGGCGGCTGCCAGCGAGTCGATGGGGTTGGAGAACAAGAGGCAGGCGGGCTGCCGGTTCATCGAACAGGCGCAGTAGAGCACCAGCCCGCCGGTGGTGGAGCCGATGGTCTGGGGCAGGCAGAGGGCCTTGCCCGCCATGGGCTTGCCGTACAGGTCGGGGTTGTTCTGGTCGCCGCAGGTGGCCTTTTTGTCGCCGAACTGCAGCGCCTTCTGGAAGGACGCCAGCGTGTTCAGCCCCCCGTGGGAAACGAGCGCCGGGGCGGTGACGCAGCCGGGCGCGACGACACGGCCGTGAAATTCCTTCATTGCCGGGAGCCCCCTTTCGTGATCTGGGCGAGGAGTTCCTCCTCGGTGTAGTAGCGGGCGGTGGTGTAGGTGCGCAGCTTGTTGGAGCAGGTGATCACCGGCATCGGTCCGCAGAGCGGGTTGTTCATGTACATCAGCGGGCAGATGCAGGAGAGGATCACCCCCGTGGCAGCCAGACGGGCGCCGTAAGGGCCGGCCTCGAACGCTTTCTTGACGCCGGGGGCGGTGGTGAACACCGTGGGGACGGCCACCTTTTTGCGCCCGGCGGCCTGCAGGCCTTCCTCCAGGCGGCGGGTCCAGTCCTCCAGCTGCTGCAGGCTCAGGTGCGGGCAGCCCACAAAGCAGAGCTTGGGTTTGGCGTTGGCGTCTTTCCAGACCAGCGGGTAGTTGTCCTTGACGCGCTGCAGTTCGGCGTCGTCGATGATGTATTCCTTCGCGCCGGGGGCGATGAGGGCGGCCCCCTGTTCCTTCGCCTCGGGGGTCAGGCCGTCGATGTGGTAGAGCCCCACCGCGCCGTTGGAAGCCGTGGCCGCGCCGAAATCTTTCAGATAGGCGCAGGCCGCGTCGGTCAGTTCATTGCCCAGCCAGCGGTCGAGTCCCATGACGTAGGGCACATCCTCCATGACCTTCATGCCGATGACCGAACCCAGCAGCTGGGCTTCCGGCTTGCGGGTGGTCTGCACGCGGACGACCCAGGTGGCCTTGCGCCCCTCGTCGGTGAGCAGGCCGAAATACGGCACATACCCGGCCACCGAGCCCATCAGGTCCATGATGCCGGAATTGCGGTTGCACCGCGCCCCCAGCACCGAGTTGGCGTACACCACCGCCGAGGATTCCGCCCAGCTGAGCACCTCGCCCTTGGCGGGGCGGTTGCCCTGTTCGTCCAGGTAGCAGGCGCAGCTGAAGGCGTCCTCATCCATCAGGCCCAGCTGGCGCAGCTGGTCCTCGTAGAAAGCCTGCTTGCTGTACATAAACTTTTTGAATACCAGGTTCTGCAGGAAATTGGCGGGCACGTTGGGGTCCAGGGGCCGCGGGTCCACCGAGAATTTCTGCCCGGAGACCGCCCCTGCCCGGATCAGCTGGTCCATCAGGTCGTACACCGGCCCCAGCGCCTTGAGACCGAACGAGGTGACCAAATGGTTGTAGCGGGAGGTCACCGGCACCAGCTTTTCGGCGCCGAAGATCTCGCCGTACATGATGAGCGTTTTCATGACCTTGGCCATGGTCTCGCCCTTTTCCCCGTCCAGGATGCGCTGCTGTTCGTCCGTCAGTTTCATCATACTCTATCCCTCCTTACAGCTTCATGCAGACGTCCCACGCCCGCCAGATGACGGTGCGCAGATTGCCCACCTTCCGGGCGTCGCCCACGATGTGGACATGTCGCCCTTTGGCCGCCAGCGGCGCAGGCCGGTATCCCACCGAGAGGATGACCGAGTCAGCCGGGATCTCCTGTCGGGCGCCGTCCTTGCGGGTGACGGTCACCGCGCCGTCCCGGATCTCCCCCAGGGACGTTTCCAGATACACCGGCACCCGGTTGGTCTTGAAGAAATCCCGCAGATAACTGGAGTTGGCCAGACACACGCCGGATACCGCGATCAGGTCGTCCTTCATCTCCACAATGACGGGCTGCTTGCCCTGCAGATAGAGGTCGTAGGCGATCTCGCAGCCGGTCAGGCCGCCGCCCACGATGACCACCCGGTCCCCGACCGGGCGCCTGCCCAGCAGGTAATCCACCGCCTGGATGCCTTTCTCGGCCCCGGGTACCGGCAGTGAGACCGGCACCGCGCCGGTGGCCACGATGATCTCGTCCGCATGCAGGGCCGCCGGGTCCTTCACTTCCGTTCCCAGCTTGACGGTCAGGTTGGGGTACTTGGTCACCTCCCGGGCGTACCAGGCCAGCAGCGCCCGGTCCTTCTCCTTGAAAGAGGGGGCGGCCGCCGCCTGGAACACGCCGCCCAGGCGGTCGCTCTTTTCATACAGCGTCACATTGTGGCCCCGCCGGGCGCAGACCAGGGCCGATTCCATGCCGCCGATGCCGCCGCCGATGACGGCGATCTCCTTGGGGGCCGCGGCGGGGGTCAGCCGGTACTTGCGGGACTGCATGGTAGGCGGATTGAGGGCGCAGCGGGCCATGCCCCGGGTATCGCCAAAGGACTGGGCGTTGGCATGGCCCTTGTAATGCGCCATATTAAAACAGCCGTTGTGGCAGCAGATGCAGGGGCGGATATCCTCCATGCGGTCCTCCAGCATCTTGGTGACCCAGGCGCCGTCAGTCAGGAACTGCCGGGCCACGCCCATGGCGTCG
>DWWN01000053.1 GCA_019119685.1 Candidatus Faecalibacterium faecigallinarum
ATATCGCACCCGCTTTGCAGGCAGGTGGTAGCAAAGGTATGCCGCAGGGCGTGAGGATGCACACGGCGCACCCCGGCCCGGCGAAGATACCCCCGGATGCTCTTGCGGTAGCAGCGCGGTTCCACCGGCCGCTCAGTGCTGCCCGAAAGAAACCAGGTGTCCGGACTGGCGTTGCCCCGCAGTTTGCGAAGCAGGGCAGCCAGATCGTGCGGGATAGGGATCTCCCGGCCTGAACTCTTGGTTTTGGGCGTCTGCACAACGATTTTCGTGCACCCGGTGCCGCAGTAAATGCGGCTGACCGTGCGCTGCACCGTCAGAATGCCGGACTTGAAATCAAAATCGCCCCACTGCAAACCGCACACCTCCCCGATGCGCAGGCCGAGCTGCATCTGCAGCAAAAGGCCGACTTTGCGCGGCGTGGGAGCGGCCAAAACAAAGTCACGGAGCGCCGTCTGTTCCTGAGCCGAAAAGGGTTTTGTCTGTTTGGCTTCCATCCGGGGCAGCTTGACAAAGATCTCCATCGACCGCATCAGGTGCAGGTGAGCAGCGTATTTGCAGATACGCCGCAACATGGTCAGACACTCCCGCGACGAGGATGTTCCCAAAGGCTTATGGCTGCCATTTGCCGCGGAGATCACCTGCAAAATGCCCTGTTCCAGCCTTTGTTCGTTTAGAGCTGAGAGGCTGTCCCCTCCAAAGACAGGCAAAAGATAGCGTTCCAGCGTGTAATGATAGTGAGCCAAGGTAGATTCCTTGATCCCATGTGAGACGGATAAAATCCACTGGGCTGCAAGTTCTGAAAATTTCATCTTGGCGGTAACGGTTTTGGAATGATGATTTCTTGCCATACAAAGCTCTCCTTACTGCATTTCATTACATGGACCATGCGGTTGATTGCATGATTTTACCCATAAATTGTAAAGGAATAAGACGCTCCAGCAAAATCATATGTTACATTGCACGATTTTGGGTGCGGCGCAGGATGCGCCCCTTGAAAATCCTCCTGTACTATGCTAAAATACATATACATGAAGCGACAAAAGGTATCCTCCATTTTCCAGATGGAGGATACCTTTTCTTTTTCTCTTGTGCGCTTTACCAGAGATTTTTCTATTTCTTTCCAGTCAGGCAAGCATTGAATAAGCAGTAAGTTAGGCCGCGTTTACACGCATTTGCGTATACGCGGGTGCAAAAAATTTGTCGTACTATTTCTCCTGCCCATCGCCGGACCGCCAGAACCGCTTATTTTCTGCCTCAGCGAATCCATCCGACTCCTTTTTGTCAATGGATGGCGGGCAAAGTGGAGCAGGCTGTTCCTGCATAGGACAGCACCGTTCAAACAGAATCTGTCCGCCGTATACGACTGCGGCAGACCGTTTCGTTTTGGCTGCAGCGAATCGCTTTTAGCTGTGGACCTTTTGGCGGCAATTTGCTATAATAAAGCCACCAGACATGGAAAGGGTGAGATCCGTTGGCCAATATCGTAATCGTGGGAGGCAATCAGGGGATCGGTTATTATATGGTGGAGCGGCTTTTGCAGCAGGGACACTCCGTCGCTGTCCTGGACCTCGATGTCAGCGCCTTGAAAAAATTGCAGGCAACGCATCCCCAAAATCTCCTGCCGGCCGTGGCAGATGCCCGTGATTTTGCATCCATACAGCAAGGGGTCGATCAGACGCTTCAAGCATTTGGAAACATTGATGCCGCCATTCATAACGCCTGCCTTTGCACGTTTGAAAGCGAGCCGGACAGTGACTGTTCGGTCTATCAGAAGGTCATAGATGTCAATTTCTTTGGCGCTTTGCGGCTGGCCAAGAGCGTTCTGCCTTCCATGCGAAAAGCAGGAAAAGGAAGGGTGATTTTTACCAGTTCAGGCGTCGGCGTGACCGGTTTTGCCAACATCTCGCCCTATGCTTCTTCCAAAGGCGCCATTGAGTCACTGGCAAAGTGTCTGGAGATTGAAAACCTCCGCTATGGCATATCCTTTCACTTGTTCCATCCACCGCTGACGGATACCGCGTCGGCTGCTGGGCTCCCCATCCCCAAAGAGTTCAAAGCCAATGCGCAAAAGGTCGGGTACGGCCTGGCCGATCATCTCTGGTCGAAAAAATTTGTGATCTGTCATTCCACAGCACAGCTTCTTCAAATCAAGCTTTCGTACCGTCATCCGCTGCGAATCGGCAAGATGATGACCAAAATGACCGAGCGCGCCGCCCAGAACGGGCAGTGAACACGCTCAAACGCCGGGCGGCGAATTTGTCCCGTTTTAGATGGTCGGCACTTTCTCGATAAAATACCTGCAATGCGGCCCATACAAAACAAAAAAGTCAGGACTTCCCGACAGTAGGATGTCCTGACTTTTCTTTTGTGACGGTCAAGCATCTGTATTATCGCAGCAGTGGCATATAACCGGCAGCATAGAAAAAGCTTTCAGCTCCTTGCTGCCGGCCTTTTGGCCCTATTTCTGCCAGCTCTGCCGCAGCAGCTGCAGCGCGTGAGTCTCCAGGCGGGACACATAACTTCGGCTGATGCCCAAAAGCTGGGCGGTTTCCAGCTGGGTCAGCGGCGGCTGGCCAGCCAGGCCGTATCGCAACAGCACAAGCTGACGCTCCCGGGCGGGCAGCGTTTCAATCAGCTGTCGCAGGCGCTGGGCGTCCTCCTTCTTCTCAAAGGTTTCCTCCATGCAGGAGGAGTCCTGCAAAAGGTCAGAGAGGGTCAGGGCAGAATCATCCTTGCCGGTGTCGAGAGAATCCTGCAGGGACACCGTTGGGCCGGTCTTTTTGTCGCGCCGGAACTGCATACGGATCTCATTTTCAATACACCGGCTGGCATACGTGGAGAAGCGGGCCCGGCGGGTGCTGTCGAAGGTGTTGACCGCTTTGATGAGGCCGATGGTTCCGATGCTGATAAGGTCATCCTGGTCGCTGGGCAGGGCGTAATATTTTTTAGCAATGTGGGCCACCAGGCGCAGATTGTGCTGGATGATCTTTTCCCGGGCAGCGCTGTCGCCGGCCCGCAGCGCCTCGAAGGCGGCGGCCTCCTCTTTGGGCGTCAGCGGCCGCGGGAAGCTGCCCGATTCCAGGTGCAGCGCGAGGTAGAGAAATTGGGCCGAAAAAAATTGAAGCAATGCCAGCAGCATACAAAAAGCCTCCTGATCCAGTAGATAAACGCATTCGTTTTAATCTATGAGGATCAGGGGGCAAATTTGCGGCCGTGGGCGGATACGGGTCCTTTTTACGTACCCTCCCGGCGGGCGGGGCGGTACAGGACGACCAGCTGGCCGTCCAGCTGCTGCACCTGGGCATTCACGCCGTAGACACGGCGGATGAAGGCGGGGGTCAGCAGGTCTTGGGGCGCGCCGCTGCCCACCAGCCGGCCATCCTGCAGCGCATAGAGCCAGTCGCAGTAGGCCGCAGCCAGGTTCAGGTCGTGCAGCGCCGCCAGAACAGTCCGGCCCAGGCCGCGCACCAGATCCAGCATATCCAGCTGATACTTGATGTCCAGATGGTTGGTGGGCTCGTCCAGCAGCAGGCAGGGCGTCTGCTGTGCCAGGGCCCGGGCTAAAATCACCCGCTGCTGTTCTCCGCCCGAGAGGGTGGCATAGCTGCGCGGCCCAAACCCCGCCAGCCCCACCTGCGCCAGGGCCTGGGCAGCGATGCGCCGGTCGGCGGAGGTGTCCCGTTCGAGGGGGCGTTTGTGGGGCGTGCGGCCCAGCAGCACCAGCTCCTCCACCGTAAAATCGAAGGCATAGGCGTTGTGCTGCGCCACCACGGCCATTTTTTGTGCAGACTGCCGCAGGTTCATCTGTTCCAGGCCGGAGCCGTCCAGCAGCACCGCCCCGCCGGTGGGCTGCAAGGCCCGGCAGATGCACCGCAGCAGGGTGGATTTGCCGCTGCCGTTGGGACCGATCAGACCCACCATCTGGCCGCTGTGGGCTTCCAGGTCGATGCCGTGCAGGATCTCCTGCCCTCCGGGGGCTGCCCGCAGGCCGCGTACTTCCAGTTTCATGCGGCTCCACCTCCAAAATGATAGCGGCCGCGGGCCATCAGCCAGAGGAACACCGGCGCCCCCAGCATGGAGGTCAGGATGCCCACGGGCAGCTCGCTGCCGGGCAGGATGACCCGGCACAGCACATCGGCCCACAGCAAAAACAGCCCGCCGGTCAGGGCCGACAGGGGCACAAGCCGCCGGTGGTCGGTGCCAAACAGCATCCGCACCACATGGGGCACCACCAGCCCCACAAACCCGATGATCCCCGCAGCCCACACCGCGAACCCGGTCATCAGGGCGGCCGCCGCCAGGCAGGCCAGGCGCCGCCGGTGCAGGTCAACCCCCAGGGTGCGGGCAGTTTCGTCCCCCAGCAGCATCAGGTTCAGCCCGCGGCTCTGGCTGAGAAAGAACACCGTCCCCAGGAGGGCGATGCCCAGCATCACCCCGTTGACCGGCCAGCTGGCAGCAGCCAGACTGCCCATGGTCCAGCGCATGACCTGACTGGCGGCCTGGTCCGGCCCTGTCTGGTAGACCACAAAGTTGGAGAAAGCCCCGCACACCGCCGACAGGGCCGACCCGGCCAGCAGCAGCTTTACCGGGCTGGCCCGGCCTCCCAGGTTGGCCAGAAAGACCACGGCGCAGGAGACAGCCAGCGCCCCCAAAAAGGCCATGACGCCCACGGCGTTCTGTCCCAGGGCCGCGCCCACCCCCAGCAGCACCGCCAGCGTAGCCCCCAGGGACGCCCCCGAGGAAATGCCCAGTATATAAGGGTCGGCCAGGGGGTTCTGGACCACCGCCTGCATCGCCACGCCGCACAGAGACAGGCAGACCCCGACCGTTGCCGCCAGCACCAGCCGGGGCAGGCGGATCAGCCAAACCACATCGTGCACCGCCGTGCCGGGGGCCCACTGGGCCGGGATGGTCTGGTCCAGCAGCAGGCGGCCCAGTTCCCACCGGATGACCGTGTACACCTGATCCACCGGCAGGGCGTTGGTGCCAAAGGACGCCGCCACTGCCAGCGAGACGGGCAGCGCCGCCGCCAGCACTCCCAGCGCCAGCAAAAAGCCGGTGCGGCTGCGCAGCGCCCTCATGTCAGATCACCGTAGAGTCCCGCCGCAATGGCCTGGATGCCGTCCATCACCCGGGGCCCTGCGGCATAGACGTCCCCCAGCATGATGGGATACACCCTCCCCTGCCGCACTGCCGACAGGCTGGCCAGCGCAGGGTCCTGGGTGATGGCGGCCAGTTGGCTGGCAATGACGCTGTCCGGGTCCTCCCCGGAATAGGCCATGTACACCACAAAGATCACGTCCGGGTCGGCGGTAACAAGGTTCTCCTTGCCCATCTCGCTGCCCTCCGGCTGGACCAGCACGCCGCCCAGCTGGGTGACCATATCCCCCGCCAGGGTGCTGGCTCCATAATTGGTGATGCTGCCGCTCAAAGGTTCCACCACGGCGGCTGTCACCGGGGGCATCCCTTCCACCGAAGCCAACGTGTCCTCTACGGCGGCCTGCATCTGGTCCACCAGCGCCTGGGCGCGGTCCTCCACCCCAAAGATACGGCCCAGATTGAGGATGTCGGCGTACTCATTTTGCAGAGTGCGGGGATGGCCGCCGGGGCGGGTGTTGGTATTCATATAGGTCGCCACCCCTTTGGCGTTCCAGTTTGCCACGTCTCCCAGCTGCTTGTCGCTGAACAGCGACCCCCAGGACAGGATCAAGTCGGGCTGCAGCAGAGTGACCGTCTCCCGGTCGGGGGCAAAGGGCTCCTGCTGATAGTTCATCTGTGTCAGACCTGTCTGCCACTCCTCCTTGACCGGGTTGTCCAGCCCGTAGCAGGCTACCACGTGATCCTCCAGCCCCAGGGCGATCATGGTCTCGATGGAGCCCTGGTACACTGCCACCACCCGCCGGGGCGCCTGCTGGTAAGTATAGCTGACTTCGTTGCCGGCATAGTCGTAGTTGGTGATGGTCACCGGGTAGGAATGGTCTGTCCCGGCAGAACTGGCAGAGCCGGCCTCGCCGGAAGCTGCCGGGCTGGACGCCGGTGCCGGCCGGCCGCACCCGCCCAGCGCCAGGGCGGCCGCCGCCAGACAAACAAGAAAGTTTCTGCGCTTCATGATACGCTCCTTCCGCCTGCCGCAGTCTGTGCGCCGTAAAAAAATAAAACGCCCTTCTCACCCAACGGAGAGAAAGACGTTCCACAAAGCCCCTGAGCGGGACTGCAGCCCCCTCAAAAACAGCGCTTGATCGGGCCTGCGGCCACGGCGGCTGCAAGCCTCTTTTCCGCACCGGCGTTTGGTCCGTCCGCGGCGCGGGGTCTGCCCTCCCGCCGCCCCGGCAGGCAGCCAGGCGGCGCGCAGTATCAACCGCAGGGCAGGTCTTCCGGCTCGGGGGTCGTCGCTCCGGCCAGCCTTCCCGCTTGCGCAGTGGCATCGTTGGCCGGAACTCTCCCCATACGGCGGCGGTCCCGCACAGGCTTTGCACCTGTTTCCCTATTCTCCCGGCCAGCCGCAGCGCGGCCCCGGGCACCTCGCGGTGCTTTGCAGGGCCTAGTATATCATAAACGCCGCCCTGGCGCAAGGAACACGCCATTTTCTTGCCGGCACGTGGTTTTTCTGTTATACTCAAACCATTCAGGGCGGCTGTATAACCTGCCTTCTCCCCTGTCATGCTTTTTATAAATCTTTTTTGCAAAAGTCCTGTTTATAGACCTTCCAAAGTGCTATCCTAATCCCGTCCCCTCTCAAACAAATCAGAAAGGATGAAACGCACCATGTCCAACCATCCATCAGCCGGCTTTCTCGCCCACCAGTCCGAGGATAAAAGCCGCGTCCAGACGGTGCTCGAGCATCTGGAAGGCACCGCCGCCCTGGCGGAGCAGTTTGCCCGCCCCTTTGGCGGCGGCGAGCAGGCCCGCCTGGCCGGGATGCTCCACGACATCGGCAAATACAGCGAGGCCTTTCAGGCGCGGCTGCAGGGCAGCCGCAGCACGGTGGACCACTCCACCGCCGGCGCGCAGGAAGCGTTCCGCCTGCGGCAGCCGGAAGCCGCCTTTGCCATTGCCGGCCACCACAGCGGACTGCCGGACGGCGGCGCCTCCACCGACTGCAGCGAGACGCCGACCTTATTCGGACGGCTCAAAAAGAAGGTGGAACCTTACGGGGCCTGGTCCCAAGAGCTCCAGCCCGGCCTTTCCGGCGCCAAACGCCCCGCGCAGATCGCGCCCGACAATCTCAGCGAAGCCTTTTACACCCGAATGCTCTATTCCTGCCTGGTGGACGCTGACTTTTTGGACACCGAAGCCTTCATGCGGGAAGACGCCGTGCCGCGCGGCGGGTATGCGCCCCTTTCCGAGCTGCTCCAAAAACTGCGGCAGTACATTGCCCCCTGGCTGAACCCTTCCAATGCGCTGAACCGCAAGCGCTGCGAGATCCTGCAGCGCTGCCTTGCAGCCGGTCAGGAACATCCCTCCGGCCTTTACACCCTGACCGTCCCCACCGGCGGCGGCAAGACCGTTTCCTCCCTGGCCTTTGCCCTCGCCCACGCCGTGGCCCACAACAAGTCCCGGGTCATCTATGTGATTCCCTACACTTCCATCATCGACCAGACCGCCGATACATTCAGGGACATCCTGGGGGACGAAAACGTCCTGGAACACCACTCCGGCGCGGATTACGCTGTCAGCGGCGATGTGGTCGATGCCGCGCTTTACCGCAAATCCCTCGCAACGGAAAATTGGGATGCGCCGGTGATCGTCACCACGGCCGTGCAGTTTTTTGAGTCCCTCTACAGCAACCGGCCCTCCCGCTGCCGCAAACTGCACAATATCGCCAACAGCGTCGTGATCTTTGACGAAGCCCAGACCCTGCCCGTCAGCTTTCTGCTGCCCTGCGTGGAGGCCATCGGCCAGCTGGTGCAGTCGTACCGCGTCACCGCGGTGCTCTGCACCGCCACGCAGCCGGCGCTGCAACCTCTGTTTGCCCAGCTGGCGCCCCGCCTTTCGATGCAGGAGCTCTGCCCGGACACCCAGTCTCTTTACGACTTTTTCCGCCGCACCACCCTGTGCCAGGCCGGCGTCTTGTCCGAAGAAGAGCTCGCCGGACGGCTGAACGCCCAGCCGCAGACTTTGTGCGTGGTCAACCGCCGCGCCACGGCGCAAAAACTCTACGCCATGCTGGAAACGGAGGGGCGCTACTGCCTGACCACTCTGCTTTGCCCTGCCGACCGCAAGCGCCTGCTGAAAGAGATCCGCGCCCGCCTGCGGGAGGGCAAACCCTGCCGGGTGGTCTCCACCTCCCTGATCGAGGCGGGCGTGGACGTGGATTTTCCTGCCGCTTGGCGGGAAGAAGCCGGCCTCGATTCCATTTTGCAGACCGCAGGCCGCTGCAACCGGGAGGGGCGGCGCTCCGCCGGCGAAAGCCTTGTCACCGTGTTCCGTCTGGAGGGGCAGCGCGCCCCGGCCATGATCCGGCCCAACGTCGACTCCACGCGCAGCGTGCTGGCGCATTTTGCCGACCCGGCCAGCCCGCAGGCCATTGAAGCCTATTTTTCTTTTTACCGCACCCTGAAAGGCGACGCCGCCCTGGACCAAAAGGGCATTCTGGACGCCTTCCGCCGCGGTTATCAGGGCTGCGCCCTTCCGTTTGCCACCGTGGCGGAACAGTTCCACCTGATCGACTCCCCCACCGTAACCCTGTACCTTTCGACCGAGGAGAGCCAGCCCCTCATCGCCCAGCTGCAGGCCGGGCAGGCCAGCCGGGCGCTTTACCGCAAATTGGGCCAGTATGCCGTCAGCATTTACCCGGGCCACCTGCAGGCGCTTTTGGACGCCGGCGCAGCGGAGCTACTGGACGGCACCTCCTACCTTTTGACTGACCCTTCCCTGTACGACCAGAACACCGGGCTTTCTCTGGATGTGGAAACCGGCAGCGCCCTTTTTATCTGAATGTTATGAAAAGGGCGGCAAATAAAAAGAAGCTGATTTTTATATTTGGCGGCCCTCAGCGCCGGATATGACGGCGCGTCCGAATACAAGCCAGGAGATAGCTCACCTGGAGCACCCCGAAGATCACAAGGGCGGTCAACACCGGCAGAAGTCCAGTCCCTGCTATGAAGTTTATCAGGGTCAGCACCACATAAACGATCATACAGGCCACCGTAGTGGTTCGGAAGGCTTGGAAAGAGGCCTGGCCAATCTGAGCCTGCTCAGCCTCGTCACAGCTGGCAAACCAGGTCTTTTGAAATTTTAAGTCATAGGCGCTGCCCTTTTTCTCCGGGTTTATGCGGCGGGTCAAATCTATCACCTTCTGCTCTAAAAGGATGATGCAGGTCATGGCGATCAAAAACAGTACTACATTGAATGGGGCGTAGGTATACTGGAAGCTGGCAGCCAGAAAAAAGAAAGCAAAAATTGTCTCGAGGGTGTTGAACAGCAGCGAGAAATTCGTCCGACGCTGAATCTCTTCCACAGTGTTCTCTTCTGCGTCAGGTTCTAAGCACCTGTATAACCTGCGAGCCGAACAATAGTGCAACCATGCAGGGAGCAGCAGCACCACACTGCTCACTGGGATGCCCCAGGGACCGACCATCTGCATCACCCGGTCCAGCCCGGTCCGCATAGCTTCCAGCATCTCCGGTTTTGCCGCCGCTGCGGCCAAAAATCCACCGATGCCGCCCAACACGGCGGAAGCTGCCACTACTGCCAGAAACTTGGGCAGCGCGCGACGGTTATCCTGTTGCACAGAGTCTTTCATCTCAGTCATCCTCCTCATACGAAAAAATATCTTCCACCGCAACTCCGCAGAGTTTTGCCAGCTTGAGCGCCAGTGTCACCGAAGGGGAGTAATCCCCCCGTTCGATTTGACTGATGGTCTGACGGGATACCCCTACCAGACGGCCCATCTCCTGCTGATTAACTCCCAGCCGTGCCCGGTGTTCTTTGAGCCGGTTGTAAAGCGGCATCTTCTACACCCCCAATTTGACAGCTTGAATTGTCATTTTGACAACTATCATTGTCATAATTAGAATACCATTGTTAAGAGTCTCTGTCAACAGGAAAAATGAACTTTTCCAGAAAAACTCTAAAACCACTCCATTGGGTTAATCTCTCAACATCCTCCCATGGAATCATCTCACCTTTTCCCTCTGTACCTCCGGCCCCATAAAAGAACCGCTGCAGCGTTTTTCGCGTGCAGCGGTTCTTTGTCCTTGCAAGGCTTTTTACTTTTGACGTCCTATTTCATGGTGCCCATGTGCTTTTTGATGATCGTGGCGGCACAGATATAAACGAACTCTGCGGCCGTCGGGCAGCTGTCCAGCGCGTAGCCGGTCAGCTCGTCCATGTACCTGCGGTTGTGTTTCCACGCCTGTTCCAGCGCCCTGCGGATGCTGCTTTCGATCGCCATCCACGAGCAGCGGCGCTCCGCTGCAATGACCATGTAAACTTCTTTCTGGACAGCGTGGATCCGGCCCGGTTCCTCTGTCACGAGCGCCACCGCCTCGATCAAATCAAACAAACCGATGTTCTTTCCCTTCAGATGAAACGGCCGCAGCAGCTCGTAGATCTCACATTCAAACCTCATGCTTTTTCCCCTTCCATTATTTCCCGTCTTCCCTGCAAGGACTAAAACAATCATACGGTATTTGTGAAAGAAAATCCTATTTTATGTAAAATAAGTTATAAACCGTTAAAAACAGTCAAAAGCAGTCTATTAGATGTCCAGGCATCAAAAAAGCAGGAAACCGTTTCGGTTTCCTGCCAGGTGCGTCGCCGGGGGCGGCTATATTTGGTTTTGAATGGGTGAGGAAAAGGTTTTCTTGCTGGTTTTAACAGCGCAGGCAGCTTTTCAGGGCTGCTCACACGATCAGCATCGCGTCGCCAAAGGAGAAAAAGCGGTACCGCTCGGCCACCGCGACGCGGTAGGCTTCCATGGTCTTTTCGTAGCCGTAGAAAGCCGACACCAGCATGATGAGGGTGCTCTCGGGCAGGTGGAAGTTGGTGATGAGCCCGTCGATGCAGCGGAAGGGCACGCCCGGGTACAAAAAGATGCTGGTGTTGCCGCTGCAGGCTTTGATCTCGCCGTATTTGGCGGCCACGGCTTCCAGGGTGCGGCAGCTGGTGGTGCCCACGGCGATCACACGGTGGCCGCTGGCCTTGGCTTCCTGGATCTGACGGGCGGTCTCCTCGCTGATGGAATACCACTCGCTGTGCATTTTGTGGTCGGTGATCTCGTCCTCCTGCACCGGGCGGAAAGTGCCCAGGCCCACATGGAGCGTCACCTCGGCGATGCCCACCCCTTTGGCCCGGATGGCGTCCATCAGCTCGGGCGTGAAGTGGAGGCCCGCTGTGGGCGCGGCGGCGCTACCCAGCTCCTTGGCGTACACCGTCTGGTACTGGCTCTGGTCCTCCAGCTGTTTGGTGATGTAGGGCGGCAGGGGCATTTTGCCGAAGGCGTCCAGCTTTTCATAGAGGGTCTCGGTGTCATAGCGGAACGTGACCAGCTTGTTGCCGTCCTCCATCGTCTCGTCCACGGTGGCGGTCAGGGTGCCGTCGCCGAAGGTGATGACGTTGCCCGGGTGCATCCGCTTGCCGGGCTTGGCCAGGCACTCCCACTGGTCCCCTTCCACCTGCCGTAGCAGCAGCAGTTCGCAGACGGCGCCGGTGGGCTGCTTGACGCCCACGATCCGGGCCGGAAGGACCTTGGAATTGTTCACCACCAGCAGGTCCCCCGGCATAAGATATTCCGGGAGGTCGTGAAAGATGCGGTGTTCTATCGTATCGCTGTCGCGGTGCAGCACCATCAGCCGGGCCGCGTCGCGGGGGCTGGCCGGTTCCTGTGCAATCAGCTCTTTGGGGAGATCGTACCAAAAATCTTTTTTCAACATGGGATGTATTCGCCTTTCCAGTGGGTTGACACGGGTGCCGTATCAATGTTATTATAAATTTTATCAACTGGTCTTTATTATAGGACAAGACAGTCCGGTTTGCAAGCCGTCGTTTGCCTGCAGACGGCAGTTTTTGCCAAAACCGGGCCCGGGTCTGAAAGGAAAGGTGCTGGAAATGAAAAAGCAGTATTATAAGGTGGGCGTCGTCGGCGCCACCGGCATGGTCGGGCAGCGGTTCGTCACCCTGCTGGAACATCACCCCTGGTTCAAGCTGACCGTCCTGGCGGCTTCCAGCCGCAGCGCGGGCAAGACCTACGCGGAGGCAGTGGGCAGCCGCTGGGCCATGCCCACCCCCATGCCTGAGTGTGTCCGCGATATGGTGGTGCAGGACGCCGCCGAGGTGGAGAAGATCGCCGCGCAGGTGGACTTTATTTTCTGCGCTGTGAATATGCCCAAAAACGAGATCAAAGCCCTGGAAGAAGCCTACGCCAAGGCCGAGTGCCCGGTGGTCTCCAACAACAGCGCCAACCGCGGCACGCCCGACGTGCCCATGGTGGTGCCCGAGATCAACGCCGGCCACATCGAGATCATCCCGGCCCAGCGCCGCCGCCTGGGCACCAAGCGGGGCTTCATCGCCGTCAAGTCGAACTGCAGCCTGCAGAGCTATGTGCCCGCCTTCCACCCCCTGATGAAGGAGTTCGGGGTCACCAAGGCCCTGGTCTGCACCTATCAGGCCATTTCCGGCGCAGGCAAGACCTTTGACCGGATGCCCGAGATCATCGACAACGTGATCCCCTACATCGGCGGCGAGGAGGAAAAGAGCGAGCAGGAGCCCCTCAAGCTGTGGGGCCACATCGAGGGCGACCGGATCGTCAACGCCGAAGGGCCGGTCATCACGGCCCAGTGCTTCCGCGTGCCTGTGTCCGACGGGCACACCGCCGCCGTCTTTGTCAGCTTTGCCAAAAAGCCCACCAAAGAGCAGATCCTCGAGGCCTGGAAGAATTTCCGCGGCCCCGCCCAGGAGCTGGACCTGCCCAGCGCGCCCAAGCAGTTCCTGCACTACTTTGAGGAGAACGACCGCCCCCAGCCCAAGCTGGACCGCGACACCGAGCACGGCATGGCCGTCTGCATCGGCCGCCTGCGGGAGGACACCATCTTCGACTACAAGTTCGCCTGCATGAGCCACAACACCCTGCGGGGCGCTGCCGGCGGCGGCGTCCTGCTGGCCGAGCTGCTGGCCGCCAAGGGCTATCTGGACTGATCCCGAACCTACCACATCACAGTAAAGGAGAGCCTAGTTATGATGAAAAAGCCTGTTTTTACGGGTGCGGGCGTGGCCGTCATCACCCCCATGCACGAAAACGGAACCATCAACTTTGACGTGCTGGGGCAGATCCTTGAGGATCAGATCGCCCGCGGCACCGACGCCATCGTCATCTGCGGCACCACAGGCGAGTGCTCCACCATGACCGACGCCGAGCAGCTGTCCGCCATCAAGTTCGCGGTGGACACCGTGGCGCACCGGGTGCCGGTGGTGGCCGGGGCCGGTTCCAACGACACCGCCCACGGCTGCGCCCTAGCCGCCGGCGCGGCCAACTGCGGCGCCGATGCCCTGCTGATGGTCACCCCCTACTACAACAAGACCAGCCAGGCCGGCCTGATCGCCCACTTTACCGCCATGGCCGAGGCGGGCGGCATCCCGGTCATCCTCTACAATGTGCCTTCCCGCACCGGCGTCAACATCAAGCCGGAGACGGCCCAAAAGCTGAGCGAGCACCCCCTCATCAACGGCATCAAGGAGGCCTCCGGCAACATTGCCCAGGTGGCCCAGATCGCCGCGGCCTGCGGCGACGCTCTGAACATCTATTCGGGCAACGACGACCAGGTCCTGCCCCTGCTGTCTCTGGGCGGCAAGGGCGTCATCAGCGTGGTGTCCAACATCGCGCCCACCCTGGTGCACGACTGCTGCAAGGCATGGTTCGACGGCAACGCCGCCGAGGCCCGCCGCCTGCAGCTGGAGATGCTGCCCCTGTGCGACGCCATGTTCTGCGACGTCAACCCCATCCCGGTCAAGTACGCCATGAACCTGCTGGGCTGGGACGCCGGCAAGTGCCGCCTGCCCCTGGTGGAGCCGGGCGACGCCCAGAAAGCCAAGATCGAGCAGGCCCTGCGCGCCTGCGGCCTGCTGCAATAACGCAAATGCCCGGCGAGACTGTTCTTTCCGGGCATTTGCCTCATCATGTACAAAACGAAAGGAAGCGTAACCATGACGGAACTTGTCATTCAAGGCATCGGCGGCCGGATGGGCCATGTGCTCTGCGATATGATCGCCCAGCGGGACGACTGCAAGGTGATCGCCGGCATCGACCTGCACGCCGGCGAACAGAACGGGATCCCCGTCTATGCCAGCCCTGACGGCCTGGCCGGCCGGGGCGACGTCATCATCGACTTCAGCTCCCCCGCGGCGGTGGAGAAGATCCTCCCCTACTGCGAGGCCCACAAGACCCCCATCGTCCTGTGCACCACCGGTATGTCGGACGAACTGAACCTCAAGATCGTCCAGCTGTCCCGCAGCGTGCCCGTGTTCAAAAGCGCCAATATGTCTCTGGGTATCAACCTGCTGATCGAGCTGTGCAAGCGGGCTTCCGCCATTCTGGGCACAGCCTACGACGTCGAGATCGTGGAGCAGCACCACCACAACAAGGTGGACGCCCCCAGCGGCACTGCCCTGATGCTGGCCGACGCCGTCAACGAGCAGGCCGGCGGCGCTTACCACTATGTCTACGACCGCGCCTCGGTGCGAGAAAAGCGCGACCCCATGGAGATCGGGATCAGCTCGGTGCGGGGCGGCAGCATCGTGGGCGACCACGAGGTGCTGTTCTGCGGGCCGGACGAAGTGGTCACCCTCAAACACACCGCTTATTCCCGCAGCGTGTTCGCCAACGGCGCCATCAACGCCGCCCTCTACCTCGCCAAGAAGGAGCCGGGCCTGTACAACATGAGCGACCTGATCGCCGAGCGCTGACCCGCCCGCCTCCTGTGAAAGGAGGAACCGACGATGAACCACCCTGTTGCAGAACCGCCCGGACGGCACGCCGCAGCCGGCGGCCCGGGGCGTCTGCCCCTCTGGTGCGTGGCCGCCGCTTTCACCGCGGCGCTGGCCCTGTGCATCGGGCTGGGCGGTTTCCGGCCCGGCCAGGCCCCCGTCTCAGCCGAACCGGAAGCGCCGCCCCCTGTCTCCAGCCTGCCCGCCGAGCCCGAACCGGAGCCGGTCGTTGAAACGGTGCGGTTTTCCGCCACCGGCGACAACCTGATCCACTCCAAGATCTACCAGCAGGCCGCCGCCCGGGCCGTGGGGGACGCCGCCTACAGCTTTGACTACTGCTATGCAAACCTGGTCCCCTTTTACAGCGATTTTGACGTAAACTGGATCAACCAGGAGACTCTGTGCACCGACGAACTGGCCCCCTCCACCTACCCCTGCTTTTCCACGCCGGGCGACTGCGCCCGCGCCCTTTACCGGGCGGGGTTCCGGGTGTTCAGCCTGTCCAACAACCACACCTATGACAAGGGTGCTTCCGGCATTGCCGCCACCCTCCGCTTCTGGGCCTCCATGCCCGCGGACGTGGTCACCACCGGGCTGTGGCGGGGCGAGGCGGACTATGGGACCATCCCGCTCCACACCGTCAACGGCGTCACCATCGCCTATCTGTCCTACACCGAGCACACCAACGGCATCCCCCGCAGCAGCGCCATGGAGGCCAACGTCCTCTACACCAGCCAGACCGACGTCATCGAGCAGCAGGTCCGGCAGGCGGCCCAGCTGGCCGACTTTGTGGTGGTGGGCGTCCACTGGGGCGTGGAGGACAGCCACACCATTACCGGCGCCCAGCGCACCCTGGCCCAGCAGCTGGCCGACTGGGGCGCGGACGTCATCGTCGGCACCCACCCCCATGTGTTGCAAAACGCCGGGTGGCTGACAGCGGAGGACGGACGCCGGGTGTTCGCGGCGTATTCGCTGGGCAACTTTCTCAGCACCCAGAGTAAAAAGGACCAGCTGATCGGCGCGGTCCTGACGCTGCGCCTGCAAAAGACCACCAGCCCCGACGGGACCGTCCAGCTGGAAGTGCTGGACCCGCAGCTCCACCCCACCGTCACCCATTACGGCGCGGGCAAGTCGGACGTGCGCACTTACCTCTACCGGGACTACACCCCCGAGCTGGCCGCCGCCCACGGGGTGCGGGCCAATTACAGCGATTTCAGCTATGACTACATCCGCGCCGTGGCGCAGCAGTACATCGACCCGGCGTTCCTGGATCTGAGCTGAGCAAAAAGGCCTTGCTGCGGCAAGGCAGAAAGGAAGCATGATTATGTACGGAGTATCGAAAATCACAGTCGAGCCTGGCGTCATGATGATCAGTGTGCAGGATGCGGCGTTCAGCGCCGGCAGCCTTGCGCGCTACCTGCAGATCTTTGCGGACACCGGCATCGTGGTGGATATGATCAGCCAGAGCGCCCCCCACGGCACCCGGCTGGACTTCAGCTTCACCGCATCCAGCAACGACCTGCCCCTGGTCATGAAAGCCATCTCGGCCGCCAAGCTGGACCCCGACGCCAAGGCCGCCCCCCTCATCAGCGTGGGCTACTCCAAGCTGAACCTTTTTGGCGAGGAGATGGTGGCCAGCTGCGGCGTGGCCGCACGCGCTTTGAGCGCCCTGGCTTCGGCCGGCATCGAGGTGCACCTGATCACCACCAGCGACCTGGACATTTCCCTGCTGGTGCGCAGCGAGAACGAGGACGCCGCCTACGACGCCCTGCGCAAAGCCTACGAGCTGTAAAATTAAGGGACAATTTGCACAAGAAACGCCGTGTCATTTTATACTGATTCACGAAATATAAATGTTGTGCGTTTTTCTGCTGTAAATCACTGGAAAATGTGGTAGAATGGCATAAGAATCAAGCTGTTCGCTGCCCAAAGCAGGCCATGCGCCGCGGGGCCTGCCCTGCGGCCAGGAACGGCAAATATGGCATGATAAGGAGAGACAAAAACACTATGGGATTCTTTTCCAACCTGTTCCACAAGAAAGAAGAACCGGCCCCCGCGCCCGCAGCCAAGCCCGCTGCACCTGCCGGCGATAAGATCGTATGCGCGCCTCTGGAAGGCGAGATCCGCATCCTGAGCGAGATCGACGACCCCGTTTTCTCCAGCGAAGCGCTGGGCAAGGGCTGCGCCATCGAGCCTTCCAAGGGCGAAGTGGTCGCTCCTTTTGACGGCACCATTGAGCAGGTGGCTGAGACCAGCCACGCCGTGGGCATCATGGGCGACAACGGCCTGGAAGTGCTGATCCACGTCGGCATGGACACCGTGGAGCTGAAGGGCAAGGGCTACGACCCCAAAGTCAAAGTCGGCGACAAGGTCAAGAAGGGCCAGCTGTTGCTCAAGTTCGATATGGCCGCCATTTCGGCCGCAGGCTACAAGCTGACCACCCCCGTGGTGGTCACCAATACCGACGACTTTACCAGTGTCGAGCCCATCGCCACCGGCAAAGTCACCCAGGGCCAGGATGTGGTCCTGGTCAAATAAGTTGTTCCTTGTGGTGTAGGGATCTTGCACTTGGATGCAAAGGCGGGGCTTTTCGGGGCCCCGCCTTTGCGCATCCTCTCCCCCATCGCAGCAAAAAGCGGCGCTCCCCTGCCGGATGGTTCCGGTGCGGGAGCGCCGCTCATTTGTTTGGGTTATGGGATCACATCGTCACCTTGTGGTAGACCTTTTTGCCCTTCTTGATGACGATGCCGTCTGCCAGCTGGCCGGCGGTGAAGCTGGCGGTGGGGGCGGCCACCTTCTCGCCGTTGACCAGGACGCCGCCCTGGGTGACGAGGCGGCGGGCCTCGCCGTTGGAGGCGGCCAGACCGGCCTTGACCATCAGGGTCAGGATGCCGATGCTGCCGTCGGTCAGGTCGGCCTCGGTCAGGGTGGTGGTGGGCATATGCTCGGTGTCGGCGGCGCCGCTGAACAGGGCGCGGGCCGCATCCTGGGCCTTGGCGGCCTCCTCCTGGCCGTGGACCATGCTGGTCAGCTCGTAGGCCAGGATCTCCTTGGCCTCGTTCAGCTTCTGGTCCTTCCAGGTGGCCATCTCGTCGATCTGCTCCAGCGGCAGGAAGGTCAGCATCCGAATGCACTTCATGACGTCGGCGTCGTCCACGTTGCGCCAGTACTGGTAGAACTCGAAGGGGCTGGTCTTGTTGGGGTCCAGCCAGACTGCGTTGCCGGCGGTCTTGCCCATCTTCTTGCCCTGGGAGTCGGTCAGCAGGGTGATGGTCATGGCGTAGGCGTCCTTGCCCAGCTTGCGGCGGATCAGCTCGGTGCCGCCCAGCATATTGCTCCACTGGTCGTCGCCGCCGAACTGCATGTTGCAGCCGTAGTGCTGGAACATGTAGTAGAAGTCGTAGCTCTGCATGATCATGTAGTTGAACTCGAGGAAGGACAGGCCCTTTTCCATCCGCTGCTTGTAGCACTCGGCGCGCAGCATATTGTTGACCGAGAAGCAGGCGCCCACCTCCCGCAGCAGCTCGATGTAGTTCAGCTTGAGCAGCCAGTCGGCGTTGTTCAGCATCAGGGCCTTGCCCTCGCTGAAATCAATGAAGCGCTCCATCTGCCGCTTGAAGCAGGCGGCGTTGTGGTCGATGTCCTCTTTGGTCAGCATCTTGCGCATATCGGTGCGGCCGGAGGGGTCGCCGATCATGGTGGTGCCGCCGCCGATCAGGGCGATGGGCTTGTTGCCGGCCATCTGCAGGCGCTTCATCAGGGTCAGGGCCATGAAGTGGCCGGCGGTCAGGCTGTCGGCGGTGCAGTCAAAGCCGATGTAAAAAGTGGCCTTGCCCTCGTTGATGACGTCGATGATCTCCTCATCGGTGATTTGGGCCACCAGGCCGCGGGCTTTCAGTTCGTCGTACAGTTTCATCGTACATACCTCCTGTGTCTGGGGCAGAGGGCAAAAGAAAAACGCCCTCCGCCAACGTGAATTGGCAGAGGGCGAGGAAATTCGCGGTACCACCTCTGTTTGCTGCCCCCTCACGGGTGACAGCCTCACAAGTGCAGCCCCCTCAGTGGATGGGTCAACACTCTGCGTTTGTAACGCTCGCACGCGGCGGGGCCTACTGGGGCGCTTGGCGCGGTTCAGCCTGCAGCTCCGGGATGTATTTCACCTGCTGCTCTGCACGCCCCTTTCACCAGCCGGGGCCTCTCTGGGCAGAGCGGTGCAGGGTACTCGGTTCCCTTCATCGCCTTTACGATTGTCTATTGTACAGGAACAGCCCGGGAATGTCAAGGGGTAATTTTCAGTCCAGCTTTTCCACCCGGAGCGTAGCAATGCCGGATTGACCGGGCTGGCCGGTGGTCAAGTCCTGCGGGGCGGGTACCAGCAGCATAAAGCCGTCCCTGCCATACCGCTTGCCATAGCCGCGGGCATAGTCCTCCTCCACCGAGGCGTGCTGCACCCGCCCCACCACCATGGAGGTGATGCCGGCGCCGCTCAAATCCTGCATCTGTTCCAGCGTACATTCTAAGGTGAGGAACGCCTCCCCGATCACCGGCGCATGGATGCTTTTTGCGCCGGCCAGGGTGAACCCACCCGCGGCGAACTCGTCGGTCTCCGCCTCGTTGCAGCGGATGGTCTCGACCAGTGCATCGTAATAGCGGATGGGCAGGAAATTGACGGCAAAGCACTTTTCCCTCAGGATATTCGCGTAGGTGTGGGTGTGCTGATAGAGATTGCCCATCACCGCAAAAAAGGCGGTCTTGTCCCCGTGGAAGCAGCTCCAAGAGTGGAAACAGACATTGGGCTTCCCGTTCTCCTTCCAGGTGGTCACGGCGAAAAGCGGCGTCGGGATGCCCGCCGTCACTTCAAAGTGGGAGAAAAGCTCAAATTCCTCGGGATAGGCTGGCTGGAACCAGCCGGGAAAATCACGGCCGATTTCGATTTTCATAGGGGGCTCCTTCCCTGTTCACTCCCGCCCGGCCAGGTCCAGCATTTCGCGGGCGTTGGCAAGGGCGAGATCAGTCACCTGGTCGCCCGAGATCAGGTGGGCCAGGGCGTCCACCCGGCCCTCGGTGTCAAGGGGCGTCACCTGGGTATAGGCCCGGTCCCCTTCCACCCGCTTTTGGATCAGCAGATGGCAGTCGGCCAGGGCGGCGATCTGGGCAGTGTGGGTGATGCACAAAATTTGATGTCCGCTGCGGGCGCTCTGGCGCAGCACCTGGCCGATCTTGCCCGCCGCCTTGCCCGACACGCCGGTGTCGATCTCATCGTAAATGACGGTGGGGACAGCGTCTCGGTCGGCCAGGGCGTTTTTGATAGCCAGGGTGATGCGGCTCAGTTCGCCGCCCGAAGCGATTTTGGCCAGCGGTTTCGGCGGCTCGCCGGGGTTGGTGGCGATGTAAAATTCGATGCTGTCCTGCCCGTGGCTGGCCAGCGGTCCGCGGCTGTGCCGCAGGCTGAGGCGCACCCCAGGCATATTCAAAAAGTCCAGCGTGTCCGAGATGCGGCGGTTCAGCTCCTCAAAGGCTTTCAGGCGGGTCTGGGTCAGGGCCTCGGCGGCCTCCCGCGCCAGACCGTACAGCCGGTGCTTTTCGGCCTGGAGCCGGTCGTGGTGCTCCTGCGAGAACTGGATGCGTTCCAGTTCCTCGCGGGCCTTTTCCCCAAAAGCCAGCACGTCCTCCACGGTGTCGCCGTATTTCCGTTTGAGCTTGTAGATCAGGTCCAGCCGCTGCTCGATCTCATCCAGCTCGGCGTCGTTGCTCTCGTAGTCCTCCAGACGGGAGGCAAGTTCCCCCGAGAGGTCCTTGACGGTATAGTACAGGTCCAGCAGCTGGCCGGCCGTGTCGGCCAGGCCGCTGTCCAACTGGGCCGCCGTGTCGATGGCGTTGGACGCCTCCCCCAGCAGGTCCACCCCGCCGGCGGCCTCGTCCCCGCCCGAGAGGGCGGCGTAGGCCCGGGCGATCTGCTCCCGGATGGTAGAGGCATTGGCCAGCACCTTGCGCCGGCTTTCCAGCGTTTCTTCCTCCCCGGCGGTCAGGGCCGCGTCGTCGATCTCGTTCACCTGATATTGGAGCAGGTCGGTCTTGCGGCGCTTTTCTTCCTCGTCGGTGACGAGGCTGTCCAGCTCCCGCTTGACCCCGATCAGCTCCTTGTAGATCTTGTAATAGTTCTGGTAGACCTCCCGGTTCCGGGCGTAATCGTCCAGAATGCCCTCGTGGTGGGCGGGGTTGAGCAGGCCCACCGAGTCGTGCTGCCCATTGATGTTGATGAGCCCGCCGCACAGTTCCCGCAGGACGGCGGCGGTGGCCGGCATCCCGTTGATGCGGCAGCTGCTCTTGCCCTCGGCGGTGATCTCCCGGGTCAGCAGCAGTTCGTCGCTGCGCTCATACCCCGCCTTTTCCAGACTGTCCTGGACGGCGGCGGGCACCTGCTCGAAGGCCGCCCGGATCACCGCCCTGGCGGCGCCGGCGCGGACCAGCTCGCGGGAAGTGCGGCTGCCCAAAATGGCGTTGATGGAGTCGATCAGGATCGACTTGCCGGCGCCGGTCTCGCCGGTCAGGACGTTCAGTCCCTTTTCAAAGTGGACGTCGGCCTTCTGGATGACGGCCACATTTTCGATTTGCAGGCTGCTCAGCATGATCTAAGCCTCGTTTTTTCTTATTTGCGCGTGATATAGCGCTCCAGCTCGGCGCTGATGTTTTTGGCGTCCCGCTCCGAGCGCACCACGACCAGGAAAGTGTCGTCGCCCGACAGAGAGCCCACCACATTTTTCCACTGCATCGAGTCGAACACCTGACAGGCGGCGTTGGCCATGCCGGGGTAGCACTTGATCACGACGATGTGCCCCGCATAGTCCACCCCCAGCACCGACTCCCGAAAGATCGTCTCAAACCGTTCCTGCACTTTGGGGTCGTACCGGTCGCTGTGGCTGGAGACATAGCGGTAGCCCTCGTCGGTGGCAGCCTTGACCAGGCACAGCTCCCGGATGTCCCGGGAAATGGTGGCCTGGGTCACCTCGTAGCCCTCGGCGTTCAGGTAGTCCTGCAGCTCTTCCTGGCGGCTGATGGGGTGTTCGCGGATCAGCCGGAGGATGGCTTGCAGCCGTTCGGCCCGGGTCCTGGTGTCTTCCTGCGGTTTGCGGCTCATGGGGATTCCGCCTCCTTTGTCACTTTTACGCTGTCTTGTTGGTTTGGTCCGGTCACGTCCTGCTTCTCAGCTTCTGGTCGATGGCCTGGAACTGGTCGGCCCGGCTGAAGGTGATGAGCTGGACATTCTGGTCCGACAGGCGGACCACCGCCGTCGCGCCGGCCCGCAGGCTGCAGCCCTCGTCGCCGTCGCAGCTGATGAACACCTCGTCGTCGGCCACCTGCCCCACGCAGATGTTGATCTTGCGCTCCTGGGCAAAGACCATGGGCGGGGTCGCCAGGCTGTGGGGGCAGATGGGCGTGACCACGATGCCCTTGGTCTGGGAATCCAGGATAGGCCCGCCCGCCGCCAGAGAGTAAGCGGTGGAACCGGTGGGGGTGGCAACGATCACGCCGTCCCCCCGGAAGTGTTCCACCAGGATGTCGTCACAGTAGACGCTGAAGTCGATGGCCTGCTGTAAGCGGCCCTTGGTCACGACCACGTCGTTGAGGGCGTGGCCCTCCCAGCGGTCGTCTCCCAGGACGCGGACGTACAGCAGCATCCGGCTGTCCAGGCTGTACTCCCCCCGGGCCACGGCGCTGAGCTTGGTCTCCAGTTCGTCCACCTCGCAGGTGGCCAGAAAGCCGCACCGGCCCAGGTTGATGCCCAGGATGGGCTTGTGGTAGCTCAGCGTCTGGTTGGCCACATGGAGGATAGTGCCGTCGCCCCCGATGGTCAGGATCACGTCGGTCTGTTCCATGCAGGTCTCAAAGGGCAGATACTCCACCCCCGCGATGTTGCAGCTCTGCTGCCACTTGTGCTCCATCAGGACGGACGCGCCGTGAGCGCGCAGGATCTGCGCCGCGCGCAGCGCCAGTTCCCGGGCCGAGCTTTTGCCGGGGTTGGGGGAAATGTAAACGGTCATCCTTCGGCACCTCCTGTGTGATCGGATGCTTTTCAGCGGTCCAGCGCCTGGTGGCTGGCCGCCACGACGGCGGCCACCGCGTCCTCGCCCAAAGCGGCGGGGGCGCCGCTCTTTTCCACGAACATCAGGTATTCGATGTTGCCTTCCGGCCCCTTGACCGGGCTGAAGTCCAGCCCGCGGACCGCGAAGCCGTTGGCCGCGGCGTAGCCCATGGCGTTCACCAGCACTTCCCGGTGGGTGGCCGGGTCGCGGACCACGCCGTTCTTGCCCACCTTTTCCCGCCCTGCCTCGAACTGAGGCTTGACCAGGCAGACCCCCACCGCGTCGGGGGTGGTCACCGCCTGTGCCACCGGGAAAATGTGGTGCAGGGAGATGAACGAAACGTCCACGCTGAAAAATTCGATGGCGTCGTCCAGCTGGTCGGGGGTGACGTTGCGGATGTTGGTCCGCTCCATATTCACCACCCGGGGGTCGGTGCGCAGGCTCCAGGCCAGCTGGCCGTATCCCACGTCCACAGCGTAGACCTTGGCCGCCCCGTTCTGCAGCATACAGTCGGTGAAGCCGCCGGTCGAGGCCCCGATGTCCATGCAGACCTTGCCCTTGGGGCTGAGGGGGAACACCTGCATCGCCTTTTCCAGCTTGAGGCCGCCCCGGCTGACGTAGCCGATGTCGTGGCCGCGCACTTCCACCACCGCGTCCTCCTTGACCATATCGCCGGCCTTGTCGGCCTTCTGCCCGTTGACATAGACCACGCCGGCCATGATCATCGCCTTGGCGCGCTCCCGGCTCTGGATCAGGCCGTGCTGCACCAGATACTGGTCCAATCGAATCTTCACCTTGACTGCTCCTTTTCTTGATCCGCTGCCAGGGCCTGCCGGACGGCCTGCGCCAGGCTTCCGGCGTCCAGGCCCTGGATCTCTTTCAGTTCGGGGACGGTGGCATGGGTCAGCTTGGTGTTGTCCACCGCCCGGTGGAGGAAGGCGCCGCGCCAGCCGTCTGCCAGCAGGCGGGCTGCCAGCTGCTGGCCGATGCTCCCCTGCCTGACGCACTCCTCCGCAAAGAGGATGGTCTTAAACCGCTCGATTTCATGTAGAAAATCATCTGTAAAGGGGAATATCTTTACAAGTTTGCAGACCCTGCACGGGACGCCTTCGGCCTCCAGAAGCGCCGCAGCAGCCAGCACATCCTCCACCTCGCTGCCGTAGCTGACGAGAACGGTGTCCGCCTCCGGCCCGCCGGTCAGGAAATCGTAGGCGCGGCCGGTGCAGCCGTACTGGGCCAGGGCTTTCACTTCCCCGCCGCGGGGGTAGCGGATGGCCTGGGGGCCGGTATAGTCCGGCCCCACCAGCCGGAGCAGCCAGTAGCGCAGCTCGGCGTAGTTGGAGGGCGAATAGATGGGCACGCCCGCCTCACTGAGGAAAGCCGGGTCGTATACCCCCTGGTGGGTCTCGCCGTCGGCAGGCACCAGGCCCGCCCGGTCGATGGCAAAGATCACCTTGACCCGCAGCAGGCAGACGTCGTGGATGATCTGGTCGTAAGCCCGCTGCAAAAAGGTGGAGTAGATGGCCGCCACCGGGACCATGCCCTGGCTGGCCAGGCCGGCCGCAAAGGTGACGGCGTGCTGCTCGGCCATTCCCACGTCAAAGAACCTGTCGCGGAAAGCGTGCCCAAAGAACTGCAGCCCGGTGCCGTACTTCATGGCGGCGGTGATGGCGCAGATCTTCCGGTCAGCGGCCGCGGCCTCGCACAGTGCTTTGCCGAACACGGTAGAGAAAGAGGCCGGCGCGGCCACTTCCGGGTCAGGCACAAGGCTCTGGCTCCCGGCCGAAACGCCGTGGAACTCGCCGGGGTTTTCCTCCGCCGGCAGGTAGCCCTTGCCCTTGGTGGTGACCACATGGAGGAAAAGCGGCCCCGACCGGACCGTCAGGTTGCGCAAGGTCTGTTCCAGTTCCAGCACCTTGTTCCCGTCCAGCGGGCCCAGATACTGGAAGCCCATATTCTCAAACATGGTGGAGTCGTACATGGTCCGCCGGACGATGGACTTGGCCCGCCGGAAAAACCGGTACATCGGCTGGCCCACCACCGGCACCCGGTTCAGCGCCTCGCCCAGGTGCCGGTTGACCCGGAAATATTCCGGGCTGGCCCGCAGATGGGTCAGGTAGCGGGCCATGGCCCCCACGTTTTTGGAGATGGACATCCCGTTGTCGTTCAGGATGACCATGAGGTTATTGAGGGAGGAAATATTGTTCATCCCCTCGTAGACCATCCCGCCGGTGAAAGCGCCGTCCCCGATGATGGCCACCACCCAGCCGGGCTCCCGCTTCAGCTTTTTGGCCCAGGCCATGCCGATGGCCAAAGAGAGGGCCGTATTGCCGTGGCCGGCCACAAAGGCGTCGTGCCGGCTCTCCCGCGGGTTGGGGAACCCCGAGATGCCGTCCTTCTGGCGCAGCCGGGCAAAGCCCGCCTTGCGGCCGGTGAGCAATTTGTGGGTGTAGCACTGGTGCCCCACGTCAAAGACGATCTTGTCCTGGGGGGAGTTCAGCACCCGGTGCAGGGCCACCGTCAGCTCGACGGTGCCCAGGTTGGAAGCCAGATGCCCGCCGGTGCGCAGGACGCTGTCCACCAGAAAGCGGCGGATCTCCCCGCACAGCTGCACCACCTGTTTGTCGCTCAGGCACTTGACGTCCTCCGGCCCTTTGATGCTGTCCAACAGAGGCGTATCCACTCCCATCGCCGCCTTTCTCCCCTCCGTCAGGGCTTGCCGGCTGCTCACGCGATCACCATGGACAGCGGATACAAAAAGCCCACCGCTGCCCCGACGATCATCCCCGCGTAGACCTGCAGCGGGGTATGGCCGACCATCTCTTTCAGGTGCATATTCTGCAGGAAGGGCGAGCGGCTCTCGCTCTCCTCCAGCCACATTTCAATGATGTTGTTCAGGACCTTGGCCTGCTCGCCGGTCTCGTGGCGGACGCCCATGGCGTCGTGCATGGTGATGATGGCCACCACGCAGGCAATGGCAAACAGGGAGGAGTGGACCCCCTCGATCCGGCCAGTGGCCACCACCATGGCGCAGACCGTAGCGCTGTGGGCGCTGGGCATCCCGCCGTCCCCCACCATCCGCTCCAGCTGCAATTTGCCTGCCAGAAGCGAGCTGATGGTGGTCTTGATGAGCTGTGCCGTGAGCCACCCCAGGATGGACACGGTCAAAATCTCGTTCCATGTCAAAATGCTGTGAATCACGTCCATCGTCTGTTTCCCTTCTTTTCTCGTTCGTTTCTTGTGCTGCGGGCGTTCAGCTGCGGCGCTCCAGCATGGCGGCGGCCAGCTGTTCCAGAAAGGCCGCCTTTTCCCCAAAGGCCGTATGTACGGCCTCGCAAGTGTCCTGGTTGACCTGCTGGGCCAGGGTCATGGCGCCGTCCGGGCCATAGAGGGTGACGAAGGTGGTCTTGCCGTTGTCCTTGTCGCTGCCCGCCGGCTTGCCCAGCTGCTCGGTGGTGGCGGTGGCATCCAGCACGTCGTCCACGATCTGGAACACCAGCCCCAGGCCGTAGGCGTACTGCTCCAGCGCTTCCCGCTGGGCCTCGGTGGCGCCGGCCGCAGCGGCGCCCATCTGGACCGCCGCATTGATGAGCGCGCCGGTCTTGTTGTGGTGGATCAGCATCAGCTGGCTCTCGGTGGGGTCCAGCACCTCGTATTTGAGGTCCAGCTCCTGGCCGTAGACCATCCCCCGGCTGCCCGCCCCCCGGCTGAGGGCCTGGGCCGCCTGCAGGCAGACTTCCGGCGCGGCGCACGCGTGGGTCGCCGCCTCAAAGGCCTCGGTCAGCAAAACGTCCCCGGCCAGCAGCGCCGTGGCCTCCCCAAACGCCTTGTGGCAGGAAGGCCGGCCCCGGCGCAGGTCGTCGTCGTCCATGCAGGGCAGGTCGTCGTGGATCAGGGAGTAACAGTGCAGCATCTCAACGGCGGCGGCGAACTGTTCGGCCGCCGCATCGTCGCCCCCCAGCATATCGCATACGCTGAGGACCAGCACCGCCCGCACCCGTTTGCCGCCGCCCATCAGGCTGTAGCGGGCCGCCTGGCAGACCTGTGATTCCGCCGGCAGATAGCGCCGGCAGGCCTCCTCCAGCGCCCGTTTGGCCCGGGCCAGATACGCGTCGTATTGCTCGTGGTAATTCATTCCTGTTCCTCCGCATCGTCTTGTTTTGCTTCCCCGCCGGCGGGCTCCTCCCGGGCAGCCAGCCGGCCGTCGATCTCCTCGATCTGCAAAGAGACCTTATCCAGCGTCTTGTGGCAGTAGTCCACCAGCCCGGCGGCCTCGGCATACAGTTTGACCGATTCGGCCAAAGTGGTTTCTTCGCTCTGCATCTTTGCCAGGATGTCCTCCAAACGGGTCATCCCTTCTTCAAATGTTTTGGGTGCTTTCATCGGTCTCCTCCACTGCTGTGACCAGGCACTCGGCCCGGCGGTGCGCGGCGATCAGGCGGATGGTCTGCCCTGCTTCCAGCTGGCCGGCCTGGCGGACCTTGCCGTCCGGCCCGGCCACCATGGCATAGCCCCGCGCCAGCACCTGGTAGGGGTTGAGGGAAGCCGTCAGCGCCGCCGCATGGGCAAACTGACGGTTTTTGTCCTTCCAGCGCGCCCGGCTGGCTGCCCGCAGCGCTTCGCTCATGGCGGCAAGGCACATTTCGCCTGCCTCCGCCTTCCGGCGCGGCAGACCGCCGGCCAGGGCAGCTTCGCAGGCTTTGCAATCATTATAGCATATTTCCCGCCGTTTTTGCATATTTCCCTGTATATTTTCTTTAAGTTCCCACAACTGGCGGCGCAGTTCCTCCCGGTCGGGGACGGCCAGTTCCGCCGCGGCCGAGGGGGTGGGCGCCCGGCAGTCGGCCACAAAATCCAGGATGGTATAGTCGATCTCGTGCCCGATGGCGCTGATAAGGGGCGTTTTGCACCGGTAGGCCGCCCGGGCGATGCACTCGGCGTTAAAGACCCACAGGTCCTCCCGGCTGCCGCCGCCCCGCGCCACGATGATCTCGTCCACACCATAGCGGTCCAGCACGCCGATGGCCCCGGCCACCTCCTGGGCAGCCTCGAAGCCCTGGACGCTGACCGGGCAGAGGATCAGTTTCACCGCCGGCCAGCGCCGGCCGATGACGTTTTTGATGTCCTGCAACGCCGCGCCGGTCCGGCTGGTGACCAGGCCGATCTTCTGCGGATAGGCCGGCAGGGGCTTTTTCCGCTCAGGCGCAAACAGTCCCTCGGCCTGCAGGCGGGCCTTGAGCTGCTCCAATGCCAGCTGGGCCTCCCCGATGCCGTCGGGGAACATGGCGTTGACATAGACCTGGTACGCGCCGCTGGGCTCATACAGGGTGACCCGGCAGCGCACCACCACCCGCATCCCCTCTTCGGGCCGGAAGGCCAGCCGCTGGGCGTCTGAGCGGAACATTACCGCCTTGACGCTGCACTGGCTGTCCCGCAGGGTGAAATAGCAGTGGCCGCTCTTGGCGTTGCGGACAAAATTGGCCACTTCCCCCCGCAGCGCCAGGTCGTACAAAAGGTCGCTGCCGTCCAGCAGGGCCTTGACATAGCGGTTGAGGGCGGTGACGGTGATCACTTCAGCCATAAGCCGGCCTCCCTTGCTGCCAGGATGGACACGCCGATGGCGTTGTCGCTGGCGTACTGGGCGGGCACGAAGCGGACCGCCGGCAGCCGCCGCTGCACCCAATCCCGGATGATCCCGCTGCTCATAACGCCGCCGGCGCAGACCACCGGCAGGCCGGGATACTGCGCAAGGGCCGCCCGGGTCATCTTGACCACCGTGTCGGCCACGCACAGCAGGCAGTATTTACAGACGTAGGCAGGGCTTTTCCCGGCGGCAAGCAGGGCGGCGCACTGGTTTTCCAGCCCCGAAAGGCTGCACGCCATCCCCTTGACGCTGGATTTCGGCTTGACTTCCTCGGTGCATTCCGCGGCCAGGCGGGAGACTTCGGCCCCCGCCGGGAAGCCGAACCCCAGTTTGACCCCCAGCCGGTCCACAGCCTGGCCCGCATACAGGTCGCTGCTGGTGCCCAGCAGCTCGATGCTGCGCACCTCGTCGCAGAGCAGCAGGTCGGTGGTGCCCCCCGAAATGTGGAACAGCAGCACCTTTTCCCGAAACAGCTTTTCCCCCTGCGCGGCGAATAAGGCCGCGGCGGCGTGGCCCTGCTGGTGGGTGGTGCGCACCAGCGGCACGCCCCGCCCCAGCGCAAAAGCCTGCCCGGCGCTGACCCCCGCCAAAAAGCAGGGCATATAACTGCCCTCCACGGGGCGGGGCTTTTCGGACACCCCCACCGCGGCGATTTGTGTCAGGTCAAATTCCGCCCCCAGCTCGGCCAGCATCCCCGGCAGGGCGGCGGTGTGGTGAAAGAGCGCGTCGCTCTGGCGCAGGCCCAGCTGCCCTTCCTTCACCGGCAAAAAGCGCTTTTTTGCGCAAACAACCTCCCCGGCTGTGTCAAAAACAGCCAGAGAGGTCGCATAGTTGCTGGTATCGATGCCCAGTGTATAACTCACGGTTGTGCAGGCTCCTCCTGTGCGCCGCCGTCCTCGCCGGCGGCAAGGCCCGCCTCCCGGGCAACGCTGCCCAGCAGACCGTTGACAAACTGGTAATCCTCTTCTGCGCCGTATTTTTTCGCCAGCTCCACCGCCTCGTTGATGGCGACGCCGGGTTTGTGCTCGGCGCCATACAGCAGCTCGGCGATGGCCAGCCGCAGCACCGTGATGGACACCCGGGGGATGCGCTCCATGGTCCAGCCGCGCAGGTGGCCGCGGATCAGGTCGTCCACCTCGGCGGAGTGGTCATAGTAAGCACGCAGCAGGCAGGCGCCAAAGTCGTCCACCGGATGCTCCTCGTCATTTTCGCGGTTGGCGTCCAGCGCCTCCTCGAGGGGCAGTTCGCCAAAAGTCTGGGCAAAGGCCAGCAAGAACGCGTTCTCGCGGGCCTGGCGGCGAGGCATCTGATTTTCCATAGTATTCCTCTCACAACAGTAAAGTCCTCTCTGCGGGCGTACCGGCAGAGAGGCTTGGGTTTTGGGTTGATTCGGTTATTCAGCCGCAGCGGCGGGCGTTTCCGTGGCAAGGCCCGCGATGACCAGATTGACCCGGCTGACGGTGACGCGCGTCATGTTCTGGACGGCGCTCTTGACGTTCTTCTGCACCTTTTCCGCCATGACCGGCACGCAGGTGCCAAAGCGGACGATCAGGTTCAGGGTGATGTCTGCCGTGCCCTCCCGCATTTCGACCGTGACCGGCGGCTGAATGTTGACGATCTCCAGCAGCTCTTTGGCCCGCTTGCCCGGCTGCCTGCCGCAGGAGACGTCGGCCACCCCGTCGATCTCCAGCGCAGCGCAGCGCGCGATCTTGGCGATGACGTCGGTGGAGATCTGAAGGCTGCCGCCCATAAGGTCCATATTCTGCATATCCATTCTACGGTCCTCCGTTCATTCCGGCATGGTGGATGCCGTTGCTATCTGTTCGCGCCAGCGATGCCCGCCGGGCCGCTTTGGCTAGTTACAGATATTATACCATTCTTTTTGTTTTTATACAACACCTTACTTCACTTCCACCACGGTGATGTTCTGGGCCGTCACATTGCTTTTGCTCATCACGATATCCCGGATCTGGGCCACCTGGGCGGCGGTCAAAGCGTCGCCGGAGGTCATGACGGTCAGGTCCGCCCTGCCCTGCTGCAAAAAACACAGGCAGTCGGCAAAGCCCTTGGCTTTGATGAGCGTCTCGATCTCGTTTTCGGCGTTGAGGTCCTCCAGGTTCGCGGTCAGCTGGGCGGTATATTCGGCCTTCTCCTTGTCGGAAAGGGAGGAATCCTTCAGGGTCTTTTGGATGGTGTCCAGTGCCTCGTCGTGGGCTTTTTCGCGGTTGAGGCGCGCCTCGTCAAAGAACTGGCTGCCGGTGTCGTTGGCCACGCTGACCAGCTGGGCCTCGCCGTAGTTCTTGCCGGCGGCAGAGGCCGCTTCGGCCTCGGTCAGCAAAGCGTCGGTCACGCCGCCGGACGGGTTCTGCTGGCCGGAAGAAGCGGACGGCGCGCTGTCCGAGGCCGCCGGCGCGGCGGTCTCCACCGCCAGGGTGTCCAGGTCGGTGCGGGCATACTGCCAGTTCAGATAGCAGGCCACCGCCAGGGCGGCAGCCAGGGTCAGGGCGGTGGCGCGGCGGGTGTTTTTGGCGATGTTTCTCATAAGTAGGTTCCTCCCTCGGGTTTGGTATATCAATGGCAGCGCTGCTCTACGCAGATCCGGTTGGCGGGCACATCCAGCAGCGCCGAGACCAGCGCCGTGATCCGCGCTTCCACCCCCACGTCCCCGCCCCCGTCGCAGACGATGGCCACGCCGCAGACGGTGGGCAGATAGGTCGTCTCCTCCAGAGCGGTGCCGTCCTCCAGCAGGACGTGGGTCTTTTGCTGGCTCTGGTCCCCTCCGGTCCGGGTATCGGTCGCATAGATTCGCTCCTCTCCGCTTTCCAGTGTGATCATCACCGTGGCCTCCCCTGCGCCCTCCACCTGGCCGATCAGGCTGGCCAGGCGCTGTTCCAGCCCGGCCTGGTAGCTCGCGGCCGTCTGGCCGGGGGCCGGGGCGGCTTCGGCGGAGGCGGGCGCGGGCCACAGCTCGCTGCACAGGATCAGCACCATGGCCGACACCCCCAGCACGGCGGCCAGCGAGGCGGCCCGGGGCTTCGTCCTGTCCGGCCCGCCCTTGAGCCAGGCGGCCAGGCGTTCCTGTAAGGGCATGGTTCATCCTCCTTGTTCCGCTTCCGTCCAGACAATGGCTTCCGGCCCGATGCCGAGGGCCTCGCAGAGCAGGCTTTGGACCGCTTCCCGCCCGGACGCCGCAGCCCCCGCCGGGAGCCGGACATCCACCCCGGCGGCGCCGGCGCCTTCCTCCGTTTGTTCCAGCGTGACGGCAAGCTCTGCCGCAAGGCCGGTCTGCTCCAAAATCTGCTCCTCGAGGGTGCCGGCCAGCTCCCGCTCGGCCTGCCGCAGGATCGCGTCCCCGGCCGTGCCAAAGTTTTCCGCCTCCACAGCGGGCAGGGCAAAGCCGGCCGCGCCGGCCCGGATGCCGGGCAGGGCATGGAAAAGGGCTACTAGAATATATAGCCCCGCGGCGGCCTTTATGCACTGCCGGCCCCGCACGTCGCCCAGGAGCTGTCCCACCAGCTCGGCGCAGATGCAGGCGGTGCAAAAGACCGCTACCGCCGTTTTCAGCTGCTGCAAGCTAACCGCCTCCCATCATAAACAGCAGGGCCGTGCCCAGCACCGCGATGCCAAAGACCAGCGCCATAGCCGCCGCCAGCCCCTGCACTGCCTGGCGCAGGCAGCTGAACAGGGCGGCGCACCGGCCGATCCCCGCGGCGCTGCACAGCAGCTCGCACCCGAACAGCAGGGCCGCATGGAGCATCAAGATCATGTACAGCGGCAGAAATTCCGCCGCCAGAAAGGCAATGGCCGCAAAGCCCAGCCCGCTTTTGAGCAGCTGCATCCCGCTCAGGACGGTGCCGGCCGCCGCGCTCAGGCTTTGTCCGATGATGGGCACCGTCCCGGTCAGCAGCTCGCCCAGCTGCCGGCTGGTCTGGTCCAGCTGGGCGGTAAAGATCCGCTGCAGGCCCAGCATCGCCGCAAAGGCCCGCCCGGCCCATCCCAGCCCCTTGCGGAACAGCCGTCCCGCGCCCCGGCAGGCGGCGGACAAGGCCGCCTCGGTGCTGATGCAGCAGGCCGTGCTGAGGGCCAGGTAGCAGTGCAGGAGCGGCGGCGTCCAGCTGCAGAGCGCCTGGGCCAGCAGGCACAGCCCGCTGAGGAACAAGCCCCCCGCAGCGGCCCCGGCCGAGGGCTCCCCGCCGGCGATCAGCACCCCCTCGTAGACCGGCACGAACCCCAGCAAAAACAGCCGCCAGCTTTCCAGCCTGTCGCAGACCGTCTGGGCCAGCGCTGCCAGCGCTGCCCAGCACAGCAGGGCGCTGCCCCCTGCCGCGGCCAGGTCCAGCAGGCCGGCCTTCCCCTCCTCTACAAAGAAGGAGAGCAGCACCACCAGCAGCAGGAACAGCAGCACCTGCGCGTACCCTGCCACCGAGGCCCGCATAGTCCCGGCCAGGTCCCCCGGCAAAAGTGCCCGCAGGGTGCCCAGCGGGTCGGAGGCAAAGTCCTCCAGGCGGGCGGGGGCCTGGTCCAGATAGGGCTGCCAGCTCTCCTGCCCCGGCAGAAGGGCCTGTCCTTTGGGGGCGGGGGCTGCCGCCAGCGCCGCCGGCGCGGCAAGGGCCAGCCATAAAGCCGCCCCCAGGCACAGCAGCACCCGCTTCAACCGGTCAATTCCCATATCATTCCACAGACCTCCTCCAGCAAGGGCCACAGGGCCGCCAGGGTCAGCACCCGCCCGGCAAACCCGGTGCACCAGGCCAGGGCTTCGGCCTCGGCTTCCTTGCAGACGGCGCTGGCGTAATCGGTCAGCAGCAGGACCCCCGCGCACCGCAGCAGGCTGGCAAAGGCCACCCCGTCCACCCGGCCGGCCAGCGCCGTCAGCCCCGCGATCATCCCCTGCAGGGAAAGGATCAGCCGGGCCAGGATGGCCACCCCTGCCGCCAGCGACAGCAGCAGGGCGAACGCCGGGTTCGATTTGTGCAAAAGCCCATACAGCAGGGCCGCCGCGGCCGCAAGTCCCAAAGTGGGCAGCAGGCTTTCCAGCATAGGGGCCTAGAGGGCGAAAAGGGCCTTGATGGTCACGAACAGGTCGCTGATCTGCTGCACCAGCATGGACAGGACCACCACCAGCCCCGCCAGGGTGGTCATCATGGCCTGATCTTCCCGGCCCGAGCGGATCAGCAGCTGGTTCAGTACCGCTACGATGATCCCAATGGCCGCGATCTTGAACACGAGATCGATCTCCAAGCCCCGTCATCTCCTTTGCTTTTACAAGATCAGCAGTCCCAGCACCGCCCCGGCCGCCAGCCCCAGCCGCCGGTCGATGGAGGCCGAGCGGGCTTCTTCTTCCCGCGCCCGGGCGAGGAACTCCCCAAAGCGGGCCAGGTAATACTCCAGCCGGGCGCACTCCTGCCCGGCGTCGGCGCGGCCCAGTGCGGCGAAACATTCGGCAAAGCAGTCCGCCTCCGCCTGTCCGAGACAGGCCGGGGGCTGCATCCGGCCAAAGCCGTCCGCCTGCCGCATCGCCCGGCCCAGCGCGCCGGCCGGGCCGTATTCCTCCGCCAGAGTGCGGTAGAGCCGCCCCAGGTCGGCGCGGCGGTAGCCGATCTCCTGCCGCAGCCTCGTCAACAGGCCGATGATCTCCTCCAGAGCGCACCGCCGGGCTGTCAGGCCCTGCCGCCGGGCATCCCCCGCGCAGAATCCGCCGGCCGCCAGCAGCAGGGCGGCGGCCCACCGCAGCCCGCTCACAGCCGGTGCACCCCGGCAACTTGTCCGGGGGCCCGGCGGCCCGCCAGCATCACGATGGCGCGGACCATCCCCTTTTCCCGCATCGAGGCCACCTGGGGGCGGCGCAGGGCTTCTTCCAGGGTGGCGGCGTGGAGGCTGGCCACATAGTCCACCCCGCTGAAAAAGCCCTGCTCCAGCCCGCGGACCTCCTCCAGTCCGCCCAGCTCGTCCAACAGGACGGCCTGCGGGGCCAGGGTCCGCAGCGCCATCTGGACGGCCCTGGCCTTGGGCAGCCCGGCCACGACATCCACCGGCGGGCGGGCCACGCCCAGCTGTTCGGGCCAGAACTCCGCCCGCTCGTCGATGACGGCCACCGCCCGGCCCAGCCCGGCCAGAAAGGCCGCCATCCCCCGCAGCAGGGTGGTCTTGCCGCTGTCCGGCTCCCCGGCCACCAGCAGGCCGGTGAAACGCGTCTGCAGCAGCTGCGCAAGGCAGGGCGGCAGGACGGCCTGCCGGGCCCGCGCCACCCGCACGTTCAAAGAATAGACCGCCTGCAGCACCACCCCTTCCCTGGGGTGAAATAAGTACCGGCCCCCTACCCCCACCCGGTGCCCGCCGGGCAAAGTGAGATACCCTTCGGCCAGCTCGGCCTGATGGGTGGGCACCGACCCGCCGCACAGGGCATAGAGGGCCTCCTCCATCTGGGGCTGGGTGGGGCGCAGCGCCCCCACTTCGGCCGGGCAGCCGGGCAGCTCTCCGGCCGGGCACAGCGCCCCGTTCCGGTTGAACCAGACCGGGCAGCCCGCCCGCAGCCGTATTTCGTGGATCTGTGCCGCCGTCCCCGGCGCGATGCGGGACAGCGGCCGGGCCAGAAAGGCCGGCAGCGCCCCCACCGCCTGCAGATACTCGTCCATGTTCTTTCCCTCCCTGGCCGGCCTGGACAACCCAGCCGGTTTACCCTATCCTATGCGCCCACCAAACTTTTAGAACAAAAGGCGGGCGGAACACTCTCTGCGTTCTGCCCGCCCTGCGGTCATTCTTCGGTTTCGATGGCCTCCGCCTGGGCCAGCATGGTCTCGGCGAAGATGGCGTAGCCCCGGGTGGGGTCGTTGACCAGCACATGGGTCACAGCCCCGGCCAGCCGCCCGTTCTGCAAAACGGGGCTGCCGCTCATTCCCTGTACGATGCCGCCGGTCTGGGCCAGCAGGTCCGGGTCGGTCACATGGATAACCATGTTGCGGACCGCCTCGGCGTCGGTGACTTTTTCGATCTCCACGTCGTAGAGCCGCGGGGTCTGGCCCTGGGTGGTGGTCAAAATCTGGGCCGGGCCTGCCACCACCTCCTGTGCAAAGGCCACTTCCATCACCTGCCCCGCAAAACTGGTGCGGGTGGAGCCGTAGACCCCGTTCTCCCCATTGATCTCGATGCTGCCCACGGCGTGGCTGCCGATGAATTTACCCTTCAGCTCGCCGGGGCTGCCGGCAGTGCCCTGGGTGCAGCCCACGATCTCGCAGGGGACGATCTCCCCGCTGCGCAGGGCGATGCTCTGGCCGGTGTCCCCGTCGCTGATGGAGTGGCCCAGCCCGGCGAACACGCCGTTCTCCTCGTCGATAAAGGTCAGCGTGCCCACCCCCGCCGAGGAATCACGCACCCACATGCCGGCCCGCCACTGCCCGGCCGCGGCGTCCCAGCAGGGGGTCAGGACGGTCTGCTGCTGGCTGCCGTCCCGGATATAGACCACCCGCACCGGCTGGCCCGCCGCATTTTCCAGCGCCGTTTTGACGGCGTCGTTGTTTTCGGTGGCGGTGTCCCCGATGCAGATCACCCTGTCCCCCAGGCGGAGCCCCGCCTCTTTGGCGGGGTTCCTGGGCGCGCCGTCGGGGCCGCTGATGTCGGTAAAGCCCACCACCAGCGCCCCCTCCGAGAACATCTTGACCCCGAACGGCGTGCCGCAGACCAGGACGCTGGGCCGCGGCGTGATGACCGCCCGCACCGTCTTGACCGGCAGCACCCCGCCGATGGAAAGGGTGGTCTGGTAGCTGCCCACCGTCCGGGTGCTGGCCACGTTCCGGGCCCCGCTGCCGCCCATGGGCTCGATATAGGCAAACCGGGGCAGGGTCAAGGTCTGCCCCGGCTCCAGCGAGATATGATCGGGCAGGCTGCTGTACAGCCAGCCCAGGGCCGCCGCCAACGCGGCCAGACAGTAGGCGGCGCAGATCCGCCCCAGCGGACGGCCGCCACCCCTTTTACGACCTGTGTTTCTCACGTTTGCGCTCCCTTGGTTTGATGTCCGGCCAGCGCCGTTTTCCAGCCGTTCAGCCACGCCAGACGGCGCAGCACGAACGCCAGCAGGCAGAGCCGCCAGAGGGCGGCGGCCAGCCACACCAGCAGCAGAAAGGCGTCCAGCCGGGAAAAGTATCCCATCGCCCAGGCCCGCAGCAGTTCCAGCCCGGCGTAAGCGGGGCTGTCCGGGCGGCCCAGCACCAGCGCCAGGACAAACGCATAGCCACCCCCGATGGCATAACAGCCAAAGGGCAGCAGCGCCCCTTTGGAGACGTCCTTTTCCTGGCAGAGCAGGGGCAGGGCGAAGTATTCAGGGTAGAGCGGCAGCGGCGGCCAGCCGCCGGCCAAAAGGCCGCCTTCCGCCCCCTGGAACAGCCTCTGCCAGTGCATCTGGTCCCACAGGCCGGCCAGGCAGATCGCCGCACCGGCCGCCAGCAGCCACCACAGAGCCCGGGCCGAGCGGTCCAAAGCGCCGGCGTCCATCTGCCAGGTCACTGCCAGCAGCACCGGCAGCACGGCGATCAGCGCATTGGTGCCGAACTCCTCCCGGCAGACGGTCTGCGCCGCGGCCATGGTGCGGAAAAACTCCGCCCCGAACCAGAGAAAAAACAGCCACCCCGCCAGCTTTGGCAGAAAGCCCCGGCCGCTGAACAGCCCTGCCTGCCCGGCCCAGAGGCCAAACAGCCAGGCGACGAAGGAGAGAACCGCCGTCTCTGCAAGCCCCAGCAGGATCACGCTGCGGGCCTGGTGCGCTCCGGCCGGGCTGTACAGGCAGCCGGCCAGCGACGCGGCCGCCAGGCTCAGCCCCACCGCCGGGAGCGAGAAGCCGCAGCAGCTTTTGGGTCCCTGTTTCATCTCAGCCCCTCCTCTGCCAAATGTTGAAGGGCCGGCGGGACATCTTGCGGTAGTCCCGGCGGATCACCCCGTCGTCGGCCAGCGGGTTGGAGGGGAACGGATGGGACGCCAGATAGGGCACCCCCAGCGCCGACACATCGGACAAGCTGAACAGAAACACCAGAAAGACCGCCGCCAACCCCACCGGCCCGGCCAGACCCGCGGCCAGCACCACCGCCAGCCGCAGCAGGGTGGCCGGCTCATACAGCGAGGGGGTGATGAACACCGCCACCGAGGTCAGGCAGGCTGTCAGGATGACGGGGGTGCTCATCAGGCCGGCCGAGACCGCCGCGTCCCCAATGATGAGGGCGGCCACCAGGCTGACCGAGTGCCCCAGCGACTGAGGCATCCGCAGCCCGGCTTCCCGGATGATCTCCAAAATCAGGATGACCATGACCATCTCAGCAAAGAGGGGCAGCGGCGTCCCCTTCTCGGCCGCCGTGATCTTGTACAGCAGCTGGGGCGGGATCAGCTCGGGCAGGTAGACCGCCAGGCAGACGAACACCCCCGGCAAAAAGATGGTCAGATAGAACGAGCCGTATTTCAGCACCCGCAGAAAGGACGAGAAAAAGGCGGTGGTGGCGTAATCGTCCAGGCACTCAAAGTTCTCGGCAAAGAGGGCGGGCAGGACCAGCGCCGACGGGCTGCCGTTGACCAGGATCACCAGCTTGCCCTCGCAGAGCTTGGCCGCGGCCACCGCCGGCCGCTCGGTGTAGCTGACCGGGGTGAACAGCCGGTACTTTGCCGGCAGCAGCCAGGGCACGAAATAACTGGAATCCAGCAGCAGCTCGGGCCGGGCGTCCTTCAAAATGCCGCGCACCCTGGCCACCATCTCCCGGTCCGCTTTGCCGCGGCAGTAGCACAGGGCGTACTCGGTCTGCATGGCCGTGCCGGCCTGGGCCACCTCCATCACGAGGTCCTCGCTGCGGACCAGCCGCCGCAGCAGGCTCAGGTTGACCCGCAGCAGGTCGGCAAAGCCCTCCCGGCTGCCCCGGAGGCTGCCCTCCCCCGAGGGCTCGCCCACCGAGCGGAACTGCAGGCTCTGGACCGAAAAGGCGATCCCCTGCCCGCAGCCGTCCAGCAGGAGGATGGCAAACCCTGCCGTCAGCAGCTGGACCGCCTCCTCGCTGGTGCGCACCGGCCCGCTCTGGGCCGGCAGGCCGGAATGGTAGAGCAGCCGCTCAAAGACCTGCTGGCCGCAGGCGGGCGGCAGGCCGGCAAACTGGTCGGTCCGGTCCACGGCGTCCAGCAGCAGATCCCACAGGGACGTGAGGCTGGCCATGCCGTCAAATAAAAGGATGGCGGCCGGGCACCCGCCCACCGTCACCTGTTTTGCATAATAATCCGCCGACGGGCCAAACATGGTGTTGAAGGCCGCCAGATTTTCGCTGAGACTTGATGAAAGCTGCATCCCGCATCCGCCCCTTTCGCTTCGCTTGCAGCCTCAGTATACCCCCAGAGCGCCCCGCTTATGTATCACGAAGGAGGAGTGTCCCGTTGAAACTTTTGCTCTTGCGCACCACATTGATCTATCTCTGCGTCCTGTTTGCCATGCGGCTGATGGGCAAGCGCCAGCTGGGCGAGCTGCAGCCCGAGGAGCTGGTCTCCACCATGCTGATCTCGAACCTCGCCTCCATCTCCATCGAGTCGGAGCAGGTGCCCATCACCGCCAGTTTGATCCCGCTGTTCCTGATCGCCTCGCTGGAACTGCTGGGCTCGGTGCTCAGCTTTTACAGCCGGCGCTTTTCCAACCTGCTGGACGGCCGGCCCAAGACGGTGATCCAGAACGGCCAGATCGACCAGCAGGCCCTGCGGATGCTGCGCCTGACCGCCGCCGACCTTTTGGAGGCGCTGCGCGGCAAGGACATCTACGACCCGCGGGACGTCTCCTACGCCGTCATCGAGACCAACGGCAGCCTCTCGGTGGCCCGCAAGCCGGACAAGGAGACCGTCACCCTCGCCGACATGGGGCTGGCCGTCCAGCAGTCCCAGGCGACCGTCCCGCTGGTGGTGGACGGGCAGGTGCTGGAGGACAATCTGCAGGCCTGCGGCAAGGACCGCGCCTGGCTGGAAAAGACCGCCTGCGCCCACGCCCTCGCCGTCCGGGACATCCTCATCCTGCTGGGCAACGACACCGAGGACTATTTCCTGCTCAAAAAAGAGGGCAGCCCGAAGGAGGCAAACGCATGAAGCGGATCTGGCTGTGCCTGGCCCTTGTGGCCGGCATCTTTGTTTTGACCATCTACAGCACCCACCGGGTGCGCAGCTTTGCCGACGACCTGACCGTCCAGCTGGACACCGCCAGCGAAGCCCTTCTCAGCGAGGACCTGCCCGCCGCCCACCAGGCCATCCTGCAGGGGGCCTCCCTCTGCGAGGAAATGCGGCGGGGCAGCGTGCTCTATCTGCGCACCGAGGACTTTCTCGAACTGGAAGCCAGCCTGCGGGCCGCCGCCCAGTATCTGACCGAGGGCGCGCAGGAAGAAGCCCAGGGCGAGCTGGGCCGGGCCGCCTTCCTGGCCGAAAGCGTGGACTGGCTGACCCGGCGCTGGCTGTAGAAACAAAAAGGCCGGCAGAGGAGAACTGTTCTCCCCTGCCGGCGTTTGGCAGTCTGTTATTCTGTTATTCTTTTATTCTTTGCGGTCTTTCATCAGCTTTTCCAGCTCGTTGAAAAAGCTCTCCACGTCCGCAAAGCGGCGGTAGACCGAGGCAAAGCGGACATAGGCCACCTCGTCGATCTTTTTCAGCTCCTGCATGGCAAGTTCGCCGATCTGCACGCTGCTGACCTCCCGGTCATAGCCGGAAAGCAGGGCCTGCTCGATGTTGTCCACAGCCTGTTCCAGCTGCTCGTAGCTGACCGGCCGCTGCGCGCAGGAGCGCAGCATCCCGTTCAGCACCTTCTGGCGGTCGAACGGCTCCCGCGAGTCGTTCTTTTTGACCACCATCAGGGGCAGCGTTTCCACCGCCTCATAGGTCGTGAACCGCTTGTGGCAGGCCAGGCACTCCCGGCGGCGGCGAATCCGCTCGCCGTCTTCCGTGGGGCGGGAGTCGATCACCTTGGATTCTTCCCCGCCGCAGTAAGGGCATTTCATATCGTGTCCTCCGTCTTGTCGATGTGGTCCGGCCAGCCAGACCTCAAAGGGTTACTTTTTCTGCTTTGTCTTCCGGCCGTTCCACAGGACCCAGGCCGACGTGGAGATGCACAGCGAAGTGTACACGCCGCTGATCATGCCCATCATCAGGGGGAATGCAAAGGTAAAGATGCTTTCCAGGCCGTACAGCACCGACACCACGCACATGACGGCCAGGGCCGTCACAGTGGTGACGCTGGTCATCAGGGTGCGCTTGAGGGACTGGTTCAGGGACTGGTTGACCAGCTCGCCGAAGCTGACCTTCTTGCCCAGCAGCTTGCGGTTTTCCCGGATGCGGTCGTAGATGACGACGGTATCGTTGACCGAGTAGCCCAGGATGGTCAGCAGCGCCGCGATGAAGTTGCCGTCCAGCGGGGCGCGCAGCAGCACGAAGGTGCCGAAAATGACCATCACGTCGTTGACCAGGGCCAGGATGGCCATGGCGCCGCCGGCCAGGCCGCCGATGTTCTTGAAGCGGAAGGCGATATAGATCATGATCAGCGCCAGCGCAAAGACCACCGCCACCAGGCTCTTTTGCAGGAAACGGGTGCCCATGGCCGGGCTGACGTTGCTCAGGGACAGCTGGGCGAAGTGGTTGTCCGGGTTCGACTCGGCCAGGCCGTCCAGCAGGGCGGTGACCTGGTCGGTGTCCACAGTCTCGCTGCCGGGCAGGGAGATCTTCAGGGTGGACTCCCCGGTGGCCACGTTCTCGCCGGTCTGCAAAGTCAGGTTGGCGTTGCCCAGGGCCTCCTCGGCGGTCTGTTCCACCGCGCCGAGGTCGGGCTCGCCCTGGTAGCTCAGGGTGATCATGGCGCCGCCGGTGAACTCGGTGTCCATCTGGACCCCCAGCACCACCGCGCACAGGACGATGGCCGCCATCAGGCAGGACGAGAAGGTCAGGAACACTTTCTTGCGGCCCACAAAGTCGATCTGCCGGGGCTCTTTGGGGGCCTTGTCCGCGCCGTAGAGCCAGGGGTTCTGCAGCGCCTTGATGGAGGCCGCGCCGGCGATCATGACGCGGGTGGCAAACACGCCGAACACAAAGTTCAGCAGCACGCCGGTGAGCAGCGTATAGCCGAAGGCGTAGATGGTGCCCGCGGTGGATGCGCCGAAGGCAAAGAACACAAAGTTCAGCAGTTTGGCAAAGATGCCGTCGGTGGGGCCGAAGGCGCCCATCAGGACCACCGCCACGATGACGATGGTCACGTTGCCGTCAATGACGGGGGTCAGGCCGCGGGCAAAGCCGCTCTTGAGGGCGCCGGGCAGGGATTTGCCGTTGCGCAGCTCCTCCTTGATCCGCTCGGCGGTGATAACGTTGGCGTCCACGCCCATGCCGATGGCCAGGATGATGCCGGCGATGCCGGGCAGCGTCAGGGTAAAGCTGTTGAACACCGGGAAGTAGCCCGAGACAAAAGCCAGGGTGGCCGCCACCTGGCCCAGCAGGCCCACGCAGGCCATCACGCCGGGCAGCCGGTACATGACGGTCATGATGACGAAGATCAGGGCGAAGGCGATGATGCCGGCATAGACCATGGCCTGCAGGCTGTTCTCGCCCAGGGTGGGGCTGATGGTGGAGTAGCTGTCCACCGTCAGCGCAAAGGGCAGCGCGCCCGAGTTGATCTGCCGGGCCAGAGTGACCACGGCGTCCCGGTCAAAGCCGGAGCCAGTGATGACGGCCCGGCCGTCGGTGATGGCCGCGTTGACGGTGGCCACGCTGATGTTCTCATCGTCCAGCCAGATGCTGATGGAGCCGCCCTCCTCATACAGGCGGGTGGTGGCGTCCCCAAACGCCTTGGCGCCCTCATCGTCAAATTCCAGGGCGACGTAGTATTCCGAAGCGCCGCCGCTGGTCACAGGGCCGTACTGGGCGGTGGCGTTCTCCACGCTGGAACCGTCCAGGATCAGCTCGCCATCGGCGCTGGTCCCCTCCCGGAAGGTCAGGTAGGCCGTGGTGCCGATCTCCTGGATGGCCGCCTCAGGGTCGAAGGCGGTCTCGTCCGACTGCCAGGGAAACTCCAGGATCAGGCTGTCCTGGTTGTAGTCCGCATACAGCTCGTAGTCGGTGATGTTCAGGCCCACCAGGCGGTTCTCAATGACCGACTGGGCCGCGTCCAGCTGCTCGTCGGTGGCGTCAAAGCCGTCCGAGGGCAGGAACGTCACGTTCACGCCGCCTTTGATGTCCACGCCGAAGCGGATGTCCTGCGCACCCTTGATGTAGGTGGTGGTCACATCTCCATAGGTCGACGATACGCCGAAGAACGCGGTGAATGCGAACACCGCGATCAGCAGCACCGTGACGATGAGATGCCATGCTCTGCCTTTTGTCTTCATAAACTGTTTGGAAACCTCCCAATTTTATAACTTCCCGCCCGCCGGTTTCCCGGACGGACAGGAAGCTTGATCGTATCAGGGCGCTCAGACCTTTTCCGCGAGCAGATGTTCCACCGTGGCCAGACGGACGCAGACCGTCATCAGCTCAGAGGCCTGCTCCACCTCGCTCAGGCTGGGATAGGTGGGCGCGATGCGCAGATGAGAATCCTCGGGGTCCTTGCCGTAGGGGAAGGCCGCGCCGGCGCCGGTCAGCACCAGGCCGGCCTCCTTGCACAGCTGGGCCACCCGCCTGGCGCAGCCGGGCATTACATACAGGCTGATAAAGTAGCCGCCCTTGGGGTTAGTCCAGTGGGCGATGTCGCCGCAGGGGGTCAGGCGCTGGGCAAAGGTGGTCTTGACCGCGTCGAAGCAGGGCACCAGACGGCGGCGGTGTTTGGCCATGTGGGCCAGCACGCCCGCCTTGTTCTTCAGGAAGCGGACATGGCGCAGCTGGTTCATCTTGTCGTAGCTGATGATCATGACCTCAAAGCGCTTGCAGACGTACTTCATCATCCGGTCGCTGCAGGCCAGGGCCGAAACGCCCGCGCCGGGGAAGGTGATCTTGCTGGTGGAAGTGAACATGAACACCCGGTCCTCATTGCCGTAGGCCTTGCTCTCCTCCAGCAGGACCGGCGTCTCGATGATCTCGTCGGTCAGGTGGTGGACAATGTACGCCTCGTCCCAGAAGATCTTGAAGTCAGGGGCGGCGGTCTTCATGGCCGCAAAGCGGCGCACCGTCTCGTCGCTGTAGGTGTAGCCGTCGGGGTTGGAATACTGGGGCACGCACCAGATGCCCTTGATGGTGGGATCTTCGGCCACCAGCTTTTCCACCATGTCCATATCGGGGCCTTCCGGGGTCATGGGGACGTTGATCATGTCGATGCCGAATTCCTCGGTGATGCGGAAGTGGCGGTCATAGCCGGGCACCGGGCAGAGGAACTTGGGGTGGTCCACCTGCGACCAGGGGCAGGGCGACTCGGGGAACCCGAAGGTGTACCCGATGCTGACCAGGAAATACATCAGCTGCAGGCTGGAGTTGCCGCCCACAAAGACGTTTTCCGGCTTGACGCCCATCACTTCGCCGAACAGCTGGCGGGCCTCATACAGGCCCTCCAGGTTGCCGTAGTTGCGGGCGTCGGTGCCGTCCGCCGCGGTGTAGTCGATGGTCTTGAACAGATCCATCGCCAGGTCCATCTGGTGGGGGCCGGGCTTGCCGCGGGCCATATTCAGCTTCAGGCCCATGTTCTGAAAGGCCTTGTAGGCGGCCTGGAGCGTGCGCTCCTCCTCCACCAGTTCTTCCCTGCTCATCTCGAGATAATTTGCCATAGCGCTTACTCCTTTACTATACTTTCTGTACCCTTGCTCTCATTGCCTGCCGTGCGGCGGCAGGGACCGGCCGGGACAGACCCACTCCGGCCCAGACTATATTATTATAGTACACTTTGCGTTGAGAAACAAGAATTTTAGCAGAAAATAAAAGGCCCGGCCTGGTTTTTTGCGCCCGGCCGGGCCAAAAGCGGGCTTGCCTTGTCAGCTCACCGCGATCTGATTCTTATAGCGCTTGCGGACCGCGCCGTATTCCATGTGGGCCTCGCCGCCCTCCACGGTGTCCTGGTCGATGGTCACCCGGATGATGGTGGGGTCGCTGGGCACCGCGTACATGATGGGGATCAGCAGTTCTTCCATCACGCTGCGCAGGCCGCGGGCGCCGGTCTTGCGCTCGATGGTCTTGCGGGCGATGGCGCGCAGGGCTTCGTCGGTAAAGACGAGATCCACGTTGTCCATCCCCATCAAAGCCTTGTACTGCTTGACCAGGCTGTTCTTGGGCTCCTTCAGCACCCGGACCAGGGTGTCCTCGTCCAGGTCGTCCAGCACGGTGATGACCGGCAGACGGCCGATCAGCTCGGGGATCAGCCCGAACTTGACCAGGTCGTGGGGCTCCACCTTGCGCAGCAGGGCCTTCTGGGCCTCGGACGAGGTGTCCTTCAGGTTGCTGCCAAAGCCCAGGGCCGAATTGTCGGTGCGGCGCTGGATGTACTTGTCCAGCCCGTCGAACGCGCCGCCGCAGATGAACAGGATGTTGGTGGTGTCGATCTGGATGAACTCCTGCTGGGGGTGCTTGCGGCCGCCCTGGGGCGGCACGTTGCTGACCGTGCCCTCGATGATCTTGAGCAGGGCCTGCTGCACGCCCTCGCCGCCCACGTCCCGGGTGATGGAGGGGTTCTCGCTCTTGCGGGTGATCTTGTCGATCTCATCAATGTAAATGATCCCGATCTGCGCCCGCTGGACGTCGAAGTCCGCCGCCTGGATCAGCTTGAGCAGGATGTTTTCCACGTCCTCGCCCACATAGCCGGCCTCGGTCAGGGTGGTGGCGTCGGCAATGGCGAAGGGCACGCCCAGCATCCGGGCCAGGGTCTGGGCAAGCAGGGTCTTGCCCACGCCGGAGGGGCCCAGCAGCAGGACGTTGGACTTCTGCAGCTCCACGTCGTTGCCCTTGCCGCTCATGATCCGCTTGTAGTGGTTGTACACCTCCACGGACAGCACCCGCTTGGCGTCGTCCTGGCCGATGACGTACTGGTCCAGGCCGTTCTTGATCTCCTCGGGGGTCAGGATGTTCACCGGCGCAGGGACGGCCGGCTGCATCCGGGCCCGCGCACCCGGCGCGCCGCCCCGGGCCGGGCGGCTGCCGCTGGAGCGGTCGGGCTTTTCGGCCAGCAGGTCGTAGCAAAGGCCGATGCACTCGCTGCAGATGTTGACGCCGGGCCCGATGATCATCCGCTCTACTTCGTCCTGATGCTTGCCGCAGAAGCTGCAAACGAGGTCTTTTTCATTTTTATCTCTGCCGGAATTGTTATTTGCCATAGCTGTACTTTCCTTTATTGTGCGTTTCTGCGTTCAGCATCGCCGGCTCAGCGGTGGGCGATGACCTCGTCCACCAGGCCGTACTCCTTGGCTTCCAGGGCGGTCATATAGTTGTCCCGCTCGGTGTCCTGGCGCACCCGCTCGATGGGCTGGCCGGTGTACTCGCTGAGCAGGCCGTTGATCTTCTCGCGCAGATAGATGATGTGGTCCGCGTGGATCTTGATGTCGGTGGCCTGGCCCGAGAGGCCGCCCCCCTGCCCGCCTGCGATCAGGGGCTGGTGGATCAGGATCTCGGAGTTGGGCAAAGCAAAGCGCTTGCCCTTGGTGCCGCTGGCCAGCAGGAACGCGCCCATCGATGCGGCCATGCCCATGCAGATGGTGGACACATCGCACTTGATATACTGCATGGTGTCGTGGATGGCCATGCCGGCGCTGATCGAGCCGCCGGGGCTGTTGATATACAGGCTGATGTCCTTGTCCGGGTCCTGCCCCTCCAGGTACAGCAGCTGCGCCACCACCAGGCTGGCCGAGGTGTCGTTGACGTCCTCGCTCAGAACGATGATGCGGTCATTCAGCAGACGGGAGAAGATGTCGTACGAGCGCTCTCCGTGGGCCGTCTGTTCTACAACATAAGGAACAAAACTCATAAAGTTCGCCTCCTGAAATACAAAGTCGGGGTATCTATTTTGCAAAATTGACCGATGCGGCAAACAAAACCGCCGCATCGGTCAATTTCAACAACATTGTGCGCAGGGGCTAAGCGCCAAGCGCTCCGCCCTGCCGGCTGCGGCGCAGCTTACTGTGCATCGGCAGCAGTCTCAGCCTCAGCGGCCTTTTCCACGATATTGGCGTGGCTCTTGATGAAGTCGATGGCCTTGTTCACAGCCAGGTCCTTCTTCAGCTCGTCCATGTTGACCAGCTCGCGGACCTTGTCCTCCTCCATCTTGTACTGGTCGGCGATCCGCTTGATCTCGGCGTTGACGTCCTCCTCGGAAGCCTCGATGTGCTCGGCGTCCGCCACAGCCTCCAGAGCCAGACGGATCTTGACCTGCTTTTCAGCCTGGGGCATGAAGGAAGCGCGGAACTGCTCCATGGTCTGGCCCATATACTTCAGGTAGTTGTCCAGGCTCAGGCCCTGCTGCTCGACGCGGAACGCAAAGTCGTTGACCAGCTCGTCCATCCGCACGTCGTACATGGCCTGGGGGATCTCAGCCTCCATGCCCTCAATGACCTGGTCCACCAGAGCGTTCTCGACAGCCAGGTCGTCCTGCTTGTCCAGCTGCTCCTGATTGGACTTGCGGATGGACTGCTTGAACTCCTCCAGGGTGTCGTACTCGGAGCAGTCCTTGGCCAGCTCATCGTCCAGAGCGGGCAGCTCCTTGTACTTGACCTCGTGCAGCTTGATCTTGAAGACAGCGGGCTTGCCGGCCAGCTCCTCGGCCTGGTACTGCTCGGGGAAGGTGACGTTGACGTCGAACTCATCGCCGGCGGAGTGGCCCACGATCTGGTCCTCGAAGCCGGGGATGAAGCTGCCGCTGCCCAGGGTCAGGTGGTAGTGCTCCGCCTTGCCGCCCTCAAAGGCCACGCCGTCGGTGAAGCCCTCGAAGTCGATGTCCACGATGTCGCCGTTCTCAGCGGCGCCCTCGCGGGTCAGCTCGCGGGCGTTGCGCTCCTGCACGCGCTTGAGCTCGGCGTCCACAGCGGACTCCTGAACAGTATGGACCGTTTTCTCAACGGTCAGACCGCTGTAAGCGCCCAGCTTGACCTCGGGCTTGACGGCGACCTTAACGGTCAGGGTAGCGCCCTGGTCGTCGCTGGCGGAATCCACCGTGACCTCGGGACGGCCCACGGGCTCGATGCCGGCCTCCTTGACAGCGGCCTCGAACTCGGCCGGGAACAGGTTGTTGATGGCGTCGTAGGTGAACACATCGGGACCGTACATCCGCTCGATCAGGTGACGGGGGGCCTTGCCCTTGCGGAAGCCCTGGACGGTGTACTTCTTGCCCTCGGTCTTAAAGACCTTCAGGACCTCGTTCTTATAGGTCTCAGCGTCGATCGAGAACTGCAGTTCAGCCATGCTCTTTTCGAGCTTTTCACACTTGATAAGATTCATTTTTGTTTTCCTCCGCTCAAATATTGGTGCTGGGGCAGAGGACTCCTCTCCCCGCATCTGCGCCGCGCGCCCATCCTCATCTCAAACGGCGCACGCGCCTTTGGGTACGACAATCGCGTCAGCGTTTATTATAACACGTTCTGTGCATAAATGCCAGCTGTTTTTTCACATTTTGGGATTTTAAGTGATTTTATACGGGCAGAACTGCAGTCCGTCGGCGCTGACCAGCTTGTAACGGATGCCGTCCACCTCCCCCTGCACCGCAAACCGGATGGCCTTGCCGTGCAGATGGGCATAAAAGCACCGCCTGATCCCGTACTCCTTCAAAACGGCCACGATCTCGGGGGCGTCGGCCCCGGTGTAGACCGGCGGGTAGTGGAGAAACACCAGCCTCTCCTTCCCCGGCTCGGCGGCCTGCAGGCTCAGCCGCAGCCGGCCGATCTCCCGGTTCATCACCTTTTCGTCGTGGGGCTCGTCCGCGTCGAACAGCCACCCCCGCGTCCCGCACAGAGCGTAGCCGTCCACCGTATAGGAGTTGTTGTGCAGCAGGCGCAGGGTATCGAACCCCTCCGCCCGGAAAAATGCGTTCATCTTGTTGGCGGTGGACCACCAGTAGTCGTGGTTGCCCTTCATGATCAGTTTCTGGCCCGGCAGGCCGTTCAGGAAGGCGAAGTCCTTCCGGGTGTCGGCCAGCCGCATGGACCAGCTGATGTCCCCCGCCAATACCACCGTGTCCTCCGGCTTGACCAGCTTGCGCCAGTTGGCTTCCAGCTTTTCGACATAGCCGTTCCAGCCGGGGAACACGTCCATGGGTTTGGCGCCCCCCAGCGAAAGATGGGTGTCGCCCAGCACAAACAGTGCCATGTACAGCTCCTATCTATTATGCCTGATAGCCCAGGGCCACCTCGGCGATCTGGGACGGGTCGATGACGGCGTCAAAGCGCTCGGGCTTCTGCCGCAGGCCGGCCAGGCTGGCGGGCGCGGTGCGGCCGGTGGCCTGTTCCAGCGCCTGCATGGCCTCGAAATCGTTCTCCGGGGCGGCGTGGCCCAGGGCGGCCAGCACGCTGCGGGGGAACTTGAAGGGCGACGCGGTGGAAAGCACCACCATGGGTACCCCGGCCCGCTTCTGCTGGCCCGCCACGTGGAACGCGACGGCGGTGTGGGTGTCGCAGAGGTAGCCGTCCCGCTCCCAGCGGGTGCAGATCTCGGCGGCCACTTCCTCCTCGCTGGACCAGCCGCAGGCAAACGTGCCCTGAATGGCGGCCAGCGTCTCGGGCCGGACGGTGTAGCTTCCCTCCCGGTTCAACTGGTCCATCAGGCCGGCCACCTCGGCGTCGCTGCCGGTGACGTGCCAGAGCAGCCGCTCCAGGTTGGAGGACACCAGGATGTCCATGCTGGGGGAAGAAGTCTTGTAAAATGCCCGCCTGGCGGTGTAGACGCCGGTGCGCAGGAAGTCGGTCAGGACGTTGTTCTGGTTGGAAGCGCAGACCAGCCGGCCCACGGGCAGGCCCATCTGCTTGGCGTAGTAGCCGGCCAGAATATCGCCGAAGTTGCCGGTGGGGACGCAGAAGTCCACCTCGTCGCCGAAAGCGATCTTGCCCGCCTTCAGCAGCTGGGCGTAGGCGGCAAAGTAGTAGACGATCTGCGGCGCCAGCCGGCCCCAGTTGATGGAGTTGGCGCTGGACAGGCAGATGTTCCGCTGTGCCAGGCGGGCGGCGATCTCCTTGTCGGCAAAGACCCGCTTGACGCCGGTCTGGGCGTCGTCAAAGTTGCCGCGCACCGCGTACACCGCCACGTTGGCCCCCTCCTGGGTGGCCATCTGCAGCCGCTGGATCTCGCTGGTGCCGCCGGTGGGGTAAAAGACGGCGATCTCCACCCCGGGGATATCGTGGTAGCCGTCCAGGGCGGCTTTGCCGGTGTCGCCGCTGGTCGCCACCAGGATCAGGGTCTTTTCGGTGCGGCCCAGGTTGCGCTTGGCCTCCACCAGGAGCTTGGGCATCAGCTGCAGCGCGTAATCCTTGAAGGCGCAGGTGGGCCCGTGCCACAGTTCCAGGGCCCAGGTGTCCCCTTCCACCGGGGCGAGATAGCCCGCCTTGCCGCCGAACGCATCGCCGTAGGTTGCCGCCGCTGCGCCGGCCAGGAACGCCGGGTCATAGTCCGTCAGGTACTCCCGCAGGACAGCCGCGGCCATGGCCGGGTAGTCCAGCCCACAGAGGGCCTTGACGTCCACCTGGGGGAAGCTCTCGGGCACAAACAGGCCGCCTTCTTCCGACAGGCCCTGCGCGATGGCCTGCGAAGCGGACACCCGCCGGCTCTGGTCTCTCGTGCTGAAAAACTGCATAGTCAATCGCTCCTTTTCCGTTGTGGTCCTTTCCCATCGTGTCTATCATCGCGCGCTTGCATCGAACGCGCTTTTTATAATATGTACCATCCAGCGGCCGCTGTCAAGAGGGGTCACCTCCGCCACATCGAACCGGGTGAACGCCTCCTGCTGGCCGGTCTGCTGCAAGTACCAGGCCGCCGTCCGAACGATGCGGCGGCGCTTGGCCAGCGTGACCGAGGCCGCAGGCCGGCAGACCGCGTCCGGGTCGGTGCGGGTCTTGACCTCACAGATGATGATGACCCCCGCCGGGTCCCGGAGGATCAGGTCGATCTCCCCGCCCCGGATGCAGTAGTTGTGTTCCAGCAGGGTGCAGCCCCGCCGGATGTAGTACAGGGCGGCGGCGCGCTCGCCCCGGCGGCCGGTCTCGGCCCGGTCCATCACTTGCCCTCCGGCCAGTAGCCCTGCTTTTTCAAAAAGCTGCGGCGGTAAAAAGGCTGGATGCCGTATTGGGCGATCAGCTCGTAGTGCAGTTTGGTGGGGTAGCCCTTGTGCTTGGCCAGCTGGTACTGCGGATACTGGCGGTCCAGCTCCATCATATAGCGGTCCCGGCTGACCTTGGCCAAAATGGACGCCGCGCCGATGCTGGCGCTGGTTGCGTCCCCCTTGACCACCGGCCGGGCCGGCATGGCCAGCTCCGCAGGGCAGCGGTTGCCGTCCACCAATACCAGATGGGGGGTGATCTCGAGCTGCTCCACCGCCTGGCGCATCCCGCCCATGGTGGCGTTCAGGATGTTGTCCCGGTCGATGATCTCGGGCCCCACAAAGACGATGCTGTAGGCCAGGGCCTTGGCTTTGATCTCCTCAAAGAGGCGTTCCCGTTTTTTCTCGCTCAGCTTTTTGGAGTCGTTGATGCCCCAGACCGGGTTTTCCGGGTCCAGGATGCAGGCGGCCACGCAGACCGGGCCGCACAGCGGGCCCCGGCCGGCCTCGTCCACCCCGGCAAAGCAGCCGTTTTCGGCCCGGACGGCGGCGTCGTACTCGTAGAGCGGGCGGGAGACCTCCTCGTCGGTCAGGCGTTTCATGCCTCGTCCTCCCCTTCCGGCAGCTCAGGGTCCTCCCGGCGGGGCGGGCGCTCCAGCGTGATGCGGCCCCACTTGCAGGCCCGGAACTCGTCCACCAGCATGATGGCGCACCGCTCGGTGTTCACCTCGCCGCCCCGGACCAGCAGCCCCCGCTTGCGGCCGATGGCCTCCATCAGCTCGTAGGGAGGCAGGGCCAGCGCTTCGGCGTCCAGCTTGTAGCGGCTGGCCACCAGGTCGGGGTAATTGCGGCGCACCTCGTCCAGCAGGTTCATGGCCAGTTCTTCCACGTCCAAGATATCGTCCTTGATCGAGCCGATGAAGGCCAGATTGGAGGCGATGGTCTTGGAATCGAACTTTTTCCACAGGACGCCGGGCATATCCAGCAGGTCGAACTTTTCGGTCGAGACCCACTGCTTGCCCTTGGTAACGCCGGGCCGGTCGGCAGCCTTGGCCCGCACCGACCCCGCAAACGTGTTGATAAAGGTGGACTTGCCCACGTTGGGGATGCCGCAGAGCATGACCTGGGTCTTGGCGCCGCTCATGCCGCGGGCCTGACGGCGGGCCAGCAGCCCGGACAGCTCTTTTTCGATGGCGGCGCGCACGGCGGCCGTGCCGCCCTTGCTCTTGGCGTTGATGGCCACGCACCCGGCGTCGGCGGCCCGGAAATACCGGATCCACTCCTCGGTGACGGCGGGGTCGGCCAGGTCGGCCTTATTCAGCGCGTACAGCCGGGGCTTGCGGGCGGTGATCCGCTCGATCTCCGGGTTCAGGCTGGACAGAGGGATCCGCGCGTCCAGCAGGATCAGGCTGGCGTCCACGTGCTGGATCTCCTGCTCCATCACCCGCAGGGTCCGGGCCATGTGCCCCGGGAACCACTGGATGTTGTATTGGTTGGAAACCTGCAGGTTCCCGTTTTTCTCTTGGTTTTTCACTTGACCACTCCTGCATCCTCCAGGGGCAAAAAGCAGAACAATACTTTGCCCAGGATATCTTCCTCCGCGATGCAGCCGATCGAGGAGGACCGGCTGTCCAGCGAGGCGTTGCGGTTGTCCCCCATCAGGAACAGCTGCCCCTCGGGGACAGTATAGGGGAACTGGACGTCGTAGCCCAGGAAGGTGGGCTCGGCGATGTAGTCCTCCTGCAGCACCTCGCCGTTGACCGAGACGGTGCCGCTGGTATAGTCGATGGAGATGGTATCCCCGCCCTTGGCGATGATCCGCTTGACCAGCGGCCGGCCGTAGGTGGTGTAGTCGTCTACGATCACCACGTCCCCCCGCTGCGGGGTGTACCCGGCGCCCCAGACGATCAGCTTGTCCCCATCCCAGAGGGTGGGGTTCATGGAGGCGCCGTCCACCTGGATGATGCGGAAAAAGAAGGAGAACACCAGCACCATCAGCACCAGTGCCGAGATCAGCGCCTCATACCATTCGATCATACCCTGTCCCCGGGCCATTGCCCCGTCTGTTTCTTTCGCCATAGCCTGCCCTTCTTTCACGATGAATAAAGAAAAAAGGGACAACAAGTGCCCCTTTTCCCCAGCGCGGCTTGCGTCGCGCGAAAATCAGATATCGCTCTTGACCTTGGCAGCTTTGCCGGTGCGGCCGCGCAGGTAGTACAGCTTTGCACGGCGGACCTTGCCCTTGCGCACCACAGTCACCTTCTCAACAAAGGGGCTGTTGATGGGGAAGACACGCTCGATGCCCACGCCGTAAGCAATGCGGCGAACGGTAAAGGTCTCGGCGACGCCGCCGTGCTTCTTGGCAATGACGGTGCCCTCGAAGGCCTGGATACGCTCACGCTCGCCTTCCTTGATGCGGACGTCCACCCGGACGGTGTCGCCGACGTTGAACTGGGGGCGCTCAGCCTTGATGCTGCCCTCGGAAATGATCTTCAGTGCGTCCATTTGATTTCCTCCATTTGTTTCGACGTTCATACACAGCAGCGCTGCCGTCAGAGGACCGCCTGTTTAATGATTGTTTGTCATTAACCCCGCTGTGGCTTCAGCGGACACTAACGCCTAACTATGATAGCACAAGCGCGCACCAAAAGCAAGCGTTTTGCCTGAAAAATCCGGCAAAAATTTTCAGCAGAAGGGCGTGCGGTCGGCTTTCAGCAAAGCGGTGCGCAGGATGGCGGCCTCCGCCGCCGGCAGGCCGAACTGTTCTTCCAAAAAGCCGGTGAGCAGCGAGGGATTCAAATTCAACTCCTGCGCGGCGGGCAGGCAGACCGCAAAGGACACCCGGTCCCCCTCCGCATGGCAGTCGAGCGCGGGGACGTACTGTTTCAGGTCCACCTGTTTTGTCCCCTTCTTGCCCTTTTTCTCAGCCAGGGCGGCGGGCAGGGCGTTGTAGCCCGCCAGCGCCCCGGCTGCGGCGGCCGGGTAGCTGATGGTATAGCAGGCAAAGGCGATGGCGCTGGCCTTATCTTTGGCCGGCTCCACCCGGAACACCCGGATGCCCGCCGGCATGATGGCGTTCAGCCCCGCCTGCCAGGCGGCAAAGTCGGGGTTCTCCGCCTCGGTCTTGACATCCACGCTCTCGCACAGGCTCTCCTGCCCCAGCGACAGCGGACAGGTAAAGGTCATATAGATGTGGGGGTTGAAGCCCAGGGTGTGCCACACCGGCAGGCCGCTGCGCTTGAGCACCCGCTGCATCACCCGCTGCATATCCAGCAGGGAGATGTAAGAGGCTTCGTTTCGTTTTTCAAACCAGATCCGCACTGTAATCAAAGCAGGGCCCTCCCAACAGACGGTTTGCGCCGCATCCGCTGCAGGCGCGGTTGCAGGGCGGGGTGGTCTGGGCAGCCAGTGCCTTTTTGTACTCCCGCACCAGATATTCGTGGGTGATGCCGTAGTCCATGTGGGCCCACGGGGTCACTTCGTCCAGGCCGATGGCCCGGTTGCAGTAGAAATGAGGGTCGATGCCCAGGTCCGCAAAGGTCTGCATCCAGGTGTCGTACCGGAAGCACTCCTCCCAGCCGTCGAACACGCAGCCGCGGCGGTAGGCCTCCACCAGGGCGGGGGCCAGCCGGCGGTCGCCCTTGGCAAAGACGCCCTCCAAAAAGCTGGTCTTGCTGTCATGGTAGTTGACCTTGATCTTCCGGCTGTGGACGCTCTCCAGCAGGTGCTTCTGCTTGGCCTCGAGGGTCTCGGCGCTGTCCATGGGCACGAACTGGAAGGGCGTGTGGGGCTTGGGCACAAAGCAGGCGCAGCTGACCGTCACCTGCACCCCCTTGCCCTTGGCGTGGGTCTGGGTGTGGTAGTAGAGGTCCACCACCTTCTGGGCCGTCTCGGCGATGCCCTCGATGTCGGCCATGGTCTCGGTGGGCAGGCCCATCATGAAGTAGAGCTTGACCGAGGTGTACCCCGCCTCAAAGGCGATGCGGCAGGTCTTTTCGATCTCGTCCCAGGTGACGTTTTTGTTGATGACGTCCCGCAGGCGCTGGGTGCCGGCCTCGGCCGCAAAGGTCAGGCCGCTCTTGCGCACCTTGGTGGTCTTTTCGATCAGGCTCTCGGAGAAGTTGTCCATCCGCAGGGAGGGCAGCGAGAGGCTGACGTGCTCGGCCGGGGCCCAGCTATTCAAATCGTCCAGCAGTTCTTCCAGCTGGCTGTGGTCGGAGGTGGACAGGCTGGAAAGGCTCAGCTCCTCATAGCCGGTGTTGGCGCACAGGTCCTGGGCGGCCTTGTTCAAGAGGCCCGCGTCCCGCTGGCGCATGGGCCGGTAGAGGAAGCCCGCCTGGCAGAACCGGCAGCCCCGGACGCAGCCCCGCAGCACCTCGATGCTGGCGCGGTCCTGGATGGCGCCCACCATGGGCACCACAAAGTTGGTGGGCGGCGCAAAGTCGTTCATATCCTGGATGATGGCTTTGGTCACCACCGCCGGCACCCCCGGCTGGTTGGGGGTGATGGACTTGACCCGGCCGTCCTCGTAGTAGTCCACGTCGTAAAAGGCGGGGATATAGACACCGGGGATCCTGGCGATGCGCAGCAGCAGCTCGTGCTTGGAGATGCCCTCCTTTTTGCCCTGCTCGATGGCCTCGCAGATGGAGGGCAGCTGGCGCTCCCCTTCCCCCAGCTGGATCACATCAAAGAAGGCGGCCAGGGGTTCGGCGTTGCAGGTGCAGGGGCCGCCGGCCACGATCAGGGGCCAGCGCTCGTCCCGGTCGGCGGCGTAGAACGGGATGCCCGCCAGGTCCAGCATGGCCAGGATGTTGGTGTAGGACAGCTCATACTGCAGGGTAAAGCCCACCGCGTCAAAATCGGTCAGCAGGTCCTTGCTCTCGAGGGTGTAGAGGGGCAGGCCCAGGCGCTCCATCTCGGCTTTCATATCCAGCCAGGGCATAAAGGCCCGCTCGCACCACCAGTTCTCGTGCTGGTTCAGCAGCTCGTAGAGGATCTTCTCCCCCAGAAAGGACATACCCACCTCGTAGGTGTCGGGGAAGCAGAAGGCGAACCGGACGTCTACCTTCTCCTTTTCTTTGTATACGCTGCCGGGTTCGCCGCCGGTATAGCGGCCCGGCTTCTGCACATGGCTCAGGGCCTCTTTCAGCTTCGGGCTGATGCCGAAGGCCGGTTTTTCGGCCGGAAGGGCGTCCAAAGCGCCGTGCAGCGCGGTGTTCAGCTCCTGGTCTATCATCGGTTCCTCCAAATTGGTTTTTTTGTTTTTCCTATTGTACCCTATTTCGGGGCAGATTGCAATTTTTTCCTTGCGGCTTCCCAGCAGGCCCCCAGCATCTGGGCCCCGTCCAGCGGCGGGATGGGCAGCAGGTTGAACGCGCCTGTCAGGACGTTGGCCGCGAGGAAAGCCGCGCCCCACACCGTCAAACGGGCCGACGCGCGTGCATACCAGACGGCGGCCAGCAGGGCGTTCATCCCCGGGCCGGCCGCGGCCAGCACGAACCGCCGCCCCGGCGTCAGATGCGTCCCGCCCACCCGCATACAGAGGCCGGTCATGGTCACTTCCACCACCGGCAGCCGGCCGAACAGCAGCGCAAACACCAGGATGTGTCCGCACTCATGCAGGGCCGCTGCCAGCAGGCCGAGCCGCAGAAAACCGCTGCTGTCAAAATACAGCAGGATGTACAGCAGCGCGCAGGTGCACAGCGGGTCCCGAAAGACCACCCTGCCCACCCGCACCCGCCGCGGGAACGCCGGGCCCCTCATGCCGGCAGGCCCAGCAGGGCCGAGGGGTCGCAGCGGACCGCGCGGTCCAGCAATTCAAAATGGAGATGGGGCCCGGTGGCCCGGCCGGTCTGGCCGGCGGTGCCCATCACCTGCCCTGCCCGCACCACCTCGCCGGGGCGGGCAAAGAGGTACTGCAGATGGGCGTACAGCGTTTCGACCCCGTCCGCATGGCACAGGCGGATGTAATTGCCGTAGCTGGCGCTCCGCCCCGCCGCCAGGACTACCCCGTCCATGGCAGCCAGGACCGGCGTCCCTTCGGCGCAGGCCAGGTCCACCCCGCGGTGAAAGTCCTCTGCATCTGCCGGGCTGTTTTCGGCAAAAGGGTCTGTCCGCCAGCCGTACCCGGACGAGACGTTCCAGCCGCTTGTCCCCACCGGAAAGACGGCGTCCTCCTGTGGGACCAGCCGTTCCAGGCTGCACCCCGCCGGGGCCTCGGGGTCGGCGCAGGCCCGCAGGGCCAGGGCCGCCCCCGCGCACAAGAGCAGCCCGCACAGGAGGGCGGCCAGGCGTCCCTTTCGGCGTCCGGCGGCCCCTGGGCGGGCTGTCCGTTTTTGTTTCGTCCAATGGTACCGTTTCATCCGCCTTGCCTGCACAGAGACATCCCCCTTTTCATGGGGTATTGTATGCGGCGGGCGGGAGACGGTATGCCGGCCTGTTTATTTTTTGCGGCCGAACAGGCTCCGGCGCAGCCGGGCAAAAAGGCCCCTGGGCTCGTCCTGCACCACTACGACGGTCTCAGCCGGGCGGGGCTCCGCGGGCTCTTTGGCCAGGGGGGCGGGTTCCCGGACCGGAGCAGGAGCCGGGACAGGTTCCGCCGGAACGGGCTGCGGGGCCGGGGCGGGTTCTGCCGGAGCGGGCTCCGGCTGGGCCACCGGCGCTGCGGGCGCGGGGGCCGCGTTCGGAGCGGGGGCAGGCTCTGCCGGCGCAGGCTGGGGCTCCTGGGCAGCGGGCTGCACGGCGGGGGCCGGAGCTTCCGCCGCCGGGGCCTCTGTGCGTGCGCCGCGGGTCCAATCGTCCCGGAACAGATCGTACATCCCCATCTGGCTGTTGACCAGCGGCTCGCCGGGGGCGGGCTTGACCTTCTGGTAGCTGCCGTCGGGGCCCATCACCCGGGCGTTGACGTTGTCGGCCAGCTGCATCTGCAGGATGTCGGTCAGCTTCTGGACCAGGATGGGGTCCTTGATGCGGACGCCTACCTCCACCCGGCACTCGGTGTTGCGGGTGAGGAAGTCGCCCGAGGCGATATAGATGCGGGTCTCGCGCCCGTCAAAGAAGCTGTAGATGCGGGCGTGCTCGAGGTAGCGGCCCACGATGCTGCGGATGTGCAGGTTCTCGGTCTTGCCGGGCACCTCCGCGCGCACGCAGCAGATGCCGCGCACGATCATGTCGATGCGGGCGCCGGCGCAGCTGGCCTCCTCCAGCTTGAGGATGATGTCCCGGTCGCTGATGGAGTTGTTTTTCAGGATCATGGAGGCGGGGCGGCCCAGACGGGCGGCCTCGATCACCCGGTCCATCTCGTCCAGCAAAACGCTCTTGAAGCGCAGCGGGGCCACCAGCATCTGGTCGGTCTCCTCGGTCAGCTTCTGGACGGCCAGGTTCTGGAATACGCCCGCGGCCTCCTCGCCGATGTCCGGGTCGGCGGTGATGAAGGAAAGGTCGGTGTACAGCTCGCTGGTCTTTTCGTTGTAGTTGCCGGTGCCGATCTGGGTGATATAGGAGTAGCCCCCGGCGCTCCTGCGGGTGATGAGGGTCAGTTTGGAGTGGACCTTGTAGTCGTCGAAGCCGTAGACCACGGTGCAGCCGGCTTCTTCCAGCTGCTTGGACCAGTCGATGTTGTTCTGTTCGTCGAAGCGGGCCCGCAACTCCACCAGGGCCACCACTTCCTTGCCGTTTTCGGCGGCGTCCACCAGGGCCTGGACGATCTGGGATTCCCGCGCCAGGCGGTAGAGGGTCATCTTGATGGAGATGACGTCGGGGTCCCGCGCGGCCTTTTTCAGCATCAGGATGAAAGGCCGGATGGACTGGTACGGGTAGTACAGCAGCACATCGTGCTTCTGCACTTCCTCGGTCAGGCTGTAGTTCAGGGGCGGCATCATGGGCCGGGCCGGCGAATAGAACAGCTCGGCGTGGCCGTCCTTTTCGATCCGGCTGTCCAGCTTGTAGAAAAAGCTCAGGTCCAGCGGGCTCTTCTGCTCAAAGACGCGGCGGTGGCCCAGTTCCAGCCGGGCGCACAGCATCTTGACGATCTCGGGCGCGGGGCCGGGCGTGACCTGCAGCCGGACGGCCGCCAGCTTGCGGCGGCGCTTGAGCAGCTCGGTCATGATCTCGCGGTAGTCGATGTCGTGGTCCATCATGCCCTCTTTCACGTCGATGTCGGCGTTGCGGGTCACGCGGAACAGGCACTTTTCAACGATGCTCTCCTTGGCAAAGACCATGCTGACATAGTGGTAGACCAGCTCCTCGGTCAAAGCGAACAGGGTCTCCCCGTCCCGCTTGAAGAAGCACAGCCGCTCCATCTGGCTGGAGATGGGGATGATGCCCAGGCTCATCCCGCCCTCCTTTTTGTCTTTGAGCAGCACGCCCAGATAGATCTCCTCGTTGCGCAGGAACGGGAAGGGGTGGCGGTTGTCCACGATCTGGGGGCTGAGGATGGGGAACAGCTCATTCTGGAAATACTTCTTCCAGAAGCGCTCTTCCTCCTTGGTGATCTTGTCAAAGTTGACCTTGCGGTAGCCGTGCTCGGCCAGGGCCTCCAGGGCTTTGTGGTAATATTTGTCGCAGTCCATCTGCAGCTCGGCCGTCTTGGGCATGATGGCGTTCAGCTGCTCCTCGGGGGTCATGTTGGTCTTGTTCTCGGGCTTTTCCTTTTTGCCCTTGAGGTTGGCGCGCTCCTGCAGCGAGCCCACCCGCACCATGAAAAATTCGTCCAGGTTGGAGCCGTAGATCGCCAAAAATTTGAGCTGTTCGGCCAGGGGCACGTTCTTGTCCTTGCCCAGCACCAGGACCCGCTGGTTGAAGTCCAGCCAGCTCAGTTCCCGGTTGATAAAAATGCTTTCTTCCTTCATCGTTCCTCATTCCCCTTCCGGCCCGGGGCCGCTCACATAGGCGAGCCGCGCCCAGTCCCTGATGGTGTTTTGGGTAATGCCGCTTACCCGCGTGACGTCCTCGACTTGCGCGTAGGGCCCGTTGGCTGCGCGGTCGGCCAGAATGGCCCGGGCCCGCTTTTCCCCCACGCCGGGCAGGGTGCACAGGGCATCCAGCCCGGCGGTGTTTAGATCCACCTGCGCCGCTTCCAGCAGGGAGCTTTCGGCCCGGACGGCGGCGGCCTCCCCTTCCGGCGGGCGCAGAGGCGCTGCGTCCTGCCAGGCCAGCACAGCAAACAGCGCCGCAGCCGCGGCTGCCGCCGCCAGGAAGCCCAGCTCCCGCCTGTCGAGATATCTCCCTACCATTGTACTGTATCCTCCCCAAAAAAGAAAGCCCTCCGCACCGGGTGCGGAGAACTTTTTACAGGAATTTTACCCCTTTGCGGGGGTTTGCAGGGCCTTACCTCCCGCTGTTCCGCACCAGCTGATAGAGATACTCGGCCGCGGCCCCCTCGTTGGCGCGGCAGAAGGTGGTCTGGCCGGCCGCCAGCCGCACCTCGGCGGGGGCGTCAAAGGCGGCGGCGCTCTGGCCGGCCAGGCGCATCAGTTCCACCATGGGGACGCTGCCGGCCAGCACCGCCACATTCTCGGGCGAGAGCATAGCGGCGGCGCACACCGAACTGAAGGCCGCCCCCATACTGATTGAGCCGGGGGTCAGGGCCAGGCAGTCGATGGCCAGCCGCTCCTGACGGACGGGAGCGGCGCTCTCCTCCAGAGCCTTTTCAAAGGTCTGCAGGGCGGGGATGGTCTTGGCGTCCTGGTAGAGCAGGACCCGCAGCACGTCCTCGCTGGACACCCCCTCGGGCTGGGTCAGCAGGTAGGGGGTCCATTCCCGGCGCAGGTGGCGTTCGAGGGCGTGGTTCATCCGAAAGACCCGGGTGGCGCCGTCCTTCATCTGCAGGGCGATGCCGATGCCGGGGGCCGCGGGCAGTTTTGCCAGAAAGCTGTCTCCCAGCGCCGCAAAGCTGCCCATGGGCTGGCCGCTGCCGGCTGAAAAGCTGTACACCAGCGCCCCGCCGCACAGCAGCGCCGGCGCCGCCAGAGGCACGCTGCCCAGGATGGTCCGCACCGCCTTGGGCGTCTTTTGGGAAAAGACGGTCATCCGGCCGCCCCGCGCCGTGAACAGCTGCAGCACGTCCCGCAGCACCTGGGTCAGGTTGCCGTCGGGGCCCAGCATCAGGGCGTCCAGGTCGCAGAGGACCAGCGTGGATTCCAGATTCATGGCCGACCCCTCCTCAGTACATCCAAAAAGTGGGTGAAGTAATCGGGCAGCGGGCTGTCAAAGGACAGCTGCTCGCCTGTGATGGGATGGATAAAGCCCAGCGTCTTGGCGTGCAGGCACTGGCCGTGCAGGCTGGCGATGCAGCTGCGGGGCCCGTAGACCGGGTCCCCGGCCACCGGGTGATGGATGGACGCCATATGCACCCGGATCTGATGGGTCCGCCCCGTCTTGAGGCGGCATTCCAGCAACGTGAACTCCCCCAGCCGTTCCAGCACCTTCCAGCCGGTGTAGGCGTACTTGGTGTGGGGCTCCCCTGCCGGGTAGACCGCCATCTTTTTGCGGTCGGTCTTGGAGCGGCCCAGATAGCCCTCCACAAAGCCCTCGTCCTGGGCAAAGCCTCCATAGACCACCGTCTGGTAGGCCCGCCGGACGCTGTGCTCGGCCATCTGCCGGGACAGGCCGATGTGGGTGGCGTCGTCCTTGGCCACCACCAGCAGGCCGCTGGTGTCCTTGTCGATGCGGTGGACGATGCCGGGGCGGATCTCGCCGCCGATGCCCGACAGGCTGCCCCGGCAGTGCCACAGCAGGGCGTTGACCAGGGTGCCGTCCGGGTTGCCGGGGGCGGGATGGACCACCATCCCCTTGGGCTTGTTGACCACCAGCAGGTGCCCATCCTCATAGACGATGTCCAGCGGGATATCCTGCGGGACGGCCGCGATGGGGGCGGCGTCGGGGATCTCCACCAGAATGGTGTCCCCCGCTTTCAGCTTGCGGTTTTTGGCTGCCGGCTGGCCGTTGGCCAGGACGTGCCCTTCGGCGATCAGGTTTTGCAGCGCGCTGCGGGACAGGCCGGTGTCCTCCCCGGCCAGAAAGCGGTCGATCCGCTGGCCGGCGTCCTCGGCCTCAACGGCAAACTCACGCTGTTCCATGGGTCACTTGTCCCCTTCCGCTTTGCCTGCCTTGTTTTCAGGGCTGCGGCGCTCCTCCAGGATGACCGACAGCACCCACAGGCCCATGCCGACGCAGACACAAATGTCGGCAAAGTTGAACACGGCAAAATTCATGAAGAGAAGGTTGATGTAATCCACCACCCGGCCCGCGGCGATGCGGTCGATCAGGTTGCCGATGCCGCCGCCCAGCACCAGCACCAGGGCCCAGCGCTGCAGCTGGTCGTTGCGGCAGTGGGTGAACAGCCACCAGGCGATCAGCAGCATCCCGATGCTGGTGGCCGCGATGAGGATCTCCTGCCGGCCCCACAGCAGGCTGAAGGCCATCCCCTCGTTGTAGGTGAAGTGCAGCTCCACCACATGGGGGATCAAAGGCATGGAGCCCACCGGCTGCAGGTTCTGGACGGCCCAGAGCTTGATGGCCTGGTCGATGCCCACCAGCGCCGCGATGGCGATGAGATTCAGGAACACAAACATAGGCGAATACTCCTGTGAAAGGGCCGGGCCCGTCCCGCGGGCCCCGCGCCCTGACAGTCTTTGCAAAGAACGGCGTCCCCTTGCTGCAGGGAACGCCGTTCTTCAATTTTGAAACGTTGGTCCGGCCGGAGCTCAGCCCTCGATGACGCTGGCGCAGCGGGCGCAGAGCGTCGGGTGAGCCGGATGGCTGCCGATGTCGGCGGTGTACTTCCAGCAGCGCTCGCACTTGTCGCCCGAGGCGTGCTCGGCGGCGACGCCCAGCCCCTCGATGGCGGAGGCCGTGCCGCCCTCGCCCTTGACCAGCTCCACGCGGGAGACGATCATCAGGTCGGCCAGCTCGTCCATGGGGACGCTGTTCAGCAGGTCGTAGACCTCGCCGCTGCAGTACAGGGTGACGGCCGCCTCGAGGGAGGCGCCGATCTTCTTGTCGTTGCGGGCGGTCTCCAGGGCCTTCTTGACCTCGTCGCGGACGGCGATCAGGCCCGCCCACTTGGCCTTGAAAGCCTCACCGGCGGCATACTGGCCGGCGTGGGGCATATCCTCAAAGACCACATAGCGGTTCATGCCCTCGGTCTTGGGGATAAAGTCCCAGATCTCCTGGCTGGTGAAGCAGAGGATGGGTGCGATGATCTTGTCCAGGGCCAACAGGATCTTGTACATGGCGGTCTGGGCTGCCTGGCGGGCTGCGCCGTTGGTGCAGTACAGGCGGTCCTTGGTCACGTCCAGATAGAAGTTGGACATGGCCACCACGCAGAAGTTATAGACGGCGTGGTAGACCTTGTTGAAGTTGTAAGCCGCGTAGCCTGCGTCGGTCTCCTTCAGCAGGTCGTCCAGGGCGGCCAGGGCCCAGCGGTCGATCTCCTGCAGCTGGTCGTCGGGCAGCATATCGGTGTTCGGGTCAAAGCCGTCCAGGTTGCCCAGGATGAAGCGGGCGGTGTTGCGGATCTTGCGGTAGGCCTCGCTCAGCTGCTTGAAGATGTTCTTGCCGGCCCGGACGTCCACCGTGTAATCGGACGAAGCCACCCACAGGCGGATGATGTCCGCGCCGTAGTCCTTGATGATCTCAGAGGGCTCGACGCCGTTGCCGGCGCTCTTGTGCATCTGCTTGCCCTGCTCGTCCACGACCCAGCCGTGGCACAGCACGGACTTGTAGGGGGCCACGCCCTGGCTGGCCACGCTGGTCAGCAGGCTGGACTGGAACCAGCCGCGGAACTGGTCCGCGCCCTCCATATACAGGTCGGCCGGGTAGCGCAGCTCGGGCCGCTCGCCCAGCACGGCGCTCCAGGTGGAACCGGAGTCGAACCAGACGTCCATGATGTCGGTGTCCTTGGTCCACTCGGTGCCGCCGCAGTTCTCGCACACCTCGCCGGCGGGGATGATCTGCCCGGCCTCGTACTTGTACCAGGCGTCCGAGCCCTCGCGGCGGAACAGGTCGCTGACCGCCTTGATGGTGGCGTCGGTGATGTGGTACTTGCCGCACTTTTTGCAATAGAACGCCGGGATGGGTACGCCCCAGGTGCGCTGGCGGCTGATGCACCAGTCGCTGCGGTCCCGCACCATGCCGTACATCCGGTCATGGCCCCACTCGGGCATCCACTGGACGCCGTCGATGGCCTTGTAGACCTCGTCCTTGAAGGCGTCGATGGAGCAGAACCACTGCTCGGTGGCGCGGAAGATGATGGGGTTGTGGCAGCGCCAGCAGTGGGGGTACTGGTGCTTGATGTGCACCTGGCCCAGCACCATGCCGGCCGCCGTCAGGTCGGCCAGGATGGTCTTGTTGGCGTCCCACACCTTCTGGCCGGCGTACTTGCCGGACAGCTCGGTCAGGTAGCCGCCGTCGTCCACCGGGACGGTGATGGGGACGTTGTACTTCTGGCTGACGTTGAAGTCGTCCACGCCGTGGCCGCCGGCGGTGTGGACACAGCCGGAACCGCTCTCCAGCGTGACGTGGTCGCCCAGGATGACCAGGCCCTCCTTGGGCAGGTAGACGTGCTGGTAGCGCATCATCTCGAACTCGGCGCCGCTGACCGGCTGGCCCACCACCTCATACTCGGTGATGTTGCAGGCCTTCATGACGCTCTCGACCAGGTCGGTGGCCATGATGTGGTACTCGCCGCCGAACTTGACGAAGGAGTATTCCAGCGAGCCGCCCAGGCAGATGGCCTCGTTGGCGGGCAGAGTCCAGGTGGTGGTGGTCCAGATCACGAACCAGGTCTTGTCCATGGGGATGCCGTACTTGGCCAGCACGCCGTTGGGGTCCTGGGTGACGTGGAAGCGGACGAAGATGGAATCGCAGTCGTCCTCGCCGTACTCGATCTCGGCCTCGGCCAGGGCGGTGCGGCACTCGGGGCACCAGTAGACCGGCTTGAGGCCCTTGTAGATATAGCCCTTCTTGGCCATCTCGCCGAAGATCTCGATCTGGCGGGCCTCGAACTCGGGCTTCAGGGTGAGGTAGGGGTGCTCAAAATCGCCAATGACGCCCAGCCGCTTGAACTGGTCGCTCATGATGCCGATGTGCTCGGTGGCAAACTTTTCGCAGATCTGGCGCAACTCCAGCTTGGAGATGTCCTTCTTCTTGCTGCCGACCGACGACAGGGCTTTCAGCTCGATGGGCAGGCCGTGGGTATCAAAGCCGGGCACATAGGGGGCTTTGTAGCCCTCCATGTTCTTCTGCCGGATGATGATATCCTTGATGATCTTGTTCAGGGCGGTGCCCATGTGGATGCTGCCGTTGGCATACGGGGGGCCGTCGTGGAGCACGAACAGGGGCTTGCCCTCGTTGTGCTTCATCAGCTGGTTGTACAGGTCGTTTTTGTCCCAGTCCTCCAGCATGGCGGGCTCCTTTTTGGGCAGGCCGGCGCGCATTTCAAACAGGGTCTTGGGCAGATGCAGGGTACTGTCGTATTGGGATTTTGTCTTAGGCACGGGTTCCACACTCCTCAAAAATGATTGTCTGCCGGGCGTGCCGGCAAGACGGCAAAAGCAGGGACAGGCGCACGCGGCCCCTGCCCTGCCCCATCGCACGGCAAGCCGCGCGGGATGTAACTTATTTGCTGAACTGGACGCCCTGGAAGGCGGAGTAATCCACCTCGGCGGGCTGCTTCTGGTCGGGGGCGGTCAGCTCGGCCTCGTCCTTGTTCCAGAAGTCCTCGCTCTGGGCGGCGGGCTCGGTCTCGTCCGCCTCGGTATCCGCTTCGGCGGCTGCCGGATCGGCCGCGGCGGCGTTCTCGTCCTCTGCGGCGGGCTCGGCCGGCGCGTCGGGGGCGTACTCGGGCAGGCGGCTGAGGGACTCCACATGGCTGCGGTAGAGGTTCAGTACGTCGGCCTTGAAGCGGGTCACTTCCAGGCGGACCCGCTCATACTCCCGCTCTTCCAGCATGCGCTGGTCGCTGGCCTCCCGGACGATCTCGTCGGCCCGGTCGGTAGCCTTCTGCAGCAGGTCGTTGGCGTCCCGGATGATGTCGTCGCTGCGGAGGTTGGCCTTGTGGATGATCTCCTCGGCCTTCTGGTTGGCCTCGCGGATCACGTTTTCGCCGATGCGCTGGGCATTGATGAGCGCCGACTTCATGATCTCGCCGTCGGCACGGTAGTCCTCGGTCTCTTTGGAAAGGCGCTGGTTGTCGCCCTGCAGCTGCTCGATCTGCCGCTGCAGCCGGTCCACCTCGTTGGCGCTGGACTTGAGCTGCTCCTCCACACGGTCCAAAAACCGGTCGACGTCCTCGATCCGGTAACCGCGGAAGCTCTTTTCAAACTGGACAGAGTGTACGTCCTGCGGTGTCAGCATACTGATTTCCTCCTGTCATTGTTGGTTTACGATTGATACTGAAAGAACTCGATGATCTGGCGGTCCTTCTTCGTCCTGCCGGGCAGGGCGGTGAGGGCAAAGCGCCCTTTGCCCCGTATGGTAAAGACGTCCCCCTCGTAGACGGGGGCGTGGACGCTCCCGGTGGGCAGGTGGTTGATCTCCACCCGGCCCGCCTGGATCAGTTCCGCCGCCGCCCCGCGGCTGCAATGCAGCATGGCCGCAAGCACTGCGTCCAGCCGCAGGGAGGACACGGCCGCAGTGCGCAGCACCCGCTCGGCCTGCGCGAGGCCGGGCAGTTCCTCCAGGGGCTGCCGGGTGCAGCTGACCTCGGCGCGGCCCACCTGGGCCAGCTCCTCGCAGATCAGCCGGGCCGCCGGTTCCAGGGCAAAGACATAGGCCGTGCCGGGCGTGTCCGCCGGCAGGACGATGTCCCCCAGCGCCTCCCGCTTGATGGCAAGGCCCATCAGGCTGCCCAGATAGTCCCTGTGGGACGGCAGGTCCGCGCCGGGAGCGGCGCGGCAGTCCAGCCGGACGCAGGCCAGGGGGCTGTCGGTCCAGGAGCCTTCCGGCTCGATGGCCGCGAGCCGCCGTTCGGCGTCGGGGTAGCCGCCTTCAAAGCGCCAGCAGGTGCAGCCCGCTTTGGACAGGGCCGCCCGGGCCAGCACCTGTTCCCGGTCGCTGAGAAAGGAGGAATACCGGGGGATGCCCCGGGCCCCGGCCGTGCGGGCCAGGTCCTCGATGTGGCGCATCAGGAACCGCTCTTTGTCGTTCTGGGGCGGGATGTAGCCCCGGGCAGGGCGCTGGGCCTCCTCAATAGAACGCGCCATTGTTCTCCAGCTCGTCCAGCAGGTCGCCCATGATATCCACGTTGTAAGGGGTGATGATAAAGGTGCTGTTGGCCACCCGCTTGATCTGGCCGTTGTTGGCGTAGGCCACGCCGGACAGGAAGTCCACCAGGCGGCGGGACACCTCTTTGTTGGTGGACTCGAGGTTCAGCACCACGGTGCGCTTGTTGTTCAGATGGTCGGCGATGGTGCTGGCGTCCTCGAACCGCTCGGGCTTGACCAGGACCACCTTGAGCTGGGTGGTGGCGTTGATGTTGACCACCCGGTTGCCGCTTTTGCCGCTGTCGCCGCTGTCCTCATCGTAGGAATCCGAGCTGCCAAAGCCGCTGTTGTTGTTCACCATCTGGGGCCCGTCGTCGATGTACTGATCGTCGTAGCCGTCATCCTCGCCGAACAGACCCTTTTTGAGATTTTGCATAAAAGACATCGATACCGCTCCTTTCATCTGCAAGCAGATGCCGTTTTTTCCTAAAAACCGCCGGCTGCCCAGCGCGGCTGGGCCAGCAGAAAAGAATAGCTCTTTATATTATCTGTTTTTTTATGCCGGATGTCAATAAGAGCTAGGACAAAAGTTTGCCGTCGTAGAGATTTTGTCCCTCCACAATGACCTGGTCGTACAGCCGCACCTCGCTGACCGAACCGTCGGTGTCCTTGGGCGGGACGATGATGTAGTCGCCGTCGGTGACCAGAGGGTGGTCGCTGTCCACCGGGTCGATGCGGCAGAAGCGGGCCAGATTGCCGAACTTGACGTAGACGCCGGGGACGTAGTTCTCCCCTGCTTCGGCGCTTTCGGCCGGCGCGCCGGACGCGCTGCCGGCCTCCGAGGAAGCCTCCGGCGCTTCCAGCACATAGTGGACCGCGGCCGCGGGGACCCGCAGGCCGGTGGTTTCGCTGACGATCACCTCGGCCTCGGCCTGGCCCAGCCGGAGTACCTCGCCCGTGACCGAATCGCAGGTGAGGACGAACCGGGCCAGCCCCGACGCCTCGTCGATGGTCACTTCGGTCAGCTCGGCCGGCAAAGCCTCGTCGGTCTGGCCGGGGAAGCGGATGCGCACCGTGCTGGTGAGGGGGGTGCCGTCGGCCCGCAGCAGTTTCTGGGCCTGTTCCGCCGTGCAGACGCCGCAGTAGCTCCAGCTGAAGCCCGACACCATCTTGCCGGCGCAGCCGGTGAGGGGGGCGTCCAGCCCGGCCGCAAGGGCGGCCTGCAGTGTGGGCGCATCCATGGCCAGGATGGTCCCGGCCGGCTGGGTCAGCTGCCGGGTGCTGGCGCTGCGGACAAAATAGCCGGTGAGGGGCGCGGTGATCTGGGCCGGCGTCCCCAGCTGGCTTTGGAGCTGGGCGGCCTGGGCCTGCAGCCCCGCGATCTGGGAGGCAAAGTCCGACGCCTCCCCCGTGACCACCAGGATCTTGTTCTGGGCCAGCAGGTAGTCCTCCCGGCCGGTGTCCATGTCGGCCAGGGCGCCGCGGTCGGCGGCGTCCAGCAGGTCGTAGAGGGCGGTGGTCCGCTCCTGGATCATGGTGTCCACCTGGGTGGAGGAGACGTTCTCGGCCCGCTGCAGCAGCTCGATCTGCTCGTTCAGGCTGGTGAGGGAGGCGCGCAGGGCGCTCTGGCCGCTGTTGGTGTACACTTCGGCCACCACCGTCCCCGCCGACACGCGGGCGCCGTCCTCCGCCAGATAGCCCATATCCCCGCCGCCGGGGATGACCGTCTCGTTGAAAAGAACTACCCCGTCCGCCTCCACTTTGTCCTCCACCGTGGCGGTGAGGACCGTTTCGTAGGTGTTGGGCGGGTTGAGCAGGTGGAGGATCTGGTAGCCCACATAACCCAAAATGGCCAGCAGCACCACCGCCACCACCCCGCCCAGGACGGTCCGCCAGCTGGTGCGGGCGGCGTCTGAGATTTCCTCGGTAGAATGTTCAGGGTCGTGCATATCCTTTTGCATCCGGTATCACCCCTCGTGCAGAAATGTTTCGGCCAGGCGCACGGCCTGTCCGGCAAGGCCGGGGCTGCCGGCCTCCAGCCAGACCACCCCGTCCATATGGCGGAACCAGGTCAGCTGCCGCTTGGCATACCGCCGGGACGCCTGTTTCAGCTGGCTGGCACAGTGTTCCAAACTGTCCTCCCCCGCAAAATAGGGAAAGAACTCCTTATAGCCGATGGCCTGGGCCGCGGTGCGGTAGGTCTGACGGTGGCCGTAGACCATCCGCGCTTCTTCCAGCAGGCCCTGCTCCAGCATACGGTCCACCCGGGCGTCGATCCGGCGGTACAGGACGTCCCGCCCGGCAAAGTCCAGTCCCAGCACCAGCGCGCGGTAGGGGCGCTCCGGCGGGAGCGAGGCTGCCTTCTGCTCGCTGAGGCGGCGGCCGGTGGCCCGGTAGTGCTCGAGGGCGCGCAGCACCCGTACATGGTTATTAGGGTGGATGGCCGCGGCGGCCTCGGGATCAACGGCCTGCAGCTCGCTGTAGAGCGCGGCGGGGCCGCGGGCGGCCAGCTCGGCGGCCAGCTGTTCCCGCAAGCCATCGGGAGCCTTTTCCTCGGTGAAGCGCACCCCATAGAGGAAACTCTGGACATACAGCCCGGTGCCCCCCACCAGGATGGGCAAATGCCCGCGGGCCGCGATCTCCTCCACCAGGCGGCCGGCCAGGGCCGTGAAGTCCGCCACGCTGAAAGGTTCCTCGGGCGGGAGGATGTCCACGCAGTGGTGGGGCACCCCCTGTGTCTCCTCGGGGGTGACTTTGGCGGTGCCCACGTCCAGGCCCCGGTAGACCTGCATCGAGTCGGCGCTGATGATCTCGCCCCCCAGATGGAGGGCCAGCTCCACCCCGAGGGCCGTTTTGCCGGTGGCGGTGGGGCCTACCACCGCCAGCACCGGACGCTTGTCATTCGATTCTGCCAAACTGCTTTTCCAGCTCCTTTCGGGTCAGCTTGAGGACGCAGGGGCGGCCGTGGGGACAGAAAGGCGGCACCTCGCCCGCGAGGATCTTTTCGGCCAGGGCCATCAGCTCCTGGGGCGAGGCGTGGTCTCCCGCCTTGACCGCCGCCCGGCAGGCGATGGAGTGGAGGACCCACTCGGTCTTTTCGCTCAGCGCGTCGCGGCTGCCGCGGGCGAGCTTGGACGCGATCTCCACCAGCATATCCTCCAGATCGTCCTGCTCCACGTCGCAGGGGACGGCCCGGAGCAGCACGGTGCTGCCCCCGAAGTCCCCCACCTCGATGCCGGCGTATTCAAGCAGGAGGAGATTGTCCATCACAGCCTGCTTTTCCTCCGCCGACAGGGTGATGACCAGCGGCGAGAGCAGCAGCTGGCAGGGGACGTCACCGTAGCTGGCCGCCAGCTTTTCATAGAGCTGCCGCTCGTGGGCGGCGTGCTTGTCGATCAGGCACAGCTCGTCTCCCCGCTGGGCGATGATGTACGTGCGGAACGCCTCCCCCACATATTCCAGTTTGGCGGGGGCGTCCGCGCCGGGCAGGACCGTCTGCTCCGGCTGGACGAATGCTGCATCCTCTGCGGGGGCTTGGGCCTCCGGCTCCGGGGGCGCTGCCGGCGCGGTCGGGCGCTGCGGCACGGGCGGGGTGTCAGGCAGGGCGGCGGCTTCGGCTTCCTCCGTCAGGGTGATGTCCAGCTGGGACTCCTGCCCCGCCGGCCGGAAAGAGGGCCGGGGCTTTTCCGCCGGCGTGCTGTGCAGCGCAAGGCTCTCCCGCAGGGGCGCGCCCCAGCCGGCAGGCTTTGCCGGGCCGGGCTGGGCGGCGGGCTGCGGCGCGCGGGGGTGTTTCTGCAGCACGCCCGGCTCCGACTGGCCCGGAATGACGGCGGAAAGCCCTGTAAAGTTTTCTTTCTTTACAGTATTTTCTTCTATGATGCCGTCGTTTTTTGAAATGTCGTTTCCCGTGGCCGAATCCACCGCCGCAAAGCTCTCCCGGGCAGGGCGGGCGGCCTTGTCAAAGACGAAGCTCCGCTCCCCGCTGCCGGGGCTGGCCAGCGCCTGCTTGACTGCGTAGTAGACCGCGTTGAACACGTCGTTTTCCTGGGCAAAGCGCACTTCGGTCTTGGCGGGGTGGACGTTGACGTCCACCAGCTCGGCGGGCATTTCCAGCATCAGGATGCCGCCGGGGAACTTGCCCTGCATGGTGGTGCCCTTGAAGGCGGTCTCCATGCCGGCCATCATGGTGCGGTTGCGGACATAGCGGCCATTGATGTAAAAATATTGCATACTGCGGCTGGCCCGGCAGCTCTTGGGCGGGGTGACGAGCCCCCGCAGGCGGTACAGCCCGCTGGTGCTGTCCACCTCGATCAAATCGCGGCTGAACTCCCGGCCCAGCACCGCATAGGCCGCGCCCCGCAGATCCCCGTCGCCGGGGGTGACATATTGGAGCTTGCCCTCCCGCACAAAACGGAAACTGATCTCAGGGTGGCTCAGAGCCAGATGGTTGACCACCTCGGCCACAAAGGTGCCCTCGCTGGCATCCTTTTTGAGGAACTTCATCCGGGCGGGGGTGTTGAAAAAGAGGTCCCGCACCCGGATGGTGGTGCCCACGGCCCGGGCGCCGGGTTCGGCGGGGTACTCCTCCCCGCCCTCGTTGCGGTAGAGGGAGGCAAACTCGCTGGAGCTGGTGCGGGTCAGCAGCTCGACCCGTGCCACGCTGGCGATGGAGGCCAGCGCCTCGCCCCGGAAGCCCAGCGTGTGGATGGCCGCCAGGTCTACCTCGTCCTCGATCTTGCTGGTGGCGTGGCGGATAAAGGCGGTGGAAATGTATTCCGGCTCGATGCCGGTGCCGTTGTCGCTGACTTCGATCAGCTTGACGCCGCCCGATTCGATGGAAATGGAGATCTGGGTCGCGCCGGCATCAATGGAGTTTTCCATCAGCTCTTTCGCGGCGGAGGCCGGACGTTCCACCACTTCCCCCGCGGCGATCAGCTCGGCGGTATGCTTGTCCAGTACGCGGATCACTGCCATACAGGCACCTTCCTTTCACAAAAAATGGTCAGCCGGTGATGCTCCCTTTCAGGGTCTTTTTCAGCTCATACAAAAAGTTGAGGGCTTCGATGGGGGTCAGGGTCTCCAGGTCGAGGGCCTCCAGTTTTTCCACCATCTCGCTGGGGGCGGCGGGCGACTGGTAGTCGGCCAGGGTGCCGAAGTCCATCTGCTCCACATTGTTTTTGGGGGCGCTGGCTTCCAGCTTGCGCAGCACCTCGTGGGCCCGCCGGGTCACGCTGCCGGGCAGGCCGGCCAGCTTGGCCACCTCGATGCCGTAGCTGTCGTCGGCGGGGCCGCGGACGATCCGCCGCAAAAAGGTGATGTCCTCGCCCCGCTTTTTGACCGCGATGTTGTAGTTTTTGACCCCCTCGACCTCCCCTTCCAGGTCGGTCAGTTCGTGGTAATGGGTGGCGAACAGAGTCTTGCAGCCCAGGCCGTTCTGGGGGTTGGCGATGTGCTCCACCACCGCCCGGGCAATGCTCATCCCGTCAAAGGTGGAGGTGCCCCGGCCGATCTCGTCCAGGATCACCAGGCTGCGCCGGGTGGCGTTTTTGAGGATCTCGGCCACCTCGGTCATCTCCACCATAAAGGTGGACTGGCCGGCGGCCAGGTCGTCCGAAGCGCCCACACGGGTGAACACCGCGTCCACGATGCCCACATGGCACTCTTTGGCCGGCACGAACGAGCCGATCTGCGCCATCAGGACGATGAGGGCGTTCTGGCGCATATAGGTGGATTTGCCCGCCATATTGGGCCCGGTGATGATGAGGCAGCGGTTCTCGCCGCAGTCCAGTACCGTATCGTTGGGGACAAAGAGGCTGCCTTTGAGCACCTGCTCCACCACCGGGTGACGCCCCTCCTGGATGACCAGCTGGTCGCTGTCGTCCACTACGGGGCGGCAGTAGTTGTTGTCCGCCGCCACAATGGCCAGCGCCGTCAGCACGTCCAGCTGGGCCACCGCCCGCGCGGTGCGCTGGATGCGGTCCAGCTCTTTGCCGGTCTCCTCCAGCAGGTCGGCAAAGAGGCGGTGTTCCAGACTGATGAGCCGCTCGTGGGCGCCGAGGATCTTGTTTTCCAGGGTCTTGAGCTCGGGGGTGATGTACCGCTCGCCGGTGCTCAAAGTCTGCTTGCGGGTGTAGTTGTCGGGCACCATGCTCTTGTAGCTGTTGCTGACCTCGATGTAATACCCGAACACATGGTTGAAGCCGATCTTCAGCTTGGGGATGTTGGTCTCCTCCCGCAGGCGGGCTTCCAGCTGGGCCAGCACCCCCTTGGTGTTCTCCCGGATGGAGCGCAGCTCGTCCACCTCGCTGTTGTACCCCGCCGCGATGACCCCGCCGTCCTTCAGGGTGGAGGGGGCCTCCGGGTCGATGGCGGCGTAGATCCTGGACTTGAGGTCCTCCATGGGGTCGATGCCGGCAGCCAGCTCGGACAGTTCGGCGCAGCCGCAGCCCTCCGCCAGCTGTTTCAGCTCGGGCAGGCGGTCAAAGGTCTGGGCCATGGTGTAGATCTCTTTGGGGGTGGCCGAGCCGTAGATGGTGCGGGTCATCAGCCGCTCGATGTCGGTGATGTAGCGCAGGGTCTCGGCCAGCTCGCCCCGGGCCACGGTCTGTTTGACCAGGCATTCCACCGCGTTGAGGCGGTGGTTGATGATCTCGCTGGAGACCAGGGGCTGTTCCAGCCAGCTGCGCAGCAGCCGCTTGCCCATGGCGGTGGACGTCTTGTCCAGCACCCAGAGCAGGGTGCCCCGCTTTTCCCGCCCGCGCATGGTCTCGGTCAGTTCCAGGTTGGCGCGGGTGACGGTGGACAGGTGCATATACTGCGCCTCGGTGTAGCGGATGACCGTTTTGAGGCGGCTGACGCCCTTGATCTGGGTGTCGTGGAGGTACTGCAGCAGGCCGCCCATGGCGTAGCGGACCAGACCGTCCGCCCCGATCTCGGTGGTGCTGGCCCAGTCCCGGCCAAACTGCCCGGCCAGGGTGGTGTCGATGAGGCCGGGGGCGTATTTTTCGTCCTCCATCAGCTCGACGGCGCAGTTCATGTGCTTTTTGATGTAGGCCGTCACCTCCCGGCAGGACAGGGTGCCGGGGTTGAACAGCACCTCGCTGGGGCGGTAGCGGCACAGCTCAGCGATGACCGCCATGCCGATCTTGGGGTTTTTCAGCTCGGTGACGTGGGCGGTGCCGGTGGACACATCGGCAAAGCACAGCCCCGCCCCGTCCCCTTTCAGGTAGAGGCTGGCGATGTAGTTGTTGCGGTCGTCCTGGAGCATGCTGCTCTCGATGACGGTGCCGGGGGTGACCACCCGGACGATCTCCCGTTTGACCAGCCCCTTGGCCAGGGCGGGGTCCTCGGTCTGCTCGCAGATAGCCACCTTGTACCCCTTGGCGATGAGGCGCGCCATATACGTCTCATAGCTGTGGAACGGCACGCCGCACATGGGGGCGCGCTCCTTCTGGCCGCACTGCTTGCCGGTCAGGGTCAGGTCCAGCTCACGGGAGGCCGTGATGGCGTCGTCGTAGAACATCTCGTAAAAATCGCCGATGCGGTAAAAGAGGATCTCGTCCTTATGCTGTTGTTTGATCTCCAGGTATTGTTTCATCATGGGCGACAGATCCGCCATAGCATTCCCCTTCTTTCTGCGGTTTGTGTATCGTAACCGGGCAAAGACAAGGAAACGCGGCTGTGCAGGTGCCGCCAGCCGCGTTCCAGTCTCTCAGCCTCAGCCGCAGCCGCCGCAGGTCGAGCAGCTGTCGGTGCAGGAAGCGGAGGGCTCCTGCACCGCCATCGGGTCGCCGCCGTTCATCGCGGCGTTGATGATGGCGTCGATATAGTTGACGAGGGCTTCGCACTCCCGCTTGGCCTCGTTGTAGGCGATCATTCCCTCGTCGTTCATGATCTGGCCGTAGAGGGTGTTCACCTTCTCGTTCAGCTCGGCGATGCGGGCGTCGTTGCGCTCCGATTTGCCGATCTCATTGTTCAGGTCCATCCGGGCCAGGTTGAACTCGCCGATCATGTTCTGCAGCTCTTCGTCGCTGTCGTTCATCTTGCGGGCCTGGTCCAGGGCCAGATAGCGGCTGTCGGTCTGGAGCGCCATGGCGGCGCGCTTGAAAAGGTCGATGCAATCCATTGTCGTTTCTCCTTTGTATTCAAACGTTCTTTATCTTAGTTTGTCCGGGGCGGGCTGCGCGGATTCCCCCAGCAGGACGGTGGCCCGCGCGCCGGTCAGATGGACGTGCACATACTGCCCCAGCAGCGCCTCGTCTCCGGCAAATTCCACCGTCAGGTTATTGTCCAGCCGGCCCGAGAGGGTGCCCTCCGCCCGGCCGAAGCCTTCCACCAGGACCCGCACGGTCTGGCCCATCTGGGCCTTGACCAGGGCCATGGCGATCTCGTCCTGGGTCTTGAGCAGGCGGGCCATCCGGTCGGTCTTTTCCTTGCGGGGGGTGGGGTCGGGGTAGCTGGCCGCCGGCGTCCCCTCCCGCTTGGAGTAGATGAAAGTGAACAGCTGCATATACCCCACCCGGCGCACCAGGTCCAGGGTGCCCTGGAAGTCCTCCTCGGTCTCGCCGGGGAAGCCCACGATGATGTCGCTGGAAAAAGTGATGCCCGGCACCCGGGCCCGGGCGTACTCGATCAGGTCGAGATAGTGTTCCACCGTGTAGTGGCGGTTCATGCGGGCCAGCAGCCGGTCCGAGCCGCACTGCACCGGCAGATGCAGGTGCTTGCACAGGTGGGGCTGGGCCGCGATGGTGTCGATCAGCTTGCGGCTGGCGTCCTTGGGGTGGCTGGTCATGAACCGGATGTGATAGTCCCCCGGCACGGCGCAGAGCAGGTTCAAAAGGTCGGAAAAGTCCATCTTTTCCGCCTCGTCCAGCCCTTTGCCGTAGCTGTTGACGTTCTGGCCCAAGAGAGTGATCTCCTTGTAGCCGGCGGCCACCAGCCCCTTGAACTCGGCCAGGATGTCCGCCGGGCGGCGGCTCTTTTCCCGCCCGCGGACGTAGGGCACGATGCAGTAGGTGCAGAAGTTGTCGCACCCGTACATGATGGGCAGCCAGGCCCGGAACTCGCTTTCCCGCCGGATGGGGATATCCTCCACGATGACGGGGCGCTGGGCCGGCTCCAGCAGGATGCGTTTGTGCTGTTCCAGTTTGCGGGCCAGCAGGGCCGGCAGGGTGTCGATGCCATCCACGCCAAAGACCAGGTCCACATAGGGGTAGCTCTGGCGCAGCTTTTCGACTACATGCTTCTGGTTGGCCATGCAGCCGCACAGCCCGATGATGAGGCCCGGCTTTTTCTCCTTGAGGCCCTTGAGGGCCCCCACATTGCCGAACACCCGCTGTTCGGCGTGCTCCCGCACGGCGCAGGTGTTGAACAGGATCAGGTCCGCGTCCTCGGGGTTGTCGCACAGGCCGTAGCCGATGTCCACAAGGACGCCCTTGATCCGCTCGCCGTCGTTGACGTTCTGCTGGCAGCCGTAGCTGTGGACGTATGCCAGGGGCGGCGTGTCGTAATGGCGGCTGACCAGCGCGGCCGCCTGGGCGTTATGTTCGTATCTTTGATATTCCAACCGTTCTACCATCCTTATCCCGCAGGCCAAAGGCCCGGGGGTTCTCAATGTCTCCCCTTTTGTCCGCGCCTGATGGCCGGCAGGGGCGTTTTGACAGTGTCTATTATACAGGTTTCTCCCCTGCGAAACAAGGGAAAATTCGCAAAACCTTACAGCGCTGCGGCCGGGGCGGCAGCCTCCTGCCGGGCGCACTGCTCGCACAGGCCGATCCAGGTCACCACGCAGTCGGTGATGCGGCCGGGCTGGCCGGCCATCAGCTGGCGGACGACGCCAGGGTCCAGCGCCAGATCCTCTACCCGGCCGCAGCAGGTGCAGTACAGATGCCCGTGCCAGGGCAGGGTGTGGTCGAACCGGTCGGGCTGGCCCGGGATGGACACCCGGCGGACCCTGCCCGCCTCCACCAGACTGTTCAGATTGCGGTAGACGGTGCCCAGGCTGAGGCCGGGGCACTCTTTGCGGGCATGGTGATAGATCTCCTCCGCGGTCGGATGGTCCTGCAGCGCCTCGACCTGCTGCATGACCAGCTCCCTCTGTTTGGAGTAGCGCATCCCTGTTGTTCCTCCTTATCCTTCCTGTTTGATCCTGTCCCAATAGGCTTTGGCCGCCTGCTCGGTGCGGTTGTCGCCGTAGGTGTAGTAGTGGGCGTCCTTGATGGCGTCGGGCAGATATTGCTGGGCCACCCAGTGGTTTTTATAGTCCTGGGCATACTTGTAGTTCTGCCCTTTGACCAGGGCGTCCGCCCCGTCGTAGTGCTTGTTCTGCAGCTGGCGGGGCACAGGCCCGGTCCGGCCCGCCCGGACGTCGGCCAGCGCGGCGTCGATGGCAACTTCCCCGCTGTTGGACTTGGGGCTGGTGGACACCAGAATCACCGCGTCGGCCAGGGGGATGCGCGCCTCGGGCAGGCCCAGCATATTGGCCGCGTCCACCGCCGCCTTGACGATGGGGATGATCTGGGGATAGGCCAGGCCCACGTCCTCGCAGGCGCAGACCATCAGCCGGCGGCAGGCCGAAGGCAGGTCCCCCGCTTCCAGCAGCCGGGCCAGATAGTGGAGCGCGGCGTCGGGGTCGGAGCCCCGCATGGATTTCTGGTAGGCCGAGACGATGTCGTAGTGCTCGTCCCCGTCCTTGTCGTACCGCATGGCGGTGCGCCGGGTCACCTGCCGGATCATGTCCAGCGTGACCACCCTGCCCTCGGGGCCCGGCTCCGCGGCGGCCACCGCAAACTCCAGGCTGCCCAGCGCCTTGCGCATATCGCCGCCGGCGCTCTCGGCCAGGTACTGGGCGGCCTCGTCGGTGATGGTCACCGGGGCATCGCCTTCCGCCGACAGCCGGGCCACCGCGCTGCGGACCCCCTGCTCCACGTCCTGCGCCGTCAGGCTCTTGAACTCAAAGACGGTGCAGCGGGAAAGCAGAGCGTTATAAATGTAAAAATAGGGGTTCTCGGTGGTGGAGGCGATCAGGGTGACGGTGCCTTCTTCCAGGCATTCCAGCAGGCTCTGCTGCTGCTTTTTGTTCAGGTACTGGATCTCGTCCAGGTAGAGCAGGATGCCCCCCGCCCCGGCCAGGGTGCCGATATCCTTGAACACCGCCTTGATGTCCCCCGTCCCGCAGGAGGTGCCGTTGAGCTTGTGCAGGGTCATGCCGCTGTTTTCGGCGATGATCCGCGCCACCGTGGTCTTGCCGGTGCCGGACGGGCCGTAAAAGATCATGTTGGGGATGTTGCCGCTCTCAATGGTGCGGCGGAACACCCGCCCCGGCGCCAGCAGATGCTGCTGGCCGCAGACGTCGGCCAGGGTCTTGGGCCGCAGGCGCTGGGCCAAAGGTTCCCGCATGGGCGCGCCTCCTTTCTTTCAGGCAATAGTGCGAACGATTACGACTTTTTGCTTTCAATGGATATTATACAGCATTTTACGGAAAAGGACAAGGTTTACAAACAGGTTAAAACGTGGTATCATCACTTGCAGGAACCGACAAGGAGGAACTGTCATGCCCAGAAAGCAGATGCCGGCCGCAGAGCTCGCGGCCAAAAAGGAGCTGGCCCTCGAGGTGATCGAGCGGCTGAAGGCAGAATATCCCGACGCCGCCTGCACCCTGGACTACGCCGACGCCTGGCAGCTGCTGGTCAGCGTCCGGCTGGCGGCCCAGTGCACCGACGCGCGGGTCAACGTGGTGGTGGAGGAGCTCTTTGCCAAGTATCCGGGGGTGGCCGCTCTGGCCGCCGCCGAGCCGGAGGACATTGAGGCCATCGTCAAGCCCTGCGGCCTGGGCCACTCCAAGGCGCGGGACATCTCGGCCTGTATGCGCGTGCTGCGGGACAAATACGACTGCCAGGTGCCCACCACCTTTGAAGAACTGCTGGCCCTGCCCGGCGTCGGCCGCAAGAGCGCCAACCTCATCATGGGGGACGTGTTCGGCAAGCCGGCCATCGTCACCGATACCCACTGCATCCGGCTGTGCAACCGCATCGGCCTGGTGGACAACGTCAAAGAGCCCCAGAAGGTGGAGATGCTGCTGTGGCAGATCATCCCGCCCGAGGAGGGCAGCGACCTTTGCCACCGCTTCGTCCTGCACGGCCGGGCCGTCTGCGACGCCCGCAAGCCGGCCTGCGAAAAGTGCTGTCTGGCCCATATCTGCCGCACGGCCCGCGAGGCGCAGACGGCGTCTGTCTAACCAACCCGCACAGGAGGTTTTACCATGCTTTTTTCCATCATCAATGTGATCTTCAGCCTGATCGTGGGCGCGCTGGCCGGCTATGTGGCCGGGCGCCTGATGGGCACCTATCCCGCTTCCACCCTGCACAACATCGTGCTGGGTATGCTGGGCGGCTTTGTTGGCAGTTTCCTGCTGGGGCTGATCGGCCTGCGGGCCACCGGCTTTGTGGGCGACTTCGTCGTCTCGGTGGTGGGCGCCTGCGCCTGCATCTGGATCGCCCGCAAGCTGGCGCGGTAACGATACGCAACGAAAGCGCCCGGAGCCTCCCGTTTGGGAAGCCCCGGGCGTTTTCCGTTGTGTCAGGAGAAAACCTCTCAGGAGAGGATCATGCGGTCGTTGGCGAATTCGTCGCCGCTGGCGGTCTGGAACTTGGCCAGCAGGTCGGAGACGTGGAGCTTTTTCTTTTCCTCGCCGCTCACGTCGTAGATGATCCGGCCCTCGTGCATCATGATCAGGCGGTTGCCGTACTTGATGGCATCCTTCATGTTGTGGGTGATCATCAGGGTGGTCAGGTTGTTTTCCGCCACCAGCTTGGCCGAAAGGGTCAGCACTTTGAGGGCGGTCTTGGGGTCGAGGGCGGCGGTGTGCTCGTCCAGCAGCAGCAGCTTGGGCCGGTTCATGGTGGCCATCAGCAAAGTCAGCGCCTGGCGCTGGCCGCCCGACAGCAGGCCCACCCGGGCGGTGAGCCGGTTTTCCAGCCCCAGGTCCAGGGTCTTGAGCAGCTCCTTGTATTCCTCGCGCTCCTTGCGGGTGATGCCGATGCGCAGGGTGCGGGGCTTGCCGCGGCGGGCCGCCAGGGCCAGATTTTCCTCGATCTGCATGGTGGCGGCGGTGCCGGTCATGGGGTCCTGAAAGACCCGGCCGATGTACTTGGCGCGCTGGTACTCGCTCAGGCGGGTGACGTCGGTGCCGTCGATCAGGATCTTGCCCTCGTCCACCGGCCAGACGCCGGCCACCGCGTTCAGCATGGTGGATTTGCCCGCGCCGTTGCCGCCGATGACGGTGACGAAATCGCCCTCGTTCAGGTGGAGGGACAGGCCGTTCAGGGCCGTCTTTTCGTTGACGGTGCCGGGGTTGAAGGTCTTGGAAATGTTCTGGATGTCAAGCATGGGGCTGTTCCTCCTTCTGGGCCTCGGCGCGGCTGAGGTCTTTCTGGTCCAAACTGTGCGCAGGGCCTTTCAGTTCCGGGGCAGCGCCAGCAGAAACCGCCTGCGCCTGGGGCAGGGCGGCGCTGCTGCCCTCCTTCTGGGCCTTTTTGGTGGCGGGCTTTGTGAAATACTTGCCCTTCCAGTAGGGCACCGCCAGGAAGATGGCCACCACCGCAGCCGACAGCAGCTTGAGCAGGTTTGCGTCAAAGCCCAGTGTCAGCACCAGCTGCAGCACAATATAATAGACCACGGCACCGATGGAAACCGACACCAGCTTGAGGGCGAAGTTGTGGAAGATGCGGCCGAAGATGGTCTCGCCGATGATGACGGCCGCCAGGCCGATGACGATGGCGCCGCGGCCCATGCTGACGTCGGCAAAGCCCTGGTACTGGCTGAGCAGGGCGCCCGACAAAGCGACCAGACCGTTGGAGACCATCAGGCCCAGCACCACATTAAAGTTGGTGTTGATGCCCTGGGCCCGGCTCATGTTGGGGTTGGAGCCGGTGGCGCGGATGGCGCAGCCCAGCTCAGTGCCGAAGAACCAGTACAGCAGGCCGATCAGCACCGCGCTGATCAAAATGACCATGATGACGGGGTTGTGCAGGGCGAACTCCTTGACCCAGCGCAGGGAGATCAGCAGGTCGTACTTGTCCACGTTGATGGACTGGTTGGACTTGCCCATGATCTTCAGGTTGACCGAGTACAGGGCCAGCTGGGTCAGGATACCGGCAAGGATCGCCGGGATGCCCATAAAGGTGTGCAGCAACCCGGTGACGAGCCCACAGGCCAGGCCCGCGATGAAGGCCAGGATCAGGGCGGTCCAGACGTTCTGGCCCGTGAGTAGGGCCATGACGCAGACCGCGCCGCCGGTGCCGAACGAGTTGTCCACCGTCAGGTCGGCCACATCCAGGATGCGGTAGGTCAGGTAGACGCCGATGGCCATGATGCCCCAGATCAGGCCCTGTGCGCAGGCTCCCGGCAGCGCGCCGGGCAGGTTTGCCAGTCGTGCTAAGACTTCCAAAGTGATTTCCTCCTGTTTTTGACGTTTGCCCGCCGGACAGGGCCTCACGCCGGCCCGGCGGAACGGAATAAAACACGCGCAGGCGACCGCCAGGGCAAACCTGCCCTGACGGCCGTCTGTGCAATGCTCTTTTTATAACAGCTTATCAAAAGTCACATCCAGCGCAGCTTTTTACGCTTCTTCAATGGCCTCGTAGCCTTCCGGCACGGTCAGGCCCAGCTCCTCGCAGATAGTAGCGTTGTATTTCTTGGTGACGTTGGTGTACTGGATGGGCATGGTGGAGATGTCCGCCTCACCGGTCAGGATCTGGGCGGCCATCTCGCCGGTGGTGTAACCCAGGTCGTAGTAGCTGATGGACAAAGTGGCCACGCCGCAGCCGCGGCAGATGCCCTCCTCGCCCGCAAAGACGGGCTTGCCCATCGGGCGGCAGATGCCGTCTACGATGCCGGTGTTGGCGGCCACCGTGTTGTCGGTGGGGACGTACAAAACATCGCTCTCGGTGGCGGCCTGCTGGCAGACCGAGGACAGGTCGTTGGAGTCCGAGAAGGGGTACTGGGTGACGGTCAGGCCGGCGGCCTCCAGCTCAGACTGGACGACGTCCACCTGGTACTGGCTGTTGGCCTCGGCCGAGCAGTAGAGCAGGCCGGCGGTCTTGGCTTCCGGCATCCACTCGACGATCATGGCCGCCTGTTCTTCCAGCGGGGCCAGGTCGGAGGTGCCCGAGACGTTGCCGCCCACCGTGCCGCTGAAATCGTCGATGCCCAGGGCCACGCCGTACTCGGTGATGGAGGTGCCCAGGATGGGGATGTCGGCGGTGGCCGCCTGGGCCGCCTGCAGGGCGGCGGTGCCGTTGGCCATGATGAGGTCCACACCGGCAGAGACAAAGCCATTGCAGATGGTGGCGCAGGTCGCGGAATCGTTCTGGGCGTTCTGCACATCAAACGTGACCGCGTCGCCAAGCTGGTCGGTCAGCGCATCCTGGAAGCCCTGGGTCGCAGCGTCCAGCGCCTCGTGCTGCACCAGCTGGCAGACGCCGATGGTATAGCTCTCAGCGGAAGCGGAGGCGCTGTCCGCCGCAGCCGAGGACGCCGCCGAAGAAGCGGTGGACGACGAAGCCGCCGTGGAAGACGAAGAAGAACCACCGCAGGCTGCCAGAACACCGGCAGCGGCAGCAGCCGCAGAAACAGACAGGAACGAACGACGGGAAATCTTACGCATACCTATACTCTCCTCTACATTTACAAGTGCCCCGGGGACAGGACCCCCGGCAGGCTGGGCGGGCCGCCGGCCCTTCCCGGCGCTTCACGCGTGTGAAGCGCTTCATGATTGTGAAGTATAGCACACTTTGGGAGAGAATACAAGACGCATCCCGGGATTTTATTCGTCTGAAGTACCGCCGTTATTGATGCTTTTGAAAGCATCCATTCATTTTTTCGATAAGAGCGTTTGCTGCATCGCCTCCAGGCGGGCCCGCTCCCCGGCCAGCCAGGCAAGGTTTTCACAAAACTGTTCGGCCCAGGGGCGGACGGTGTCGAAGCGGTAGTACAGCGCGTCGGCCAGCTTTGCCTGGAACCGGCGCAGGATGACCGGCCCCAGCGCCGCCTCCCAGCCGGGGGCCTGCTGCTCAAGCTCCATGCAGCGGGTGGCCCACAGCACGTCGCAGCTCTCCCGCTCCGCGACGCCCTGGGCGGCCAGGTAGTCCGCCAGGGTGGCCCGGAACGCTTTGCCCCCGCAGCTTGTCTTTTGAAAATAGTAGCGCACCGTTCCATCCCGGCTGATCTCCTGCCCCAGGGGGTAAAGGGCGCAGGCCAGCGGGCGGGCCTCATGGACCGCGCAGCGGCCCCCGCTCAGGAACGGGCAGTTGTTCCCCTCCGTCTTGACCGGGGCCAGCCGGAGCACCGGCAGGCGGCTGACCGCCCCGATATGGCTGCGGCAGAACGCCCGGGCGGTGATCCGGGGCGGCAGGCCCAGCCGCCGGGACAGCCGGTACAGATCGTACCCCGAGAGCACAAGGTCCTCCCTGCCCCGGCAGCATCCGCCGCAGCCGGCGCACTGGAAGGCAAAGCTGTCCCCCGCCGCAAGATAGGGCATATCCGGCGCGCGGCCGCCGCCCTCAGCGCCGCAGAGGTCCAGGTCGTCATCCCGCAAAGCGCGGCCGGCTGTGCGCATCCTTTCCTTTTCCATTCTTCCGCCTCCTTTGCAGGCTAGGATAACACGGCCGGGGCGGTCTGTCAATTTTCCCGCCTGGCGGGGCACAATCCGAATTTTTTGTGAAGAGAGGCGGAAAGCGGGTTTTGTTTTCAATTTCTTCAAGATTCTGTGGTATACTGGCCGGGAAATGCAAAACAAAAGGTTCAAATTTGCAAGTTTGGCTTTTCTTTTTTGCTTCCAGAGAGTATACTAAACTTACCATGCAAATAAAATGCGGAGGCTTTTATGTATCAGTTTACCGGTTGTCCCTGTTCGGTCTGCGGCAAGGCCCTGACCGATACGGACGATATCGTCGTTTGCCCTGACTGCGGCGCGCCCTATCACCGCGCCTGCTACGAAAAGCAGGGCGGCTGCGTCTACGCCGACAAGCACGGCACAGGCTTTGAGTGGACGCCCCCCGCCTCGGCCCAGCCCGAGCGCCGCTGCCCCAACTGCGGCACTTCCAACCCGGAAAGCGCAGCCCGGTGCAGCCACTGCGGCTATATTTTCGAGGCTGGCCAGACGCCCCCGCCCCGGGTGGACGCCAACCGTCAGGCCCAGCAGAACCCCGGCGGCGGTTTCAACTATGCCCGCCTGTACCAGGAGGCCCAGGCCGGCGGCTACTGGCAGTCCAGCACGGCCAGCGCCGACGAGCCCATCGACGGCATCCCTACCGAGGAGTGGGCCACCTATCTGGGCCCCTCGAGCCCTTCCTACCTGCGGGACTTTTCCCAGATGCAGAAGTATGGCCGCAAGAGCTCCATCTGTTTTTCGGCCCTGCTGTTCGGGCCGCTGTACTTCTTTTACCGCAAGGCCTGGAAGCCGGCCTTCGCCTTTTTGGCGGTGGACCTTTTGCTGAACCTGCCCGCCCTGCTGGAACTGCTGGTGGTGAGCGAGAGCGCGCTCGCCCCGTCCATCAGCGTTTCGTCCCTGCTGTTTCTGGCCCAGCTGGCTTCCATCGCCAGCTTTGCCGTCATGGTCCTGAGCGGCATGTTCGCCAAATACCTCTACCGCCGCAGCGCCGCTGAGCGGATCCGCCGGATCGAGGCCGAGTTCCCCGACAAGGCCAAGCGGGAAGCCGTTCTGCGCGCCCAGGGCGGCGTCAGCTGGGCCGCCGTCGTCGGCGTCTGCACTCTGATGATGGTGGCCGGGGCCGTGTTCAGCCTGCTGCTGGGCCCCAATGTGGACGCCATTCTGAACCTGCTGATGTAAAAAACGCCCACGTCAAAATCGAAAGGAGGGCTCCTATGCAAACCGTCAAAAAAGCCGTCATCCCCGCCGCCGGCCTGGGCACCCGGGTCCTGCCCGCCACCAAGGCCATGCCCAAGGGGATGCTGCCCATTGTGGACAAGCCCGCCATCCAGTACCTGGTGGAGGAGGCCGTCCACTCCGGCATCACCGACATCCTCATCATTTTGAGCCGGAACCAGACCATCATCGAGGACCACTTTGACCGCAATCCCGAGCTGGAAGCCAAGCTCTCCGTCCCCGGCAAGGAAAAAATGCTGGAGGAGTGCCTGGGCATCTCCAACCTTGCCCACATCTATTTCGTCCGCCAGCATCAGACCCTGGGCCTGGGGCACGCGGTGAGCATGGCCCAGCCTTTCACGGGGGACGACCCCTTTGTGGTCATTTACGGCGACGACGTCATCATTGGCGAGGACCCGGTCTGCGCCCAGCTGATCCGCGCCTACGAGGCGTTCGGCCGGCCGGTGGCAGGCGTCTGCGCCGTCCCCTGGGAGGACGTCAGCCGCTACTGCAGCCTCAAGACCACCCCCATCCAGGACAACTATTTCTTTGTGGACGACATGATCGAAAAGCCCAAAAAGGGCCAGGAGTTCAGCAACTACTCCATCCTGGGCCGCGTCCTGCTCACCCCCGAGATCTATCCCCTGCTGGCCGCCACCAAGCCCGGCGCCGGCGGCGAGATCCAGCTGACCGACGCCATGGCCGAGTACGCCCGCACCAAGGGCGGCATGACGGCGGTGGCCTTCACCGGCAAGCACTACGACATGGGCAACAAACTCTGTGTCGCCCAGGCCCAGGTGGAGCTGGCTTTGCAGCACCCCGAGATCGGCGAGGCGTTCCGCGCCTACCTGAAAGAGTTCTGCAAAACTCTGTAAAGGGCCGCTCCCCTTCTGAATAAGTTCATAAGCAACAGAAAAAGCCTGCGGAAAACGGCGCACCGTTTTCCGCAGGCTTTTTGAATGCCGCCGACGGGGGTCGAACCCGTACTCTGTCTCCAGAAAGGGATTTTAAGTCCCTCGTGTCTGCCAATTTCACCACAGCGGCCCGACTGGCTGCCGCGCGCAGGGGGCACGGCGGCCAGGGACAAGTAATATAATACAATAGCGCCGGGCTTTTGTCAACCGTTGTTCACATCCGGCCGCCGTGGTATTCGGCGTACATCTTTTCGCGGCACTCGGCCACGGCAGGGGTCATGTTGACATAGTGCTTGTGGGGGCACTCCACCCGCAGCTCGCTCTCCCAGACTTCGCTGGTCAGCTGGCGGGCCACATAGGCGCGCCGCTCGCTGATGGAAGGCAGGTCGATGACCAGCCGGCCGTCCAGGATATAGGGCACCAGCAGGGGCTTGACCGCCGTCGGGGTGAAGGTGATGACCCGCTCCACCGCGTCGGGGTCCAGGTTGACCATGGTGATGGGCTTGCCGGCCTCGATCACCTCGCCGTCCATGGCGATGAGGTCGCACTGGGCCTGGCCGTTGGCGTCGTACAGACGCCAGGGCATCTTCTTGCCCGGGATGATGGCCTTGCTGACGCTGTCCGAGATCTTCATCTTGGGCTGGTAGCTGCCGTCGGCCTGCTTGACCGCCACCAGCTTGTACACGCCGCCGAACACCGGGTCGGAAGCCGAGGTGATGAGGTTCTCGCCCACGCCGTAGGAATCGAAGTGGGCGTGCTCATACAGCTCCATGTTGGCGATTTTCTTTTCGTCCAGGGCGTTGGAGGCCACCAGCTTGATATAGGGCTTGCCGGCCGCGTCCAGGGCCTTGCGCAGCCGCTTGGAGCCGCGGGCCAGGTCGCCCGAGTCGATGCGGGCGGACTTGACGCGCTTGTTGGGGTCGTCGGGGTATTTCTCGATCAGGTAGTCGTCCAGCTTGATGAGGTTGGGCAGGCCGCTCTCCATGATGTTGTAGGTGTCCAGCAGCAGGCTGACCGACTCGGGGTAGGTGTCGGCGAAAGCCTTGAAGGCCTCGAACTCAGTGGGGAAAAACTCGATGAAGCTGTGGGCCACTGTGCCCACCGCCTTGACCTCGGCGCCGTATTTCATTTCGGCCAGGCAGTTGGCGGTGCCCACGCAGCCGCCCAGCACCGCCGCATAGGCGCCGTCGTTGCCGGCGCTCTCGCCCTGGGCGCGCCGGGTGCCAAATTCCATCACGCTGCGGGGGGTGTGGGTGTTCAGGCCCACGATGCGGGTGGCCTTGGTGGCGATCAGGCTGTGGAAGTTGATGGTCTGCAAAAGGTACGTCTCGATCAAAATCGCGCCCACCATGTCGCACTCGATCCGCACCATCTGGACGTTGGGGTAGCACACCGTCCCCTCGGGCAGAGCGTACATGTCCCCTTTCCACTGGTAGGTGCGCAGGTACTCGCAGAACTCCTCGCTCATGCCCTTGGTGCGCAGCCACCAGATGTCCTGGGCGTTGAAGTGGTAGTTCATCAAGAAGCGGGTCAGCTTGCGCTGGCCGGCGCTGATGGAATAGCCCTGATCGTCCGGGTTCTTGCGGAAGAACATATCAAAGACCAGCTTTGTGTCCTTGTAGCCGTGCAGAAACAGGCAGTTGGCCATGGTGAACTCGTAAAAATCCACCACCATGGCGGGGTTATCATAGTCCTCGTCGGGAATATACGGGATCACTTCGATTTTATTTTCCATAGAGCATTCCCCTCTTGTCCTCTCAAAACATCTTTTCTCGTTCAGCCGCGCCCAGACCAGCGGGGCGGCCAGCGGCGTATTAACGTTATGATAGCATCATTTGGGCCGCGGCGCAAGTTCTTTTTGCAAAATTCCGGTCAAAATCCCGTGACGTGTCATGACAGCAGTCTTGTATAAAAAATCCCGTCCAGCCGGTATGTGCGGATGGACGGGACACAACGTTTAGCCGTTCATGATGTTGGGGGTGGAGTTCTTGAGCAGGACGTCGTGGCTGCCGCCCTCCACGATGGAGGTGGAAGAAACGACGGTCAGCTTGGCCTTCTGCTGCAGCTCGGGGATGGTCAGGGCGCCGCAGTTGCACATGGTGCTCTTGACCTTGTACAGGGTGGTCTGGACGCCCTCGGCCAGGGGGCCGGCGTAGGGCACATAGCTGTCCACGCCCTCCTCAAAGGAGAGCTTGGTCGCGCCGCCCAGGTCGTACCGCTGCCAGTTGCGGGCGCGGTTGGAACCCTCGCCCCAGTATTCCTTCATGTACTGGCCGTTGACGCGCACCCGGTTGGTGGGGCTCTCGTCGAAGCGGGCAAAGTAGCGGCCCAGCATCACGAAGTCGGC
>DWWN01000054.1 GCA_019119685.1 Candidatus Faecalibacterium faecigallinarum
TGCCTTTAGGTATGGTATTCTTTTGTTGGGTGTTGTCGATAAACGGCAAGCGGTATGCCCCTCTGGTCCGACTTTGTGCGGTCAGGGGCACGAACAGCGACCGCTGCCAGTGGCAGAAACAGGGAGCTGTGAGTGGCGCAGCGCTCCGGTTTTTGCAAGCGCCCGCCGTGGCGCGCCGCAAAAAGCGGCTAAGCGCAAGAGGCCCGGCAATGGTTACATACTCTGATCTGATCCAGACAGGTATCTTAATCGTCGCTATTATTGACGTAGTCCTCCGACTAATTGAAGCCGAGAGGAACCGTAAACAATAAAAAGAAGTAACCGCCCTGCCTCCCATAGCGTGCGGTTACTTCTCTAACCGGACCAGGGGGACTACCGTTTGTCCGGCAGCACCCTTTCTATGTTCAGTATACAGCAGCTGCACGGGAATGTCAAGCGGCCCGCCAAAGTCGCCAAAGTTACGAAATGTACGGTTTTTACGCCCCTTCCGGAACTCCCGGAGGGGGCATTGTTTTGGCAGAAACGGCCCTCTCCGGCCCTGTGGGCCAGCATCAGCGCACCGTTGGCAAAGCCCCTATTTTTACGGCTCTCTTCCTGGACAGGTGAAAGCGTTAAATGGTCGTGGTCTCTCACTTGCAAGATGAGAAAGATTCAGCCTCCGGCGGGGTCGAAACGTGCTATCATAAAGGCAGCAAAACACCGGAAAGGAGCACTCTTTATGAAGATCTTCTTTTACACCCTCCGGCCCTGGGACGAGCGTCCCTGCGCCGAACGGCTGGCCGCCGAGACCGGCATCGCGTTCGACGGCTGCGAGGCATACCCCACCCTTGAAAACGCCGCCCTGGCCGCCGGGTGCGACGCCGTCTCCATGACCCCCTGCGACATGGGCCCGGACATGGTCCGGCGGTTCCACGAGCTGGGGGTGAAGTATCTCTGCTGCCGCTCCATCGGCTACGACCACGTGGACCGGCAGACCGCCCGTGAGCTGGGGATGCGGGTGTCCAACGTGGACTACCCGCCCCGCGGGGTGGCCAATTTTGCCATCATGCTGATGATGATGAGCCTGCGCCGGGTGGGCCACATCCTCAAGCGGGGCGAGGTGCAGGACTACTCCCTGCAGGGCAAGATCGGCCGGGACCTGTCCGGCTGCACGGTGGGGGTGATCGGCACCGGGCACATCGGCCGCACGGTGCTGGAGCACCTGTCGGGCTTTGGCTGCCGCCTGCTGGCCTACGACCTGTACCCCAGCCAGGAGGCCGCCCGCTGGGCCGAATACGTGGACTTCGACACCCTGTGCGCCGAGAGCGACGTCATCACCCTGCACACCAACGCCACCGCCCAGAACCATCACCTGATCGACGAAGCGGCGCTGGCCAAAATGAAGGACGGGGTGGTGATCGTCAACACCGCCCGGGGCTCCCTGATCGACAGCGGCGCGCTGATCGCCGCCCTGGAGAGCGGCCGCGTGGGCGCCGCAGCCCTGGACGTGCTGGAAAACGAGAACGGCCTGTACTACTACAACCGCGCCGGGGACCCCATCGCCAACCCCGAGCTGGCCCTGCTGCGCAGTTTCCCCAACGTGCTGCTGACCTGCCACACCGCCTTTTACACCGACGAGGACGTGGAGAGCATGGTCCGCGGCGTCTTTGAGAGCGCCGCCGCTTTCGCCCAGGGCCAGCCCACCCGCCACGACGTCAGCCTGGCCTGACCAGACTGTCAAAAAAGTCCCGTCCAGCCGACATGTGCGGATGGACGGGACACATACAGGGAAATTGAGCGCTGAGAGTGTGCGAGCCGTCTTGCGGCGAGTGCGCGGTTCAGCGCTCAATTTTGTCCCCAGGGGGATACCAGGGGGAAGGAATTTCTGTCCTGCGCAGCAGGCAGAAATGGGTTCCCCCTGGAGCGTGGCGCTTTTGCGACACGCTGATGCCGCACCCGTTTTGGGCGCGGCGCGTCCCTGTATGTCCCCGGCTTGCTGTTACACCCTTGTAAACCCGCGCAAAATGGAGTATCCTAGTAGGCAGGAAACACCGCCACTGAAAGGAGCTTTATCATGCGCGCATACGAACGCCTTCTGCAATACGTTCAGGTTCACACCACCTCCGACCCTCTGTCCGGGACCCACCCCTCCACCCAGCGCCAGTTCGATCTGGCCCGGATGCTGGTGGAGGAACTCCAGGCCCTGGGGGTGGAGGACGCCGCCGTGGACGAGCACTGCTATGTTTACGGCACCCTGCCCCCCACGCCCGGCTGCGAGGACCGGCCCGCCCTGGGCCTGATCGCCCACATGGACACCGCCCCCGACGCCTCCGGCGAGAACGTCCGCCCCGTCCTGCACCAGGACTACGACGGCCGGGACGTCACCCTGCCCGCCACCGGCGCGGTGATGCGGGTCAAGGACTTCCCCTTCCTGGCCAGCATGAAGGGCGAGACCCTGATCACCACCGACGGCTCCACCCTACTGGGGGCCGACGACAAGGCCGGCGTGGCCGAGATCATGACCGCCGTCGAGACCCTGCAGCAGTCCGGCGCGCCCCACGGCAAGCTGTGCATCGCCTTCACCCCCGACGAGGAGATCGGCGAGGGGGCCAGCCTGTTCGATCTGGAGCGCTTCGGGGCTGCCTTTGCCTACACCGTAGACGGCGGGGACGTGGGCGGCATCGAGTACGAAAACTTCAACGCCGCCTCGGCCACCGTCACGGTGCGGGGGCTGTCGGTCCACACCGGCAGCGCCAAAAACACCATGGTCAACGCCGCCAACGTGGCCATGGAGTTCCACCTGTCCCTGCCCCACATGGCCCGCCCCGAGACCACCGAGGGCCGGGAAGGCTTCTACCACCTGTGCCAGATGACCGGCGACGTCACCGAGGCCAAGCTGGGCTATATCCTGCGGGACCACGACGCCGCCAAGCTGGAATACAAAAAGGACAATATGCTCCAGACCGCCGCCTGGTTCAACGGCAAGTACGGCCCCGGCACCGTCACGGTGGAGCTGAAGGACGGCTACCGCAACATGATCGAAAAGATCCGCCCCCACTTCCACCTGGTGGAGACCGCCCGCACCGCCATCCGCGCCGCCGGGCTGGAGCCGGAGGAAGTGCCCGTCCGGGGCGGCACCGACGGCGCCGTCCTCAGCTGGAAGGGCCTGCCCTGCCCCAACCTGGGCACCGGCGGCTTCAACTTCCACGGCGTGCTGGAGTGCATCACCGCCGAGCGGATGGACAAGGCCACCGAGGTGATCCTGAACATCGTCGGCCTCTACGCCCGGGACCCTGCCTGACCAATCTAGGCAAGAGGCCGGCGTTGTGGTATACTGAATGCAAACTACGCGTACCCGTTCGCCCCTGAACGGGGAAAGGAAGGCATTTCCATGACGACTCGATCCTCCTCCGACAACACCGTCCACCTGGGCGGCCGGATCATCAGCGACCGGGTGGTCGCCCAACTGCTGGAAGAACTGCGCACCGGCCGCTGGGCCGGGGCCGACCGCCTGCCCGCCGAGCTGGACCTTGCCGGAGAGCTGGGCGTCAGCCGCACCGTCATCCGGGACGCCCTCAGCACCATGGAGCGCGCCGGCTATGTGGAGCGGGTGCGGGGCATCGGCACGGTGGTCAACCGGGCGGTGCTGTCCCTGCGCAGCCGCCTGGACCAGAAGCTGGAATACTATCCCCTGATCCGTTCGTTCGGCAGCTATCCCCATGCCGACGGCATCCAGATCCAGCCCCTGCGGGCCAGCGCCGAGCTGGCCCAAAGCCTGGAGGTGGAGCCCGGGGCCGACCTGATCTGCATCCGCAAGCGGGTGCTGGCCGACTCCACCCCGGTGATCTACTCCATCAACTACCTGCCCCGGTCTCTGCTGGGCGGGCAGGACTACACCAAGCTGGACCTGGGCGGCTCCATCTTCGAAGCGCTGGAGCAGAGCTGCGGGCAGCAGGTGTCCTCCACCGTGGCCCACATCAAGGCCAGCTGCGGGGATGCCGCCATCCGCACCGCCATGCGCCTGGCCCCCGGCGAGGCCATGCTGCTGCTGGACGAAGTGTGCTACACCCGGCTGTGCCGCCCGGTGCTGCGGGCCCTGAGCTACTACACCAACTTTTTCGATTTTTCGCTCCTGCGCAAACTGCTGTGAGCTGCCCGCCCACGGCTTTATCAACCCATTGAAGGAGGCATTTCATGCGCCATCTGATCGACCCCCTTGACCTGACCCGGGAGGAGACCGACGCCCTGCTGGACCTGGCCTGCCGCATCCGGCAGGACCCCGCCGCCTATCGGGACGTGGCCCTGCACAAACGGCTGGCTACCCTTTTCTACGAGCCCTCCACCCGCACCCGCCTGTCCTTTGAGGCGGCCATGCTCAACCTGGGCGGCCAGGTGCTGGGCTTCCCCAGCGACAACGTATCCAGCGCCTCGAAGGGCGAAAGCGTGGCCGACACCATCCGGGTGGTGTCCTGCTATGCGGACATCGCCGCCATGCGCCACCCCAAAGAGGGCGCGCCCCGGCGGGCCAGCCGCTACAGCCGCATCCCCGTGATCAACGCCGGGGACGGCGGCCACCAGCACCCCACCCAGACCCTGACCGACCTGATGACCATCCGCACCCGCAAGGGCACCCTGAACGGCCTGACCATCGGCCTGTGCGGCGATCTGAAGTTTGGCCGGACGGTCCACTCCCTGATCAAGACCATGGTCCGCTACGAGGGGGTGCGCTTTGTCCTGATCAGCCCCGAGGAGCTGCGGGTGCCCGACTACATCATCACCGACATCCTGGAGGGCAGCGACATCCCCTACGCCGAGACCCGCAGCCTGGAAGAGTCCATGCCCGGGCTGGACATTCTGTACATGACCCGCGTCCAGCGGGAGCGCTTTTTCAACGAGGAGGACTACATCCGGCTGAAAAACAGCTACATCCTCACCCGGGAAAAGATGGCCCTGGCCAAGCCCGACATGGCGGTGCTGCACCCCCTGCCCCGGGTCAACGAGATCGCCCTGGACGTCGACGACGACCCCCGCGCCGCCTACTTTGAGCAGGTGCAGAA
>DWWN01000055.1 GCA_019119685.1 Candidatus Faecalibacterium faecigallinarum
CTCGGGTAAATACCCATCCGATGTGACAGCAAAAAGGAAGTACCTAACCAGTAGTTCCTTCTGTTGTTGATCGCACCAAAACAAAAGAACTTTTGCGTCACGAAAGATAGGGTCCCTCTGCGGGGGCTGGCTGTATGGCCGGCCCCCGCATTGTTTGTTTTGCCACTTGTAACTTACGTCAAAATGCGGTAAAATAAAGCGACCCAGACGGGCCGCGCACCCTGCGCGGCCCGCATTGTGAAAGGAGGGGCCGAAAGGCTTTCTGACAACATGATCTTAGCCATTGATATAGGCAACACCACCGTCGCCCTGGGGGGCATCAAGGACGGACGTGTATGCTTTGTGGCCCACATGGACACGGTGCGCACCCGCACCGCGGCCGAGTACCGCGCCGAGATGGAGCGCATCTTTTCGCGGCGGCGCAACCCTGAACGCAAGGTGTGGTTCGAGGGGGCTGTGCTGACCAGCGTCGTGCCCCAGCTGACCGGCGCGCTGGCCGCCTGCGCCCGGCATTACACCGGTAAGGACCCGGTGATCGTCGGGCCTTCCATCCGCACCGGGCTGACCATGGGGGTGCCCGACCCGGAGGCCGTGGGCAAGGACCGCATCGCGGACGCGGCCTACGCGGCGGCGAATTATCCGCTGCCGGTGGTCACGGTGGATTTGGGCACCGCCACCACGTTCAACGTGGTGGACGGGGACCGGGTGTTCCGGGGCGGGGTGATCTGCCCGGGGCTGTCCACTGGGCTGCGCGCGCTGGGGGACCGCTGCGCCCAGCTGCCCCAGATCCATCTGGCCCGCCCGCGGCACGCCATCGGCACCACCACCGCCGAGTGTATGCTCTCCGGCTCGGTGATGGGGACGGCGGTGCTGCTGGACGGGATGGTCCAGCGCATCGAGGAAGAGCTGGGCAGCCCGGTCACGCTGGTGCTGACCGGCGGGCTGGCCAAATACGTGGCGCCTTTGTGCCGCCACCCCCTGACCTACGACCCCGAACTGATGCTGAAAGGGCTGGCGCTGCTCTATGAGCTGAACAGCCGCCCGGCCCGCCGCGGGGACAGCCGCCGCTTCCGCCCCGAACAGGAGGAAAAGCGCCGGGAGCCCTTCCGCCGGGAGGAGCGCCGCCGCGGCCGCCGCGACGAGGCTGTGAAAAGGAGGAACGCGGGATGAAGCTAGGCATTGTGGGCAGCGGGAAGATCGTGCAGGAGTTCCTGCCCTGGCTGGCGTCCAGCCCTGCCTTCGAGGTGGCGGCCCTGTGCAGCACCCAGCGCAGCGCCGATAAGGCGGCCGCCCTCTGCGCCCAGTACGGCGTGCCCTTCCACGTCACCGATTACAGCCAGCTGCTGGCCGCGGTGGACGTGGTCTACATCGCCCTGCCCAACCTCCTCCACACCGCCTATGCCAAAGCGGCGCTGGAAGCGGGCAGGCACGTCATCGTGGAAAAGCCCCTGGCCCCCTGTGCCAGCGAAGCCGCGGCCCTGTCCGCGCTGGCCCACCGGAAAGGCTGCTTCCTCTTTGAGGCGGTGACCACCCAGTACCTGGAAAATTACCGCAAGCTGCGCCAGCTGCTGCCCCGGGTGGGGCAGGTCAAGCTGGTACAGTGCAATTTCAGCCAGTATTCCAGCCGGTACGACGCTTTCTGCGCCGGGCAGACCGCCCCCGTGTTCGACCCGCAGCAGGCGGGCGGCGCGCTGATGGACCTGGCGGTCTACAACGTCAGCTACATCGTGGGCCTTTTCGGCGAGCCCCAGCAGGTGCACTACGCCGCCAACGTGGAAAAAGGCATCGACACCAGCGGCATTTTGACCATGGACTACCGCTCCTTCAAGGCGGTCAGCATCGCCGCCAAGGACTGCGCCGCGCCGCCCCGCTATGTCATCCAGGGCACGCGGGGCTACCTGCTGCAAAAGAGCACCGCCAATTTCTGTGGCCCCGTCACCCTCCATCTGAACGACGGCCGGGAAGAGCACTTCTCCCTCAACGGCAAGCGCCCCCGCTGCGCGGCCGAGTTCGAGATCATCGCCCACGCCATCGCCGCCGGCGACCAGGAGCTTTGCAGCGGGATGCTGGAAACGTCCCTGGCCGTCAGCCGGGTGCTCACCGCCGCCCGCCAGTCCGCGGGGATCAAATTCCCCTGCGACAAGTAAGAACGAATCTCCCCTCTCCGTCACGGCCTGCGGCCGCGCCACCTCCCCCGCGGGGGGAGGCAAGTGCACCCGCGTCTGTCCCGGGAAACTGAGCGGTAAGGCAAAGCAGAAAAATGGACCTTACTGCGGAGTTGGGTGACACCCACGGGCGTACCCTTGGCTCCCCCTCCGGGGGAGCTGTCCCAGGGGGCGCAGGCGCCCTGGGACTGAGAGGGGAGCAGATTGCGCCGTATCCGGCATTCAGGACGGAACGGCAGCAGGAGGTTTATCATGAATCAAAAACGTACCGATCTCAAAGCCATGACACGGCTGGCGCTGCTGATCGCCATTGAGCTGGTCATGAAGGCCATCGGCCTGGGCAGCGTGCCCATGGGTCCCTTGTATATGAGTTTCCTGACGCTGCCCATTGCGGTGGGCGCCATCACCATGGGCCCCGTGGCGGGGCTGGTGCTGGGGGCCGTGTTCGGGGCGGTCAGCTTTTACGACGCGCTGACCGGCGGCTCGGCCATGACCAGCGCCCTGCTGCAGGTCAGCTTTGTGCACACCTTCATCCTGTGCGTGGGCACCCGGCTGCTCATGGGCCTGTGCGTGGGACTGATCTACGAGGCCCTGCGCCGCCTGGACAAAAAGGGCACCTGGAGCTGCATCGTCAGCGCCATGTGCGCCCCCGGCCTCAACACCCTGTTCTTTATGGGGTACATCGTCCTGTTCTTCTATCACTGCGACTATGTCCAGGGCCTGGTGGCCGCCAACGGCGCGGCCAATCCCCTGGTGTTCGTGGCGCTGCTGGTGGGCGTGCAGGGCGTGGCCGAATTTTTCGTCAGCGGCCTGCTGGGCGGCATCGTCGCCCGCGCCGTGGAGCGGTATTTGAAATAAAAGCAAGCGTTTTTGCAGGCAGGCCCCCGGGCCTGCCTTTTTTGGTGTCGCCGGGGGCGCGGGGTGCATAGGCTGGGGCGTGGGAGGGATGCGTAATGCCAGAACGAACGATCGCAGTAGTGGGGACGGACCGGCGGCAGGCGGCCGCAGCCCGGGCGCTGGCGGCGGCCGGGTGCCGGGTGGGCGGGCCGGAAGCCGTCCCGGCGTCAGATTATATCCTGCTGCCGGTCCCCCTGCGGATGGACCAGGCCCTGGCAGCCCTCCTGCAGACGGCAAAGCCGGGGGCGGTGCTGCTGGGCGGCCGGGCCCCGGCAGAGACTTTCGGCCGGGCGTGGGTGGACTGTTTTGCCCGGGAAGAGCTGGCGGTCCGCAACGCCGTCCCCACAGCGGAGGGCTGCATCGCGCTCCTGCTGACCCGGCGGACCCGCACTCTCTGGGGCGCGCCGGTCCTGGTGACGGGATACGGCCGGGTGGGGCAGGCAGCGGCGCTCCGGCTGACGGCCCTGGGGGCCAGGGTGACGGTGGCGGCCCGCTCGGGGGCCCAGCGGGCGCTGGCCGCCAGCCAGGGGGCGGAGGCCGTCCCGCTGGCCGGGCTGGCCGGGGCGGCGGCCGGGGTGGATGCGGTGGTCAACACCATCCCCGCGCCGGTGCTGACAAGGCCGGTGCTGGAAGCCCTGCGGCCCCGGAGCCTGATCGTGGACCTGGCCAGCGCGCCGGGCGGCACCGATTTTGCCGCCGCCGCAGCGCTGGGGCACACGGCGGTACTGGCCTCCGGCCTGCCGGCGCGCTGCGCCCCCGACAGCGCCGGGGAGTATCTGGCCGGGACGGTGCTGGAGATCATCGAGGAACGGGAGGCGGTAGCATGAACGCGGAACACAAGGGCACGGTGGCCTTTGCCCTGTGCGGCAGTTTTTGTACCTTTGAAGCGGCGGTGCCCCAGGCGGCCCGCCTGGCGGCCATGGGCTGGCAGGTGCTGCCCATCATGAGCTTTGCGGCGTCGGCCACCGACACCCGCTTTGGGCCGGCGGCGGAGTGGAAGGCCCGGCTGGAACGTGCGGCGGGGCATCCGGTGCTGGACACCCTGACCGCCGTGGAGCCGCTGGGCCCCCGGCAGATGGCGGACGCGCTGGTCATCGCGCCCTGCACCGGCGCGACCCTGGCCCGGCTGGCCGCGGGACTGTCGGATACGCCGGTGGCGCTGGCGGCCAAGAGCCTGCTGCGGGCGGGCCGGCCGGTGGTGGTGGCGGTGTCCACCAACGACGGCCTGGGGGCCTCGGGGGAGAACATTGCCCGGCTGATGCAGCGCAAACACTTTTACTTCGTGCCCTTCGGCCAGGACGACCCGGTCCACAAGCCCCAGAGCCTGAAAGCCGACCTGACCCTCGTGCCCGGCGCTCTGGCGGCGGCGCTGGAGGAAAGGCAGATCCAGCCGGTCTTGCTGCAAAGTCCTCTTTCCCCTCCCTGAAAAGTGTGCTATACTATAATACTAGATTCAGAAATGTGCGGCGGGGCGGCGCCCTGCCGGGAAGAGGGAACCATGAAAGAACGACTGACCCGGGTGCTGGCGGCGCTGGCGATGCTGCTGGCGGCCGCGGCCCTGGCCCTGCCGGCATCGGCGGCGGGGCCTGTCCTGGGGGCCACCGAGGCATACTGCATCATGGATGCGGAGAGCGGCCTGGTGCTGGCCCAGCAGAATATGGACGAGGAACTGCACCCCGCCTCCATCACCAAGGTGATGACTCTGGGCCTGGCCTGCGAAAAGGCCCAGGGGGACTGGACCGGGATGGTGACGGTCAGCCACGAGGACGTGTATTCGCTGGTGGGCACCGATTCCAGCCACATCGCTTTGCTGGAAGGGGAGCAGGTGCCCCTGGAGGACCTGCTCTACGCCACCATGATGGCCAGCGCCAACGACGGCGCCAACGCCCTGGCCGAATATTTCGGGGGCGGGTCCATCGCGGACGGGGTGGCGGCCATGAATGCGCAGGCCGCCGAGCTGGGGCTGAAACACACCCATTTTGCCAACCCCCACGGCATCAGCGACGAGGACCACTACACCAGCTGTTACGATATGGCCACCATCCTGCGCTGGGCCCTGACCCAGCCGGGGTTTGAACAGCTGTTCACCAACAACGAGATGTATATCATGCAGCCCACCAACCTGCAGCCTGTGACCCGCTATTTCTCGCAGCAGGACTCGATGCGGATCGGGTCCAGCATGTTCCACGAGCCCACCATCCTGGGCTCCAAGATTGGGTACACCGACATCGCCCGGCAGACCTACATCTGCCTGGCCGAAAAGAACGGCGTCCGGCTGATCTGCGTCACCATGCGCAGCGAGAGCAAGACCGACCGCTACGCCGACGTCCGCGCCCTGCTGGACTACGCCTTTTCCACCTGGACCAGCTACACCGAGATCCCGGCCACCCCTGCGGCGGCCAGCGTGACGGTGCAGGGCGGCGGTAGCCCCCTGGGCTCGCTGAGCCTGGACGCCCCCGGCGTCCGCCTGCCCCTGGCGGCAGGGATGCAGGCTTCGGACGTGGCCCTCAGCGTTGATCTGCCCGAGGTCTACCTCCTGGGCGGGGAGCTGCAGGGCTGGGCGGTGTACACCGTCCCGGGCAGCGACGTGCAGGAGGCGGCCAGCGTCCGGGTGCCGCTGCAGGCCAGCGGGCTGGACGCGCTGCTGGACAGCAGCCGCGGGGTGATCCACCCGGCGGCCGAGGACGTGGAGCCGGCGGGCTATCTCCGCCTGATCCTGGGGGTCTCGGCGGCAGCTGTGGTGATCGTGGGGGCCGGCGCGCTCTGGTACGGGCGCAGGCGCGGCCCTGCAGCACGCTCAGACAGGGTCAAACCTGATGGAATATAAACCAATATCACAACCAGATAGAGAGGTAAAAACGTATGGGCAAGTTCACTTTTACGCAGACCGAGATCCCCGGCGTGGTGGTCATTGAGCCGGAGGTGTTCGGCGACGACCGCGGCTACTTCATGGAGACCTACAAAAAGGAAGATTTTGCGGCGGCGGGCATCGACAAGGAGTTCGTCCAGGACAACCAGAGCCGCTCCAGCCGGGGCGTGCTGCGGGGGCTGCACTTCCAGAAGCAGCACACCCAGGGCAAGCTGGTGCGGGTCACGCTGGGCGAGGTGTACGACGTGGCGGTGGACTGCCGCCCCCACAGCGCCACCTTCGGCAAGTGGGTGGGCGTCACCCTCTCGGCCGAGAACAAGAAGATGTTCTATATCCCCGAGGGCTTTGCCCACGGTTTTTTGGTGCTGAGCGACGTGGCCGAGTTCTGCTATAAGTGCACCGACGTCTACGACCCCACCAGCGAGGGGGGCATCCCTTACGACGACCCCACGGTGGGCGTGGTGTGGCCCGACTGCGGCTGCGAGCACAAGACCAGCGCCAAGGATAAGCTGCACACCCCCTTCGCGCAGCAGACCTTCGACTTCTTTGAAAAGTGGTGAACCCTGTGGCGAAACTGAAAGCAATGTGGGGCGCCCTCTGGCGCTACCGTTACCTTCTGTACAACCTGGTCAGCCGGGACTTTAAGCTGAAATACCGGCGCAGCGTGCTGGGCGTGGTGTGGAGCGTCCTGAACCCGCTGCTGATGTGCCTGGTCTACTGGGCGGTATTCAGCAGCCTGATGGATATGCGGGGCAGCGGCATCGACAATTTCCCGGTGTTCCTGATGTGCGGCCAGCTTTTGTTCAACTTCTTCAACGAGGCCACCTCCACCAGCATGAGCAGCATCATCTCGGCTGCCCCGCTGCTGAAAAAGGTGTATATCCCCAAATATATCTTCCCGCTGGAAAAGTGCTGCTTTGCCATGGTCAACTGCGTGTTCAGCTTTGTGGCGCTGCTGCTGGTGATGATCTTCACCGGCAGCCCCTTCCACCTGACGGTGATCCAGGCGGTCTACCCGCTGGTCACGCTGTTCTTTTTCAGCCTGGGCATCTCGTTGTTCCTTGCGGCGGGCACCGTCTTTTTCCGGGACATCCAGCACATCTGGAGCGTCTTTATCACGGCGCTGCTCTATTTTTCGGCCATCTTCTACGACCCGGCGCAGATGACCTTTTCCATCGGCGGGTTCAATATGCAGCAGGTGATCGCCCTCAACCCCATTTACTGGTATATCACCGGCTTCCGCCGCACCGTCATGTGGGGCATCCCGCTGGACCTGCGCATGATCGAGGTCTGCGGGCTGTGCGCAGTGGTTTCGATGCTGGCGGGGGTGGCGGTGTTCCGCCGCACCCAGGACCGCTTTGTGCTGCACATCTGAGAGGGGGACACGACACCGATGGACACACCCAACACCCAGCCCATCATCGAGATCCGCAACGTCTCGATGTGTTTCAACCTGGCCAGCGAGAAGCACGAGAGCCTGAAGGAATACTTCCTCGCCATGATCCAGGGGCGGCTGCACTACGATGAATTTTACGCGTTGAAAAACGTCAGCCTGGACATCATGCCCGGCGACTTTTACGGCCTGGTGGGCCTGAACGGCTCGGGCAAGTCCACCCTGCTCAAGACCATTGCCGGCGTGTACAAGCCCACCCGCGGGCAGGTGGTGGTGCGGGGCACCATCGCGCCCCTGATCGAGCTGGGGGCCGGCTTTGACATGGACCTGACCGCCCGCGAGAACATCTACCTCAACGGCACGGTGCTGGGCTTTTCGCCCAAGTACCTGGACGAAAAATTTGACGAGATCGTCGAGTTCAGCGAGCTGCAGAACTTTCTGGACGTGCCGCTGAAAAACTACTCCTCCGGCATGGTGGCCCGCATCGGCTTTGCCATCGCCACCATCACCAAGCCCCAGATCCTGATCGCCGACGAGGTGCTGGCGGTGGGCGACTTTTTGTTCCAGCAGAAGTGCGAAAAGCGGATGCAGGAGCTGATGGCCGGCGGCACCACCGTCATCCTGGTGTCCCACTCCATCGAGCAGATCGAGCGGATGTGCTCCAAGGTGGCATGGCTGAGCCACGGCCGCCTGAAGATGAACGGCGACACCAAGACCGTCTGCGACGCCTACAAGGCGGTGCAGCGCGGGCAGGCGTAAACGGCCCGCAGAGGGCAAAGGGGGATTCGGATGGATCAGCAAGTCAAACGGATGCGGGAGCTGTGCCGCTACGCGGCCGCGGTGGCCCGGGAGGACGGCCTGCCCGCCGTGGCCAAACGGACGGCAGGCTTTGTCAGGCGGCGCTTTTTCGGCAAAAAGGCCCGGTATCTGCCCGCCAAAAAGGTGCTGGAAGCCCAGCGCGCGCAGTACGCCGGCACGACCCGGGAGAGCTGCGGCCTGCCCGCCATCAGCATCCTGACCCCGCTGTACAACACCCCGCCGGCCTACCTGCGGGCCTTCCTGGATTCCTTCGTGGGGCAGACGGCCCCCAACGGGCAGCTCTGCCTGGCCGACGCCTCGGACGCAGAACACCCCGAGGTGGGGCAGATCGTGCGAGAATACCAGGCAAAATATCAACAGATCGTATACAAAAAAGTGGAAAACAGGGGCATCGCGGCCAACACCAACGCCGCGGCGGCCCTGGCAGACGGGGAATATCTGGCCCTGGCCGACCACGACGATGTGCTGGCGCCCCACGCCATGGCGGCCATGGGGCAGGCCATTTTGGACCTGCGGGCCGCGGGCAAGCCGGACGGCTTTCTCTACAGCGACGAGGCCCTGTTTGAAAAGGACATCCGGCGGCCGTCGGTGGCCCACTTCAAGCCGGACTATGCGCCCGACTATCTGCTGTGCTGCAACTACATCTGCCACCTGGCGGTATTCCGCCGGGATTTGTTCGAGCGGCTGGGGGGCGAGCGGAGCGAATACGACGGCAGCCAGGACCACGATCTGTTCCTCCGGCTGGCCGACGCGGTGGGCGGCGCGGCCCATCTGCCCCAGGTGCTGTACTACTGGCGGGTCCATGCCGGGTCTACTTCGGGCGGCGCGGACGCCAAGCCCTATGTGGCCGCGGCGGCCAAACGCGCCATCGCGGACCATCTGGCCCGCACCGGCCAGAAAGGCACGGTCGAGGACGGCCTGTTCCCCAGCACCTACCGGGTGAAATGGGAGATCGAGGGCTCGCCCAAAGTCAGCGTCCTGATCCCCAGCAAAGACCATGTGGACGATTTGGAAACGTGCCTCCACAGCCTGTATGCCCGGACGTTCTGGGAGAACTACGAGGTCATCGTCATCGAGAACAACTCGGAGCAGCCCGAGACCTTCGCCTACTATAAGCAGGCGGTCCGGCGCTACGACGGGCTGCGGGTGGTCAAGTATCCGGGCAAGGGGTTCAACTTCTCGGCCATCAACAACTTTGGGCGCAAGTACGCCTCGGGCAGCTATCTTTTGCTGCTGAACAACGATGTGGAGATCACCGAAGGGGACTGGATGACCGAGCTGCTGCGCCAGTGCGCCCGGCCGGGCGGCGGCGCGGTGGCCGGAGCCATGCTCTATTACCCCGACGATACCATCCAGCACGCGGGGGTCATCACCGGGCTGGGGGGCTACGCCGGCCACAGCCACAAGTACAAAAAGCGGGGCGGCAGCGGCTATATGTTCCGGGCCGCCACCGTGCAGGACCTCTCGGCCGTGACCGGGGCCTGTATGCTGGTCAAGACCAGCGTGTGGGACGCCGTGGGCGGCCTGGACGAGGGGTTCGCGGTGGCTTTCAACGACGTGGACTTCTGCCTCCGGGTGCGGGACACCGGCCGCCGCATCGTCTGGACGCCTTACGCCTGGCTCTACCACCACGAGAGCAAGAGCCGGGGCGGGGACGACAAGGACCCGGTCAAGGCGCGGCGGTTCGCAGCCGAACAGCAGCGCCTGTACGACCGGCACGGCCGGGAAAACATCCTGCACGACCCCTACTATAACCCCAGCCTGACACAGGACCGGGAGGATTTTTCCGAAAGCGCGGACCTCAAAGCCCTGCAGGAAGGCGCGCTGCCGGTGCATTACAGGACGTAAAAAACGGGCGCGCGATTCCACGACGCTCTCTGCGGTTTGGAATCACCGGGCGGAAAAATACAAAAAGGAGTGAACGGTATGAACATCAAGGGGCATTTTGATACCATCACACGCCACAAGCTGCTGGTCATGAAGTACTGCTTTGCGTGCGGGCTGTACCGGCAGGGGCTGGCCCACGACCTGAGCAAGTACAGTCCCACCGAGTTCATCCCGGGCTGCATCTATTACCAGGGCGACCACAGCCCCAACGAAGCCGAGCGCCAGGCCAAAGGCTACACGGCGGCCTGGCTCCACCACAAGGGGCGCAACAAGCACCACCTGGAATACTGGATCGACTACGGCGCCAGCAAGCACGGCCTGGAGGGGATGAAGATCCCCCTGCGGTACATCTGCGAGATGGTCTGCGACCGCGTGGCCGCCAGCCAGATCTATCTGGGGGACCGCTACACCGACGCCTCGGCCTGGGAATACTACCAGCGCAGCCGGGACCACTACCTGATGCACCCCGAGTCCCGCGCCATGCTGGAAAAGCTGCTGAAAATGGTCCGCGACGATGGTCAGGACCGCACCTTTGCCTATATGAAAGCCCTGCTGGGCCTCCATGAGGAATATTGAGCCCTGCCTTCCCGACGGCCCCGGGCAGGGAAAGAACCGCCCCTTCGTTCCGTTTTGGACGAGGGGGCGGTCCTCTTGTCTGTGGCGGCAGGCGCGCCGGCACAACGAAAGGCCGCCCCACAGCCTGCGGGGCGGCCTTATGTTTTTTCTTTGCTGCGGCCGTAAAGGCCAGCTAGGGAACCTTAGCCCTGGGCAGCGGCCACGACGGCGTTCAGGTAGCCGGCGGTGTCTGCCAGGGTGGCGCCGGAGATGGAGTCAACAGGGCTCTCCTCGGCGGCCAGAGCCTCGGTGTCCGCAATGGACATGCCGTTGATGTGGTTCTGGATGGCGTCGAAGTTGGCGGCGATGGAAACGGTGGAACCGGCAGCAGCCATGTTGGTGCTGTAGTAGTCGTTGTTCTCGCGCTTGGAAGCCAGCACCTTGCCCTCAGCGATGTTCTCGCCGAAGCCGCCGTCGCTGTTGGGCACGCCCACCACGCCGTCGTCGGTGCTCATGAACTGCAGGTCGTCGATGTAGCTCAGGACGATGTTCTCACCGTCGGTCAGAGCGGAAGCCAGGGTGAAGCACTTGGTGCCGTGGGCAGCGCCGTAAGCGACGTTCAGGGTCAGCTGGTCGGATTCACCGGTGAACTCGACAGCCTGGTTCTCCTGGGCGTTGCGGGCGGCCTCGGCGATGGCGTTCAGGTAGCCGGCGGTGTCCACCAGGGTGGCGCCGGAGACCAGATCGACGGCGTTTTCATCGCTGGCGGCGGTGGAGAGCTCGTCGATGGTCTTGCCCACGGCGTAGTTCTGGATGGCGTCGAAGTTGGCGTCGATGGCGACGGTGGAGCCGGCGCTGGCCATATTCTCGCTGTAGTAAGCGGCGTTCTCGCGCTTGGAGCCCAGGACCTTGCCCTCGGCGTAGCTGGCGCCGAAGTCGGAGTCGCTGTTGGGCACGCCGGTCACGCCGTCAGCAGCGCTCATGAACTGGAATTCGTCCAGGTAAGCGGCAACGATGACGTCGTCCTGGACAACGGCCACGGCATAAGTAAAGCACTTGTCACCGTGGGCGGCGGTGTAGGACTGGCCGATCTGCAGGCCGCCCTCGATCTGGACGTTCTCAGCGGGCTCGGCAGCCTCGGAGGAAGCAGCCTCCGAAGAAGCGGCGGGCTCCTCGGCGATCTCCTCGCCCATGGCGCTGGCCACGGCCTTGCGCACCGCGTCGCTGGTGACGGTAGCGCCGCTGACGCCGTCGATCTCGTAGCCGTTGGCGTCAACGACCTGCTTCTGCAGCTCCTCCAGGGCAGCGCCGCCGATGTCGGGGGTCTCGCTGTCGCCGGTCAGGGTGCAGGCGGTGATGGTGCCGTTCTCCACGGTCAGGGTGGCGGTGACGTCGCCGCCAAAGCCCTTGGCGGTGCCGGTCAGGGTCTCAGCCGCGGAGGAAGCAGCGGTGCTGGACGAGCTGCCGCCGCAAGCCGCAAGGCTGAAGCACAGTGCCCCGGAAAGGGCAATGGAAAGAATACGTTTCATCATAAAAACCTCGCTTTTTACAGTGCCGCGCCGCCCGGACGGCCCAGACGGCCCGGACGGCAGTGTATAACATGTTTCATTATTATAACATAGAAATACCGCTTTGACAATGCAGAAACGCCGTGAATCGTGCAAAATTTCACAAAATTCGGGGCGGACCCTCTTTCCCCGGGCCGCCCACCTGTGCTACAATAAGACCCATACGAGGAGAGGGGGTATAGTAAAGATGTATATACCAGTCAGCCGGGTCCTGCCGCTGCGCAGGCCGGACGAAGTGGACATCCAGCAGGCGGCGCGGTATATGGGGGCGAGGGGCGGCCCGGACGCGGCCACCCAGGCTTTGCTGGAGCGGTGGGCCGCGCCCTTGCTGGCGGCCGCCGCGCCCCGCGCGGTCTGGCTGCGCGCGCCGGTCAGCGCGCTGGAGGACTTGTGGCAGGGCAAAGACATTGCGCGCCACCTGGCCGGCTGCGGCGAGGTGGTGCTGCTGGCGGTGACGCTGGGCCCCGGCGTGGACGCCCAGATCCGCCGGGCCGGGGTGGGGGATGTGGCGGCCGGAGCTGCCTCCGACGCGCTGGCCAGCGCCCTGACCGAGCAGGCCGCCGATCAGGCCGAAGCCAGCCTGCGGGAGATGGCCGCGGCGGAAGGGGTATACCTCACCGGGCGCTACTCGCCGGGATACGGCGACTGGCCCATTGGGGTGCAGCCCCGCATCGCCGCCCTGCTGGACACGGCGCGGCGGATCGGCCTGTGCGTGACCGATACCTGTTTGATGCTGCCCCGCAAGAGCGTCACGGCGGCGCTGGGGGTCAGCCGGGAGCCCGTGACCGGGTACCGCGCCGGCTGCGCCCACTGCCAGCTGCGGGACAAGTGCGAATACCGAAAGAGAGGCGAGACCTGTGAGAGCTGAAGAACTTTTGCATACACGCGAGACCATTTTGCTGGACGGGGCCATGGGCACCATGCTGCAGGCCGCGGGGCTGCCTTTGGGGGCAAAGCCCGAGGCGCTGAACATCGAAGACCCCGCCCTGATCGAATCCATTCACGCGCAGTATGCGGCGGCGGGCAGCCGCATCCTCTGCGCCAACACCTTTGGCGCGTCGGCCCACAAGCTGGCCGGCAGCGGGTATACGGTGGCCCAGGTGGTGGCCGCCGGCATCGGCTGCGCGCGCCGGGCGGCGGAGCCCTGCGGCGCCCTGGTAGCTTTGGACATCGGCCCGCTGGGCGAACTGCTGGAGCCCGCCGGCACCCTGCCCTTTGAGGATGCGGTGGCGGCCTTTGCCGAGATCGTCCGGGCCGGGGCGGAGGCCGGGGCCGACCTGATCCTCTGCGAGACCTTTACCGACCTGTACGAGCTGAAAGCTGCCCTGCTGGCCTGCAAGGAAACCTGCGCTTTGCCGGTGCTGGCCAGCATGAGCTTTGAGGCCGGCGGCCGCACCTTTACCGGCTGCACGGTGGGCAGCTTTGCCGCCACCGCCCGAGGCCTCGGGGCCGACGCCCTGGGCATCAACTGCAGCCTGGGCCCCAAAGAGATCCTGCCCATGGCGCGGGCCCTCTGCGAGGCGGTGCCGGGGGACTACCCCGTCTTTATCAAGCCCAACGCCGGCCTGCCCCGGGCGGACGGCAGCGGCTACGACATCACCCCGCAGCTGTTCGCCATGCAGATGAAGCCCTACCGGGAGCTGGGGCTGTTTGCGGCGGGGGGCTGCTGCGGCACCACCCCCGATTTTATCCGGGCGCTGCACAAGGTGTTCGACGGGGGCAAGGCGGGCCGGGCGGCCCACCCCATGCCCTCGGTGCTGTGCACCCCCGTCCAGTATGTGACGGTGGACGGGATCACGGTGGTGGGCGAGCGGATCAACCCCACCGGCAAAAAGCGCTTCCAGCAGGCCATCCGGGAGGGGGACGTGGACTACATCCTGGCCCAGGGCATCAGCCAGGCCGAGAGCGGGGCGGCCGTCCTGGATGTGAATGTGGGCGTGCCCGGCGTGGACGAGCCCGCCGTGATGGAGCGTGTGGTGAAAGCCCTGCAGAGCGTGGTCAGCCTGCCTTTGCAGCTGGATTCTTCCAACGCCGCCGCCCTCGAGCGGGGGCTGCGGGTGTACAACGGCAAGCCCATCGTCAACTCGGTGAACGGGGAGCAGGCGGTGCTGGATCAGCTGCTGCCCCTGTGCAAAAAGTACGGCGCGGCGGTGGTGGGCCTGACCCTGGACGAACGGGGCATCCCCAAGACGGCCGCCCAGCGGGCAGCCATTGCCGCCCGCATCCGGGACGCGGCCCTGGCCGCCGGCATCCCGCGCGAGGACATCTATATCGACTGCCTGACCCTGACCGCCAGCGCCCAGCAGGAGGACGTCATGGCCACCCTGGAGGCCCTGCGCGCCTGCAAGGAGGAACTGGGGGTGCGCACGGTGCTGGGCGTGTCCAACATCAGCTTTGGGCTGCCCTGCCGGCCCTACCTGAACGCCGCCTTTTTGACCATGGCCATGTACGCAGGGCTCGACCTTGCCATCATGAACCCGGCCAGCGAGGAGATGATGGGGGCGGTCTACGCCTATGGCGTCCTGTCGGGGCGGGACAAGCAGAGCGGGCAGTACATCGCCCGGTACGCCGGGCGGCAGATGCCGTCCCAGGCGGCCCAGCCCGCCGCGCCGCAGGCAGCCGCCCCGGCCGGGGAGAGCGCGCCCGCCGGGCCCTACGCCCCCCTGATGAAGGCGGTGGAGCAGGGCCTGAAAGGGGAGGCCGCGGCCCACACGCGGGCGCTGCTTGCCAGCCGGGACCCGCTGGACCTTGTCGATCACGCCCTGATCCCGGCCCTCGACGCGGTGGGCGCGGGGTACGAGAAGGGCACGCTGTTCCTGCCCCAGCTGCTGCAGTCGGCCAGCGCCGCCCAGGCCGCCTTTGAGGAGATCAAGGCCGCGGTGGCGAAAAACGGCGCGCCCGGCTCGAGCAAGGGCAAGATCGTGCTGGCCACCGTCAAGGGGGACGTGCACGACATCGGCAAGAACATCGTGCGGGTCATTTTGGAAAATTACGGCTTCGAGGTGCTGGACCTGGGCCGGGACGTCCCGCCCGAAAAAGTGGTGGAGGCGGTGCGCGAGAGCGGCGCGCGGCTCGTGGGCCTGTCCGCTTTGATGACCACCACCCTCAAGAGCATGGCCGAGACCATCGAGGCGCTGCACAAAGCAAAGCTCGACTGCAAAGTGATGGTGGGCGGCGCGGTGCTGACCGAGCGCTACGCCCTCGAGATCGGCGCCGACTGGTACGCCAAAGACGCCAAGCGTTCGGCGGACATCGCCAAGGCGTTTTACGGGGTGCAGTGAGCCGTTTGGGCGTTGTTTTCAAACTGTTCAAAAAGTCCACAAAAAGCTGCCACAAATTAGCAGTATACTAAGGGTGCAGTCGGGGAGGAGAGAAAACCTCCTCACAAAGTGGATTTACTTCCTTTTGAAAAAGGGTCCCCCAAAACCCTCGACGCCGGCACGGCCCGAACAAGCCGCCGGCGGCTCCGACATCCTACTGTTCCCCCGCCCATGCCAGGCAATCGCCGGGCGGCGGACAGACTACTTACTCTCTCCACTCCGGTGGAGTTTCCGATACAGACAGCGCCGGCTCTTCTCCTTTTTCACGGCGCTGTCTTTTTATGTCCCGTCCATCCGTACATGCTGGCTGGGCGGGACTTTTTTTAGGACCTTTTTGGCGCATTTTTTGTATGGAACGCTGAAAGTGACCGCCTGTGATTGACAGATGTGCGCCGTTATGGTACCATAGCGGACGGAAAACCGAATACGGCAAGGGAAGTCTTTAGGAAAACGGTGCAAAACCTGCCGAAGGAGCAAAACTCTCAGGCGGCCCCATCCGGGCCGGGACTAAAGATGGATGTGGCTCTGGAGAAGCTCATTGCGAGGACCGAAGGTGCAAGGCGGCGACGCCGAATCTCTCAGGTAAAAGGACAGAGTAAAGAGGGCGGGCCCCGGTGGGCTTCGCCGGTCTTTTTTGTTTTGTGCATGAGCTGGACAGCGCCGCCGCGCGTCCGGCTCTTTTTTGCGCCCCGCGCCCCTGGCCCCGGCATCCGCCATACGATTGGGAAATTGGGAAACGAGAGGGGAAACGAACATGGAACAAACGCTGAGCGCTTTTGTCAACGCAGTGAACGACGTGCTCTGGAACAAGCAGCTGCTCTTGCTGTTTTTGCTGCTGGGCACCGGCATCTACTTTACCGTCCGCACCCGGTTCATCCAGGTGCGCGGCTTTGGCGAGGGGCTGCGCCGGGTCTTCGGCGGATTTTCGCTGAACGGTGAAAAGGCCGGCAAGCACGGCATGAGCTCGTTCCAGGCTTTGACCACCGCCATTGCGGCCCAGGTGGGCACCGGCAACATCACCGGCTGCGCCACCGCCCTGTATTCGGGCGGGCCCGGCGCCATCTTCTGGATGTGGTTCTCGGCCTTCTTCGGGATGGCCACCATCTACGGCGAGGCGGTGCTGGCCCAGCTGTACAAGACCAAGGGCGCCGACGGCCAGACCACCGGCGGCCCCATCTACTACATCCGCGCGGCCTACAAGGGCCGGCTGGGCAAGGGGCTGGCGGTGTTTTTCTCGGTGGCCATCATCCTGGCGCTGGGCTTTATGGGCAACATGGTGCAGTCCAACTCCATCGGCGAGGCGTTCTACAACGCTTTCGGGGTGCCCCGCATCGTGATGGGCGTTTTGGCGGCGGCCATCGCGGCGTTCATCTTCATCGGCGGGGTCAAGCGGCTGGCCTCCGTCACCGAAAAGATGGTCCCCATCATGGCCGGCCTGTACATCGTGGGCGGGCTGATCGTCCTGTTCATCAACCGGGAGGCCCTGCCCGGCGCCATCCGGTCCATCTTTGTCTGCGCCTTTGATCCGCAGGCTGTGTTCGGCGGCGTGGCCGGCCTGGGCGTCAAGGAGGCCATGCGGTACGGCGTGGCCCGGGGCCTGTTCTCCAACGAGGCCGGCATGGGCTCCACGCCCCACGCCCACGCGCTGGCCCGGGTGGACAAGCCCCAGGACCAGGGCCTGGCCGCCATGATCGGCGTCTTTATCGACACCTTCATCGTCCTGACCATGACCGCCCTGGTGATCCTCAGCTCGGGGCTGCTGCAGCCCCTGCAGGAGGGCGGCCTGACCGGCACTGCCCTGGCCCAGGCGGCTTTCAACCAGGCGTTCGGCTCGTTCGGCAACGCCTTTGTAGCGGTGTGTATGCTGTTCTTCGCCTTCTCCACCATCATCGGCTGGTACTTCTTTGGCGAGACCAACGTCAAGGCCCTGCTGGGGCCCAAGGCGGTGCGGCCCTACGCCGTCATTGCGGTGCTGTGCATCGTGGTGGGCTCGGTCCAGAAGGTGGATCTGGTCTGGAATATGTCCGATATGTTCAACGGCCTGATGGTCATCCCCAACCTGCTGGGCGTGCTGGCGCTGTCCGGCGTGGTGGCAAAGCTGGCCCGGGGCGGTAAGGCCGAGGCCGACGAGGCCCAGAAAGAGGCCGCCGCCCGCGCCGCAGCGGCTGAACAGGACTAAATGCAAAAACGTCCTGCCTCCCATCGGGAAGCAGGGCGTTTTCTGCTTGATCATATCGTATAATAGTCCCCGGTCTGGGCGGGGCGGGCCAGGTCGGCCAGGGTGATCTTGTCGAGGTAGCCGCGGATCACCTCGTCCAGGCCGCGCCACAGCTCATAGGTGCGGCACTCGGGCAGGCGGGCGCAGTCGGGCGCGCCCGGTCCCAGGCAGGCCACCGGCGCGAGGCTGCCCTCGGTCAGCAGCAGGATGTCCGACACGCGGTACTGGCTGGCGGGGCGGGTCAGCCGGTAGCCGCCCCCTTTGCCCCGCAGCCCCTGCAGCAGCCCGTGCTGGACCAGGGTCTTGAGGATGTTTTCGAGGTATTTTTCCGAGATGCCCTGCCGGGCCGCGATGGCCTTGAGGGGGATGTACTTGTCGGATGGGTTTTCGGCCAGGTCGATCATGACGCGCAGGGCGTACCGGCCTTTTGTCGAAACGATCATAACCACTGCTCCTTCTAACGGTGATTTGAACCTATTATACGACAAGGGATATAGCTTTTCAACCATGGGATGAAAGAATGTTGACAAAAGCCGGCGGCAAAGCTATAATGCCGGTAAACGAACCGGTCAAATAGGAAAAGGAGGAAGCCCCATGAGCAGAATTTACACTTCGGCCGAACAGCTGATCGGCCACACGCCCCTGTTGGAGCTGAGCCGCATCGAGCGCGGCGAGCAGCTGGAGGCCCGCATCCTGGCCAAGATCGAATCCATGAACCCCGGCGGTTCGGTGAAGGACCGGGTGGCCAAGGCCATGCTGGACGACGCCGAGGCCAAGGGCCTGCTCAAGCCGGGGGCGGTCATCATCGAGCCGACCTCGGGCAACACCGGCATCGGGCTGGCCAGCGTGGGCGCGGCCCGGGGCTACCGGGTCATCATCGTGATGCCCGAGACCATGAGCATGGAGCGCCGCCTTTTGATGAAAGCCTACGGCGCCGAGCTGGTCCTGACCGAGGGCAGTAAGGGGATGAGCGGGGCCATTGCCCGCGCCAACGAGCTGGCCGCCGAGATCCCCGGGGCCTTTGTGCCGGGGCAGTTCGATAACCCTGCGAACCCCGCGGCCCACGAGGCCACCACCGGCCCCGAGATCTGGGAGGACACCGACGGCCAGGTGGACATTTTTGTGGCGGGCATCGGCACCGGCGGCACCATCACCGGCGTGGGGCGCTATCTGAAGAGCAAGAACCCCGCCGTCCGGGTGGTGGGCGTCGAGCCGGCCACCTCGGCGGTGCTGAGCGGCGGCGCGCCCGGCCGCCACGACCTGCAGGGCCTGGGCGCGGGCTTTGTGCCCAAGGTGCTGGACACCTCGATTTACGACGAGATCATCCGGGTGGCCGACGAGGACGCCTATGCGGCCGGCCGCCGGCTGGGCCGCGAGGAAGGCGTGCTGGCGGGCATTTCGTCGGGCGCGGCGGTGTGGGCCGCCATCCAGCTGGCCCGCCGCCCCGAGAACAAGGGCAAGACCATCGTCACCCTTCTGCCCGACACCGGCGACCGCTACCTCTCCACCAAAATGTTCGCGGAGTGAGAGGGTTTGCAGTGCGGTTGGAATCTGTGAATGGCGAAGCCTGAAGATAGAAACAAGGCGCACAAAAACCGGCGCCCCAAAGGGACCCAAAGCGGACCCAGGGGCGCCGGTCTTTCTTTTGCTTTACCAGTGGACGTCTTTCCAGGAAACACAGTCTGAGACAGGTGTGTTCATGCCCTCCCGGAGCTCTTTCCACGTGCCCGGGTGAAGGAACAGGTAAAGCGTTGCGAGAATGCTGCGAAACTTGAACATCTGCGGCCTCCTTGCAGGGTTTTCAGGATGGAAAATCAGTCCATCGTGTGGGTGGAAAAGACGGGCTTATCCTGCCAGAGGACGGGCTTGCCTTCGGCCAGGGTGCGGGGCATATCCAGCAGGCGCTGGTTGGCGCTGCCCCGGAAGCGCAGGGAAATGTCGTACTGGGCCTGGATGAAGGGCCCGTCCACCAGCACGTCCAGCAAAGCCAGCAGCGGGTCGGTGGCCTCGCACCGGCAGCGGGAGGGCTCCTGCCCCAGCAGCTGCTCGAGGGTATAGCCCGAGTAGCACCACACCGTCTTGCCGGGGTACAGCGCCTTGAAATTGCGCACGAAGGGCAGCAGCTCCCGCTGGTTGGCCGGCTCCATCGGCTCGCCCCCCAGCAGGGACAGCCCGGCGATGTAGTCGGGACGGCAGGAGGCGAAGATCTGGTTGCGCACCTCCTTGGTGAAGGGCGCGCCGTAGGCAAAATCCCAGGCCACTTCGTTGAAGCAGCCGGGGCACCGGTGGGTGCACCCCGAGACGAACAGACTGGTGCGCACGCCGGGGCCGTTGGCGATATCGCAATATTTGATGTTGGCGTAATTCATGTGCTTCCTCCTTGCTGCGGCGGACAGGCCGCCGACCAATGGATGCGGAAAATACCGCACCGTCGTTTGTTCTGGAATTACTGATATATTGAAAAAAAGATGTGTGCGCGAAGCGGAGACATTTTTCCGTACAGACGGAACGAAAAAAGTTGCCCCGGACTGGTAAAACTTGTATGTGACGCCGAAATTTGTGATTGTTCACAAAAAATTATTGAATTGCTTGTGCAAGATGAATATAATACAGGCAAGGACGCAGGATAGAGGGCGTCCGCAAGATCCCGGCGCGGGAAGCCGGGAATAAGTGCCCGGTTTGGTTGGATGCGGCGGCGCAGAGCCGGAGCATTGCACCGGGCAATGAAAGGCGTGCAAGGCGCCTGTGGTTTTTAGAAAAGGAGAAATTGCTATGAAATATATTACAATGATTCTGGATTCGTTCAGCAGCCGGGCCGCGGCGCAGACCGCCCTGGAGGACGCCTGCGTGGCGCGCTGGGGCTTCTGCCTGGACGCCCAGCTGTAAGCAAGCACATCCACACACCCGAACAGAAAGGAAGGTTCCTTTATGATCGAGAGAGTTAGAGTCAGCAACATCAACCAGATCAACAAGATCGTCAACGCGGCCAGCAGCCTGAACAGCGACGTGGGCATCCACGACGCCAACGGTCAGATCGCCGATGCAAAGAGCCTGCTGGGCCTGCTGCGGCTGGACTACAGCCGCCCCGTCGAGGTGGTCTCGGAGAACGCCCGCGCCCTGCGCGCCTGCGTCCGCGCCTGCATGGCCTGAGCTTCCTCTTCGGATGTGAACGCATGATCCAATAAAAAGCCCCCGCCGGATGAGTCCGGCGGGGGTTTTGGCGTTTCTTACAGGTGAAGCACCCGGTCCCGGATCTCCTGGGTACGGCCCTGGTTCCAGAACTGCGTCCCGATATAACCGCAGGTGCGGCGGGCCACGTTCAGCTTGCTCTGGTCACGGTTGCCGCACTTGGGGCACTCCCAGACCAGCTTGCCGTCGTCCTCCACGATCTGGATCTCGCCGTCGTAGCCGCAGCACTGGCAGTAGTCAGACTTGGTGTTCAGCTCGGCGTACATGATGTTGTCGTAGATGAACTGGAGCACGCTCATGACAGCCTCGAGGTTATCCTGCATATTGGGCACCTCCACATAGCTGATGGCGCCGCCCGGCGAAAGCTCCTGGAACTCGCTCTCAAATTTGAGCTTGGTGAAGGCGTCGATCTGCTCCGACACATGGACGTGGTAGCTGTTGGTGATATAGTTCTTGTCGGTAATGCCGGGGATGATGCCGAACCGCTTCTGCAGGCAGGTGGCAAACTTGTAGGTGGTGGATTCCAGCGGGGTGCCGTAAAGGGAGTAGTCGATGTTCTCGGCCTGCTTCCACGCCTTGCAGCAGTCGTTCATGTGCTGCATCACGCTCAGGGCAAAGGGCTTTGCCTCGGCGTCGGTGTGGCTCTTGCCGGTCATATACTTGACGCACTCATACAGGCCGGCGTAGCCCAGGCTGATGGTGGAGTAGCCGCCGAACAGCAGCTTGTCAATCTTCTCGCCCTTCTTGAGGCGGGCCAGGGCGCCGTACTGCCACAGGATGGGGGCGGCGTCGCTGAGGGTGCCCAGCAGCCGCTTGTGGCGGCACTGCAGGGCCCGGTGGCACAAATCGAGCCGCTCGTCGAAGATCTTCCAGAACTCCTCAAAGTTGCCGCCCGAGCTCAGGGCCACGTCCACCAGGTTGATGGTGACGACGCCCTGGTTGAACCGGCCGTAGTATTTAGGCTGGTTGGTCTCGGGGTCCACGTAGGGGGTCAGGAAGCTGCGGCAGCCCATGCAGGTGTAGCAGTGGCCCTCGCCGTTTTTGTCCACCTTCAGCTCCAGCATCTTCTTTTCCGAGATATAGTCGGGCACCATCCGCTTGGCGGTGCACTTGGCGGCCAGCTCGGTCAGATAGTAATAGGGGGAGCCGGGGCGGATGTTGTCCTCCTCCAGCACATAGATCAGCTTGGGGAAGGCGGGGGTGATCCAGACGCCGGCCTCGTTCTTGACGCCCTGGTAGCGCTGGCGGATGGTCTCCTCGATGATGATGGCAAGGTCGGCTTTCTCCTGGGGGTTGCGCGCCTCGCCCAGATACATAAAGACGGTGATGAAAGGCGCCTGGCCGTTGGTGGTCATCAGGGTGACCACCTGGTACTGGATGGTCTGCACGCCGCGGTTGATCTCGGCCCGCAGCCGCTTTTCCACAATGGCCTTCTTGCGCTCCTCGGTGACGGGCAGGCCCTCCATCTCGCTTTCCACTTCGGCGGCGATCTTCTTGCGGGAGACGTCCACGAAGGGGGCCAGGTGGGTCAGGCTGATGCTCTGGCCGCCGTACTGGTTGGAGGCCACCTGTGCGATGATCTGGGTGGCGATGTTGCAGGCGGTGGAGAAGCTGTGGGGCTTCTCGATAAAGGTGCCCGAAATGACGGTGCCGTTCTGGAGCATATCCTCCAGGTTGACCAGATCGCAGTTGTGCATATGCTGGGCAAAGTAGTCGGCGTCGTGGAAGTGGATCAGGCCCTCCCGGTGCGCCTTGACGATGTCGGGGGGCAGCAGCAGCCGGGCGGTCAGGTCCTTGGAGATCTCGCCGGCCATATAGTCGCGCTGGACGCTGTTGACGGTGGGGTTCTTGTTGGAGTTCTCCTGCTTGACTTCCTCGTTGTTGCACTCGATGAGGCTGAGGATCCGCTCGTCGGTGGTGTTGGTCTGGCGCTTCAGGTTCTGGACATAGCGGTAGGTGATATAGTGGCGGGCCACGTCGTGGGCCTGGACGTCCATCAGCTGGTTCTCGACCATATCCTGGACTTCCTCCACGCTGACCGCACGGTTCAGCTGCTGGCAGCGGTCGGTGACGGCGGCGGCGATCTGGGTGATCTGCTCGCGGCTGAGCCGGAGCTTTTCATCTACAGACTGGTTGGCCTTCGAGACGGCCACAATGATCTTGGTGATATCGAATGGGACTTCGGTGCCATTCCGTTTGATGATCTTCATGCGGTTCCTCCTCCTTCGCGCATGGCAGCGCCGGGGCGCTGTCTTTTGGTTAGAGAGGGATGTTGTCTGCCCGGCGGCCGGACAGATGCCTATTTATATATAGGATACAAGCCTCTATGGATATCCGCGTGTGCGGCCGGCGGACGGCCCGCCGCGCGGGGTGCAAGACTATGATACCATTATTTAGTGGCAAGTCAAGCGGTTAGACACTACATTTAGTGTTTTCGGAATGTTGACCAAAAATACAGGCTGATTTTCGGGCGCTATAAGAGGGAAAAGAAAGACGCAAAAAATTTGCAAAAAGGGGTTGACAAGTAACGGAAAAAGTAGTACTATATGCGAGCGCCCGGCGGGAAGCCCCGCCGAGAGGCAAGAGTAGAAAAAGCACTTCAAGTTCGCTTGAAAAAAGATGAAAAAA